>DATCLC010000001.1:0-3218 GCA_036564135.1 Solirubrobacterales bacterium
GGATCCGCCCATGCCCCGTCGCTTCGGCGGGTCGCGCGGGGTCGGATGGCTGCAAACGCGCGGGTTGTCGATTTCGCCTCGAGCGCGGGCGGGTGCAGCCTGTAGCGGTCAGCGCGATGGCCCGCTCCGCTCCGGCCGCTCGTACTCCGCGGCCAGCTCCGGCTGCCCTCGCGCCCGGTAGAAGCGAGCCAGGTTCGCGCGGGCGTGGCGGGTCGAATAGTCGTCGGGCCCACGGTCGGCAAGGAGGGCGGCATGGCTGTCGAGGAGCACCCGCTCCCCGGCCGCGACGTCGCCCGTGGCCGCGAGCGCGGCACCGAGATCGCTGCGCACCACCTGGAGCCGCCAGTGACCCTCCGGCAATTGACCTTCCATCACTGCGATGCTGTTCTGCAGCAACGGAAGCCCCTCCGAAGCGCGGCCCGCGGCCGTGAGCGTGCGGCCGAGACTCGCCCGGGCGAGCGCCGTGTAGAGGTGGTCCGCCCCGAGCGTCGCCTCGAGCGCCGCCAACGATGCGCGCAGCAGCGACTCCGCCTCGCCGTAGGCGCCGACGGCGAGGCGGTTCAGCGCCAGGTTGCGCCGCAGCGTCGCGAGGCGGGGATCCTCCGCGTCGAGCGCCGACTCGAGGATGCGGAGCGCGTCGCGGTAATACGGCTCGGCCTCGTCGTAACGGGCGAGGTCGTCCAGGAGCGTGGCGAGGTTCTCCGAGAAGAATCCGACGTGCGGGTGGTCCGGTCCGAACGCCCTGCGGGCGATGGCCAGCGCCTCGCGGTAGTACGGCTCGGCCTCGGCGCGCCGGCCCTGGTAATGGATCGAGCTCGCCAGATTGTTGTAGTCCGCCGCGAGCTGCGGGTGGTCGGGCCCGAAGATCCGCCGGTCGATCTCGATCGCCTCGAGCACGAGCGGCTCCGCCTTCGCGTGCTCGTCGATGTTCGCGTAGTACGTGGCGAGGTTGTTGAGCAGGGCGGCGTAGCGCTCGCCGTCCGGCTCCCACTGCCGGACGAGCGCGAGCGCTTCTTGGTGGAGCGCCTCCGCTTCCTTCCTCCGGCCGAGCATCCCGAGCGCGACCCCGCGGTAGCTCAGGGCGGTGGCGTACAGCGAGTCCGGCGCCCACCCCTGCGTCGCATAGATCGACAGCACCGCCTCGGTGAGCGTGTCGATGGCGACATACGAGTTGCGCAGGTCGGCCACCCCGACAAGGGCAGTCAGCACCGCCGCGCGTTCGCGCAGACGCTCGGGTGACGACGGTATCGCCGCGAGCGCCTCCTCCAGCAGCGCCTCCGCCTCGGCGTACAGGCCCAGGTTCGTGTAGACCTCGCCGAGCGTGGCGAGCGTCCGGGTCCGCACCTCCGGCTGGTCGGCCAGCTCGGTGCGCACGCGCTCGACGCCCCGAGCAACAAGGTCCCGCGCCCGCAGCGTGTCGAGCCGTTCTTCGGCGAGCGGGTCTGCGGCCTCGAAGAGGCCGAGCACGAAGCCGGACACCTGTTCAGCGCGGGCGCGCTCGATCCGGGCTTCGTCGCGTTCGCGCGCCGCGCGCCCGGCCTGCCACAGGGCGACGCCCAACCCGCCGAACAGCGAGATCACGACGGCCGCAGCGGCCGCGACCCCTACGCGGTGCCGGCGCACGAAGCTCGCCGCCCGGTAGCGGAGCGAGGCGCCGCGCGCCTCGACCGGGAACCCGGCCAGGTGCCGCTCTACATCCACCAGGAGCTGGCCCGCCGATGCGTAGCGCCGGGCCGGCTCCCGCGCCAGCGCCGTGGCCACGATACTGTCGAGGTCGCCGCGGAGCCTGCGCCGGAGCCGTTCCGGCGTGGCGCCCCGCCGCCGGGCGATCTCCTCGAGCGAGCCGGCGCCCGTGGCGTCGGACGACCCGGCGGCGCCCCGGCCCAGCGCCGCGCTCGGCCGGGCCGCGTCCGGCGGGCCCTCGGGCCGTCTGCCCGCCAGCAGCTCGAACAACAGGACGCCCAGCGAGTAGACGTCGGTCGCCGTCGTCACCGCCCCGCCTGCGTGCTGCTCCGGCGCCGCGTACTCGGGCGTGAAGATGCGCAGCCCTGTCCGCGTCTTCGGCGCGGGACCGGCCACCGCGGGGTCCAGGAGCTTCGCGATCCCGAAATCGAGCAGCTTCACCGTGCCGTCGGGCTGGACCAGGATGTTTGACGGCTTGATGTCGCGATGGACGACCAGGTTCTGATGGGCGAACTGGACCGCGCGGCACACGTCGGCGAAGAGCCGCAGCCGCGCGTCGATCGACAGCCGGGCTTCGTCGCAGTGGCGCGTGATCGGCACGCCCTCGATGTACTCCATGACGAGGTACGGCCGACCGTCCGGCGTGGCGCCGCCATCGTACAGCCGCGCGATGTTCGGGTGTTCGAGCGAGGCAAGGATCTGACGCTCGTAGCGGAAGCGGAGCAGGATGTCGTCGGTGTCCATCCCGCGCCTGACCAGCTTGAGCGCGACGCGCTTCTCGAATTCCGCATCGTCGCGCTCCGCGAGGTAGACGGTGCCCATCCCCCCGCGCCCGATCACCCCGAGCAGCCGGTACGCGCCGACGCGCCCTCCCGCCGGGAGCGGGCCGTCCCCATCCGACGTTCCGGGCCCTTCGGCTGCCAGCGCGGCCAGCATCGGGCCCGCGTAATCGGAGACGGATTCGCCCAGCGCCTCCTCGGCCACGTCGACCTTCGACAGGAGCCGCGCGACCGCGTCGTACAGCTCTGCGTCGCCCTGACAGGCGCGCGCCAGCCATTCGAGGCGCCGGTCCGGTGGCTCGTCCAGTGCCGCCTCGAAGAGGCGGTCGATCCGCTGCCACCGGTCAGGATCGAGCACCGTCGTCCCCGCTGAGCATCTCGTAAAGCCACGTACGCGCGCGCGTCCAGTCCCGCTTGACCGTTCGCACCGAGATCCCCATCACCTCGGCGATCTCCTCGTACGTCAGCCCTCCGAAGAACCGGTACTCGACGAGCCGCCCGAGCCTGGGGCTGACGCTCCCCAGCCGCTCGAGCGCCTCGTTCAGCGCGAGCAGGTCGCTCTCCGTCTGCGCCCCGGCCTCCTCCACCTCGATGGCCTCGATCGGCACCGGATCCCCCAGCGCGCCGCGCTTGAGCGCCGAGCGGGCACGGAGATGATCGATCAGCACGAAGCGCATGGCGCGGGACGCGATCGCCAGGAAATGCGCGCGATCGGTCCATTCCACCCGGGTCTGGTCGACCAGGCGCATGTAGATC
>DATCLC010000002.1:0-3376 GCA_036564135.1 Solirubrobacterales bacterium
CCGTTCGAGAAGCGCACGATCGCCGGCACCGGCTCGCCCTGCATGTGGGGCGCGCGGGTGAGCTCGCGGGCGGCGGGCGTCGCGGTGAACGTGCCCGCGCAGATCACGCCCTTCGCGTGCAGCGCGCGGTGGCCGGGGTGCTTGCCGAAGCGCCCGCGAATCACCTGCATCGCTCGTTCGGGCGTGATCACGTGCCCGACCCTACCCGGCGCACCTGGCCGGCGACCACGCAAGGCGATACGGTGCCCCCGTGCGCCGCGTCCGCCGTGGGCACCGGAGGAGAGTCCCAAGGCCCCTCACGATCGGGCTCTGGGTCCTCTACGGCCTGATGGCCTCGCCAGCGCTCGCCGCGCCCGTGCCGCAGATCGACGCCCCGGGCCTCAAGCCGCGCTTCGACGCGGCCGCCCACGACTACACGGTCCCTTGCGCCGACCCGGTCCCGGTGACGGTGCGACCCGGACCCCAAGCCACCGCGCGCATCGGCGCTGGGGAGTGGCGCGCGGGCACGGTGCGCCGCTCGGTCGAACTGGAGCCGGGGCAGGCGGTGCGCGTCGAGGTGCGCGCGGCGGGCGGGCCCGCCGGCGCCGACGCGGAGGCCTACCACCTGCGCTGCCTGCCCGAGGACTTCCCCGAGTACGAGTTCGAGTCGTTCGGGGAGGCGCGCCGCGGCCTCTACGTCGCGGCGCCGATCACGCTCGCCGGGCCGAACCCGAACTACACGTTCGTCTTCGACGGGCGCGGCGTGCCGGTTTGGTGGGTGCGCACCGACCCGCCCTCGATCGACTCCAAGGTGCTCTCCGACGGCACGGTCGCCTGGACGCGCTGGCACGGCGGCGGCTACGGCACCGAGCCCGGCGTGACGTACGAGATCCGCACCCTCGAGGGCGAGCTCGTCCGCAGGCTGGGCGCGGTCGGCCCCGGGACGCCCACCGACCACCACGAGCTGATCGAGACGGCGGCGGGCAACTACATCCTGCTCTCCTACCGGCCGCGCGAGGGCGTCGACCTGCGCCCCTACATCGATGCGGCCGACGCGACCGTGCTCGACAGCGTGATCCAGGAGGTGACGCCCGACGGCGAGCTCGTCTGGGAGTGGTCGAGCGCCGACCACATCGCGATCGTCGAGACCGGCCGCTGGCTGCCCAAGCTCCAAGAGCCCTACGACCTCACGCACGTGAACGCGGTCGAGGAGACGCCCGACGGCGACCTGCTCGTCTCCCTGCGCCACACCGACGCGGTCTACCGGATCGACCGCGCCACCGGCCGCGTCGAATGGAAGCTGGGCGGCACGCCCACGCCGCGCTCGCTGCGCATCGTGGGCGACCTCTTCCCGGGCACGCTCGGCGCCCAGCACGACGTGCGCCTGGCGGCAGGGGACGAGGTCACCGTCTTCGACAACCAGACCGAGACCTCCAGCCAGCCCCGCGCCGTGCGCTACCGGATCCTCGACGGCGCGGCGCTGCTCGTCGACCAGGTCACCGACTTCTCCCTGCAGAGCTCGCCCTGCTGCGGGTCGGCGCGTCAGCACACCGACGGCTCCTGGCTGATCTCCTGGGGCGGGACGAACCTGGTCACCGAGGTCGGCCCCGACAAGGAGCGCACCTTCGCGCTGCGCTTCGCCGAGGGCGAGACCAGCTACCGGGCGGTGCCCGCCGACGTGGTCCCGGTCGAGCGCTACCGCGCTGCGATGAGCGCCCGGGTCCCCGACGCGCGCTAGGCGGGAGACCCGGCGCCGGCCGGGGCCCCGCTGCGTATCTTCCGCCGCGATGTCCATCCGGCCCCGGCTCGCATGGATCGCGGCCGCCGCGCTCGCAGCGGCGCTCGCCTGGGCGCCCGCGGCGCCCGCGGCGGAGATCCTCACCAAGGTCCCGTACTACCTCGCCCTGCACCCGGCGAAGGGCGAGGCGCGCGGCACGGTGCTGCTCCTGCACGGCGGCGGCTGGCAGGGCGACCTGGGGCGCGCCGTCGACCGCATGCAGGCGCCCACGATCAAGCTGCTCCGCGGCTGGGGCTTCGACGTGGCGACGCTCGGCTACCGCTCCGGCGAGGAGAGCCTCGAGGACGCGGTCGACGCCTTCGACGAGCTGCGCGGGCGCTTCCCCGAGCGGCCGATCTGCGTGTTCGGGTTCTCCGCCGGCGCGCAGCTCGGCCTGATCGCGGCGGCGCGCCGCGGCGAGGCGGTGGCCTGCGTGGTGGATCTGTTGGGACCGCCCGACCTCGAGGAGATGGGGAACCGCCGCCGCTCGCGGCGCGGGGAGGACCTCGCGCGCATGGCCTTCGGCGGCGCGGTGAGGCGCCTGAGCCCGATCCGCAACGCGAAGGAGATCACCGCGCCCGTGCTGATCGGCGCCGCGGAGTGCGACGCGTACGTCGCGCCCGCCGACCACGAGCGCTTCGCCAAGCGCCTGCGCGAGGCGGGGGGCGACGCGACCCTCGTGCTGATCGAGCCGGGCAGGGACGTCGATCTCGAGCACTGCAAGGTCGACGGCGACTCCTACGACGAGTTCATGGACCAGGCCCGTGAGTTCATGACCGAGGCAGCCGCGCGGTGGACGCCGCCGCCCGCCGCCGCCGAGCCCGCGGCCGAGGAGGAGGGCGGGGGCGCAGGCCTTTGGATCGGGCTCGCCGGCGTGCTCGCGGGCGTGGCGCTCGCCGTCTGGGCCTGGCGCCGCTAGCCCCGCGAGAGCGTTCAGCCCACCGGGAAGCGGCAGCCGGGGCTCAACGGGCGGGCCGGGGGCGCCGGTACTCGCGGCGGGGCGCGGGTACCCGTGCGGGTGAAACGACCGCGAAGGAGGCCCAAGCGCCATGGCCAAGGACCACGGACCGAGCGTCAAGGACGACGAGCTCTACGAGAAGCTCCGCGACGAGGGCTCCAGCAAGGAGAAGGCCGCGCGGATCGCCAACGCGAAGGCGGGCGGTGAGGACGTGAGCCACAAGGGCGGGGAGGCGGAGCCCTACGAGGAGCGCACCAAGGAGGAGCTCGAGGAGCGCGCCGCCGAGATCGGCATCGAGGGCCGCTCGAAGATGAACAAGGACGAGCTCATCGAGGCGCTCCGCAGCCACTGACGAGCCACTGAGCGCGCAGCGCGCCCCCTTGGGCCTTCCCGCCGGGGGCGCGCCCCGCGTTCGACAGCGCGGACAAACGGCGGGCGAAAACTCCCGACCGCAGGGCGATGGGAATTGCTTGTACGCGCACGTAGCTTGCGCGGCGCCGTGAGGCGCAGGCGGAGCGCCGCGCGGCCCAGCAAGCCGACCATCGAAAAAGAAGGGGAGTTCTTTGCGGAACGCCTACCGAACCTTGTCCCTGCCCGGACTCGGGCTGCTGCTCGCGCTCGCCGCGCTCATCTGGCCGGCGGGCGCTTTCGCGCAGGACGAG
>DATCLC010000003.1:0-8563 GCA_036564135.1 Solirubrobacterales bacterium
ACGAAGTACTGGCTGAGCGTCGACGTGCACAGGTCCGAGGACTGCTTGCCGAGGACGATCTTCTCCATCACCGGCGGCGGCGCGCACAGCCAGCCGAGGCGGATGCCGGGGGAGAGGATCTTGGAGAACGTGCCGAGGTAGATCACGAAGTCCCCGCCGTCGAGCTTGTAAAGCGTGTCCTCCGGCTCACCCTCGTAGCGGAGCAGCCCGTAGGGGTTGTCCTCGACGACGAGGAGCTCGCGCTCGCGGGCGACCTCGACCAGGCGCCGGCGGCGCTCGGCGGAGAGCGTGACCCCGGCCGGGTTCTGGAACGAGGGCACGGTGTAGATGAACTTCGGGCGCCGGCCCTCGGCGTGCAGCCGGTCCAGCAGCTCCTCGAGCAGGTCGACGCGCATGCCGTCCTCGTCGACCTCCACCTGCAGCGTCTGCGCCTCGTACGCGTAGAGCGTGGGGAGCACGCCCGGGTAGGTCGGCCCCTCGGCGATCACCGCGTCGCCGGGGTTGACGAGCGTCTTCGCGATCAGGTCAAGTGCCTGCTGGCCCCCGGTGGTGACGATGATGTCGTCGGGGTCGGGATGCATGCCCTCGGCCGCCATCACCTCGCGGATGCACTCCTTCGTGCGCGCGAATCCCTCCGTGGGCCCGTACTGGAGCGCCGCTGCCGCGGACTCCTGGGCGATGCGCGTCATCTGCGCGGCGAACGAGTCGCTCGGGAAGGTGGAGGTGTCGGGCAGCCCGCCGGCCAGCGAGATCACCTCCGGGCGGGCGGTGATCTCCATCATGTCCCGCATCGCCGACGAGCGCATGACCTTGGTGCGGTCGGCGAAGAGCCCGGCGTAGCGCTCGAGGTCGCGCGCGGTCGTGTGCGCGCGGCGCTGCCGGGGCGGTGTCTGCGGGCGCTGCGCGGGCGCGCGCTCGTGCTCGGGCCGCTCGGTCACGCGCCAAGTTTGGCGTACCCGGCCGTCGGGCGCGACGTAGGCGGCTAGCGCTGCACGACGCGTCCCCGCCAGACCGCCGGGACGCTGCGGTTCCCGTTCATGTCCGTGGCGCGCACCCGGATGGTGTGCAGGGCGCCCTTGCGGCGCTTCGCCTTGAGCTTGAACCGCACGCCCGACTCGCACGGCGCCCACGGCCGGCGATCCAGCTTGCACTCGAAGTTCGAGAGCTCGTCGGCGGTGAAGACGACGCGCACGCGCTTGAAGCGCTTGCGCTTGCCGACGACGAAGCGCTTGGCGCGCGGCTTCGTGAGGATGACCGTCGGCGCGGCGTCGAACTCCTGGGCGCCGATGTCGATGCGCCCGCCCTGCACGCGCGCGTTGCCGTAGACGTCGAGGCGGCCGAGGCCGTCGCCGCGGCCCCGGTCGATCGACGGCGAGCCGGGAGCCTGGCTCAAATCCAAATCCGGGAGGTCCGGGAACAGGGCGGGCTGGGTGACGCGGTCGACCTCATCGAGGACGTTCTGCTCGCCGGAGAAGGCGATCTGCTTCTCGTACAGCGAGTTCGCGGTCTCCAACGTCAGCTTGGCAGGTCCATCGTTGTGCATCCAGATGTCGAAGGAGTGGCCCTGCGCGATCACGTTCTCGAGCAGCACCCGTGACTCGCACGCGCTCGACGCGCGGACGTGCACCCCGTACGTGTTGTCCTGGCCGTCGTGGATGGCGACGGCGGTCACGTTGGTGATCTCGGCCGTCGTGCCCTCGGGATCGGTGCAGTCGTGGTCGACGGTGAGCGCGGTGGCACCGTAGGCCAGCGACAGGCAGATCGAGTCGCGCATGGCGCCGCCGTTGCCGACGACGCAGGGCTTGTTGGACGCGGTCGCGGTCCCCAGCACCTCGACGCGCTCGACGAGGTCGACCCGGTTGACGCCGGGGACGTCTTGGTAGCCGTGCAACACGATCACGTCGTGGAGCTCCTCGCCCTCCGAGCCGCTGCCGTCGAACCCAGGCGTATCGATGACGGGGCGCTCCTCGCCGATGCCGCCCTCGACGATCACTCCACTGGGGATGGTGATTGGGTCGGAACCGTCGGTCGTCTCGTAGTAGCCGGGGAGGACGCGCACGACGTCCCCGGGCTGAGCCCCCTCGATGGCGACCTCGATCTCGCAGGGATCGGCCTCCGCGCACGCAGCCGAGGCGGAGGCATCGGGCGCCGCGAAGCGCACGTCGGCGTGAGCGGTCGCGGCAACGCAGAGCGCCGCGGCGATCGCGATCGCCCCCGAGCGTCCTGCTCTCCACGTCCAAGCCCGCATCCTTACGGCGGCGCGGAAGATTAGCCATCGCCGCCCCGGGCCGCCAGCTCACCTCAACGAACGTCCCATCGACGCCACCCAGGCCGGCGCCCCAACCGGCGATCGAGCTTCCTAGTCCCAGTGGCTACAAGGCTCGATCGCCTGCTCGGACCCGGTCTCGTGATCGAGGTTCCTAGTCCCAGAGACGAGAAAGGTCGAGCACGGCGGCGGCGTCAGCAGGCGCGGTCGCGGGCCAGGCGCGGCGCGAACGCGCGCGGCTCGCGCTCGCGGCGCTCGGCGGACGCGGCGGCGCTCTCCGAGCCGCGCTTTCGGCGGCGCGAGGCGGGTCGGGTGGGGAGCTCGAACTGGCCGTTGATGTGCGCGAAAGAGGCGGCGAACATGGCGTTCCTCCGGGGTCTTCTTCGTCTGCGGACAGCCTCTCGCGACTTGCTTTCGGCGTCAGTTCATTTAGCCTGGACTAAATGATCAACTTCCGCTTCAGCGTCGACGACATCGCGCGGACGCGGTTTGCGATCTCGCCGATGTGGGAGACCGCCGCGGCGATCCGGGCGCTGCGCAACCCCTCGGCGCTCGCTCTGCACCTGCCGTGGGTGAAGCGGATCAGGCCGAAGCTCCGCGAGCTCGACCTGTCCTTGCCGCTCGCCCTCCTGCCCCGCAAGGGCTACATCGCGGATTTCCTCACGCCGCCGCCCTCGACGCCACTCGCGAGCTTCGAGGACGAGCTCGAGCTCGTCCGCACGACGCCCGCGGATCTGATCCGTCACGACGTCGGCGTCCTGTTGTCCGACGGAATCCCGCGCGAGCAGCTCCAGCCCTACCTAGACGACCCGCGGGGCACGGTGGAGAGGCTCGCCGAGGTGCTCCGGCGCTTCTGGGAGGTGGCGCTCAAGCAGGACTGGCCGCGCATTCAGGCCGTGCTCGAAGCGGACATCGCCTACCGCTCGCGCCGGCTGGCTGAGGGCGGCCTCGCCAAGCTCTTCGCCGACCTGCACCCGGAGGTGGAGTGGACCCAGGGGGAGGGCAAGCTCTCGGTGCACCGCCCGTGCGCGATCCCGAACCTCCCCCTCGACGGCAAGGGCCTTTTGCTCGTGCCCTCCGCGTTCTCCAGTCAGCACACCGCGGCGATGACCGAGGCCCCCTGGCAGCCGACGCTGATCTACCCGGCCCGCGGGATCGGCCTTTTGTGGGAGTCGGCGCCCACGCCGCCCGACGCGCTCGCCAAGGTGCTCGGGCAGGGCCGCGCGGCCGTGCTCGCCGACCTCGACGCGCCGCGCACGACCACCGAGCTCGCCCGCCGGCTCGGCATGAGCCCGGGCGGCGTCTCGCAGCACCTGGCGGCCCTGCGCGACGCAGGGCTCGTGAGCGCCCAGCGCAACGGCCGCAGCGTGCTGTACTGCCGCAGCCCGCTGGCGGACGAGCTCGTGACCGCCTAGGCGCCGGCGGGCACGACGGCGCTCACCGACCAGGTCGACGCCGCCGCGACGACGCCGTCCGGCCCCTCGAACTCGTTGAGCGCCTCGCGCACGGCCGCATCGATCTGCGGGCGCATCTCGTCGATCCGCTCGCCCCAGAGGCGCACGACCTCGGCGGCGGGCCCGATCGACATCACGTAGTCGACGGCGGCGTCGAGGTCACGGCCGATCCTGATCGGCTCGTCGCAGCGGTGCAGCGAGACGTCCTCGAAGCCGGCGAAGCGCATGACGTCGCTGACCGTGTCGGCGTCGGCCATCGAGAAGGGGCCCGGGCCGCAGGTGGGCTCGTCGTACTCCTCTGGCTTGTCGGCGAACCGCTTGACGACGACCTCGGCGCGGTGCAGCCAGTCGTTGTCGAGCTTGCGGCGCCAGACCACCATGTTGAGGCGCGCACCGGGCACGAGGGCGCTTCGCACGTTGCGCAGCGCGGCCACCGGGTTGGCGAAGAACATCGTCCCGCAGCGCGCGAACGCGTAGTCGAACGGACCCTCGAAGGGATAGGTCTGCGCGTCCCCGTCGACGTACTCGACGTTCGAGATCCCCATGCGCGCCGCCTCCTCGCGCGCGAGCCCGATCATGCGCTCGGCGACGTCGATGCCGAGGACCGACCCCTCCGGGCCGACGAGCTCCGCGAGGCGTACAGTCGTCTCGCCCAGCCCACAGCCGATGTCGAGCACGCGCCCGCCGACGGGCGGCGGGAAGTGAGCGAGGGCGGCCTCGCCGTGGGCGACGAGGGCGCCGGCGACGACCTCGCGGAACTTGACCCAGCGCTCGTACAGGGGGCCGTTCCAGGCCTCGTAGGCCTCGACGTTCTCGGGGGCGACCTCAGCGATTGTGCGACCAGCCTCCCACTCGGGCGCGCCGAGCGCAAGAAATCCGGGTAGCGGGCGGTGGTGAATTCCGTGCCCAGGCTGCGCGCCGCGGTCACCGTCGTCTTCGCGCTGAACGGCTTCATGTTCGGCTCGCTGATGGCGCGCGTGCCCGCTATCAAGGCGGACCTCGGGCTCAGCGACGGCGAGCTCGGGGTCGCGCTGCTGTGCTCGTCGCTCGGGCTCGTGGTATCGCAGCCTCTCGCCGGCGCGGCGTCCGCCCGCTTCGGGAGCCGGCCCGTGGTCGCGGCGGGAGTCTGCCTCTACGGCGGGCTCCTGGCCATGCCGGCGCTCGCGCCCGACTTGCCCTGGCTCGTCGCCGCCTTCGCGATCCTCGGTCTCGGCGCGGGCTTTCTCGACGTTGCGATGAACGCCCAGGGCGTGCAGGCCGAGCAGCGCCACGAGCGCGCGATCTTCAGCTCTTTCCACGCCGCCTTCAGCTTCGGCGCGATGGCGGGGGCGGGCGTGGCGGGCATCGCGGCCGAGCTCGGCGTCGCCCCCGATGCGCACCTCGCGATCGTGGGCGCCGCGGTGATCGCGGCGGGCCTCGCGGCAGCCGCGCAGTTGCTCCCGGCGCACGCCGACGCGCGCGCCGGCGGCCAGCTGTTCGCGCGCCCCACGGGCGCCCTGATCGCGTTCGCCGCGATCGGCTTCTGCGCGCTGCTGGTCGAGGGCTCGGCGTCGGACTGGAGCGCGGTGCTGCTCGCCGAATGGCGGGACGCTTCGGAGGGCGTCGCCGCCGTCGGGCTGGCCGCGTTCTCGGCGGCGATGGGAACCGGTCGGCTGGCCGGCGATCCGCTGCGCGAGCGCTTCGGGCCGATCCGGCTGATGCGCATGGGCGCCGCGGCGGCGCTGGCGGGCACGGTGGTGGTCGTGCTGCCGCTGCCGCCCGCGCTCACGATCGCGGGGTTCGTCGTGGTCGGCCTCGGGCTGTCAGCGATCTTCCCGCTCGCCCTGCTGCTCGCGGCCGCGACCCCCGGGGCCGCGCCCGCGCCCGCGATCGCGGCGGTGTCGACGACCGGCTACGCGGGCCTGCTCGCCGGGCCCGCGATCATCGGCGGGCTCGCCGAGCTCTCCACGCTGCCCGCCGCACTCTGCGCGACCGCCCTGGCGAGCGCGGCGATCGCGGCCCTCGCCGGTGTCGCAGGCGCGCGTTCGCGGGCCCGCGTTGTGGGCGGTTAGCGTGAGCGATCATCTAGCCTTCGCGACCCGCATGGATCTCTTCCTCGCAGGCTGTCAGGGCCTCGGTCTGGCCCTCGCCGCCGGTGCGCTGCTCGGCGCCCTGGCGCAGACCGACCACATCGGCAACGGGCTCGCCGTGATCGCGATGGCGCTGGGCGCGTTCCTGTTCGGCGCGTCGCTCACGCCCGAGGACCATCCCGCCTGGCCGGGCTGGATCGTGGGCGCACCCGTGGCGCTGCTGGCTTACGTCGTCGCGCGCGACGTCGCGGTCGCGGCGCGCGAGCGCGCGGGCGAGGGCAGCGGTTTCGGGGTCGCCTTCTATCTCGGGCTCTACGCGCTGGTGCTTACCGGCCTCGCCCTGCTGCCGGTCTCGCCCGTGTCCCTGCTCGCCCTCGCCGGCACGGTCTGGCTGCACTTCGGCCGCCGCCGCAAGGCGGCCGAGAAGCACGCCGGCCTGCGCAGCCTGAGGTAGCGCCCGTGCGGGCGCGCCGAAAGCTGTGCCTCGTCATGGTCGACTCGCTGCGCACGGACAAGCTCGAGCTGGCCGTGGCCGAGGGCAAGGCCCCGCACTTCGCCGAGCTGCTTTCCCGCGGTGAGCTGATCGGCGACTGCGTCTCAGCGTTCCCGTCGGTGACGCCGGTCTGCTGCGCCGAGATCGCCACGGGGGTCACGGCGGACCGCCACTGGATCAGCGGCATGAACTGGTACCACCGCGTCGAGCAGCGCTACGTCGAGTACGGCTCGTCGTTTGAGGCGACCCGCGCCTTCGGCCTGTTCCGGGCGACCTACGACGTCGTCTACAACATGAACATGGGCCACCTCTCCCGGGAGGTGGAGACCGTGTTCGAGTCGCTCGGCGACGCGGGGTACCGGACCGCGTGTACGCCGTTCCTCATCTACCGCGGGCGCACCCGCCACGAGCTCGGCCTCGACGGGCTGCTCAAGAAGGGCGCGGCCGCGGCCGGGTTCCGGCACGCCGTCTACGGCCCGGAGGAGCTCTTCTACGCCGAGCTCTTCAACAGCCGGCCCGTTCCCTGCAAGCCGACGCTGGCGCGGCCCGGCACGCGCGACGAGTTCTCCGCCTGCGTGGGGCGCGAGCTCGCCGCCGACCCGGGCTCCTACGACTTCCTGCTGTTCAGCCTGCCCGACAACGACTACCACGCCCACCGCTTCGGGCCCGACGCGATGGTCGCTTCGATCTTCCACGCCGACCGCTGTTTCGGCGAGCTGGTCGACGCATGGGGCGGCATGGACCGGTTTTTGGATCAGCACGCCGTGATCCTCATGGCCGACCACTCGCAGACCGACGTGAGCCAGGCCGTCGACCTCGGCGCCGAGCTCGGCCGCGAGTGGCAGGTGCTCCAGCCCTCCTCGGACCAGCCCGAGCAGGCCGAGCTCGCGGTGTCGCCGACGGCGCGCGCGGCGAACATCTATGTGCTGGGCGGCGAGGGTCAGCGCTCCGGCGCGCACGCGCGCGTGTGCGAACGCGTCGCGGCGCTGCCCGCCACGGACCTCATCGCCTGGCTGGAACGTTCCGGCGGCGAGCCCTGCGTGCGCGAGGGCTCGGGCTCGCCGCTCCACGACGACCCCGGCGCGCGCGCGGTCGTGGCCCGCGGCGGGCGCGAGCTGCGTTTTCGCCCGGCTGCCGGGCCCGGGGCCGGGGCGGCGGTCGACCCGCGCGGACGGGCCTGGGAGCTTGACGGCGATCTCGAGGCGCTCGAGCTCGAGCGCGCGGGCGAACGGGCAGACAGCGAGCGCTACCCCGACGGCCTCGGTCGTTTGTGGGCGGCGCTCACCGCGCCGCACGCGGGCGACCTCGTCGTCTCGCTCGAGCTCGGCTGGGAGTGCGTGGACTGGGGAGGCACCTGGCACGCCGGCGGCGGCAGCCACGGCTCGCTGTTGCGCGAGGACTCGCTGGTGCCGCTCGTCACCGTGGGGCTTGAGCCGGGCGGTGCGTCCGACCGCGAGCAGTGGCGGCTCACCGACGCGGCCGCGCTCGTGCGCGCGCACTTCGGCGTCGACGAGGGCCCGCGCGTCACCACCTCCCCCAGCGACCGCGCCGGGGCGCTGCGATGAGCGCCGGCCGGCCCGGAGAGGGGGCCGAGCGGCCCAGCCCGCCCGCGCCGCAGCAGCGCGCGACGCCGGTGCGCGACGCGTGGACCCGCTGGTCGGAGGTCACCTGGGCGCTCGTGCAGCGCGTGCGCCACGGCGCGCGCCAACCCGCCAACTGGGTCCAGCTCTTCAAGTTCGGCGTGGTCGGCGCCTCGGGCTACGTGGTCAACCTGCTGAGCTTCGCCCTGTTTTCGCAGGCGCTCGACATGCACCACATCCCCGCGGCGGTCTGCGCGTTCCTGATCGCGGTCACCAACAACTTCACGTGGAACCGCCAGTGGACGTTCCGCGCCGAGGCCCCCGGCGGCCACCCCGGTCACCAGGGCGCGAAGTTCCTCGCGGTGAGCGTCGTCGGCCTGGGCGTGAACCTCGCCGTCTTGGAGTTGCTGGTGAGCTCGACGCCCCTGGGCGAGCTGCCGAGCCAGGCGATCGCCGTCGCCGTGGCGATGCCGGTGAACTTCATCGGCAACAAGCTGTGGACGTTCGGCACGCCGCGAAAGCGCGGCTAGCTGCCAGCTGCCAGCTGCCAGCTTCTGTCTCGCGGAACGGGCGACCGGCGACCGGCGACGAACCTGTCGACCCGGCACCTTTTTCACCACACTTCGCCCATATTCCGTCAGCTTCGGCACCGAATTAGGCCAAAGCCTTGACAAACCACCGCGAGTGTGAGATTGGTTTGC
>DATCLC010000004.1:0-11564 GCA_036564135.1 Solirubrobacterales bacterium
GTCCTCGATCCGCCAGGTCGTCGCGCCGAGCAGGAACGTCTGGCCCGCACGCGCCTCGTAGACCATCTCCTCGTCGAGCTCCCCGACGCGCCGCCCGTCGGGGAGGTGCACGCCGTACAGACCGCGGTCGGGGATCGTGCCGGCGTTGGTGACGGCGAGCTGACGGGCGCCCTTGCGGCCGCGCACCTTCCCGGTCGTGCGCTCCCAGGCGACCCGCGGGCGCAGCTCGGCGAAGCGCTCCGACGGGTAGCGCCCGTCGAGCATGTCGAGCACGTTCTCGAGCTGCTCGCGGCTGAGCTCGCGGAAGGGCTCGGCGCCCGTCACGACGCGCTCGATCTCGTCGACCGTCCACTCCTGGTCTGCGCACATCGAGACGATGTGCTGGGCGAGCACGTCGAGGGGGTTGCGCGGGATCACGGTCTCCTCGATCTGGCCCTCGCGCATGCGCTTGGCGACGACCGCGCACTCGAGGAGGTCGGCGCGGAACTTGGGGAAGATGCGTCCCTTCGAGACCTGGCCGAGCGTGTGGCCCGCGCGGCCCACCCGCTGCAGCCCGCGCGTCACCGACTTCGGCGACTCGACCTGGATCACGAGGTCGACCGCGCCCATGTCGATGCCAAGCTCCAGCGAGGAGGTGGCGACCAGGCAGGGGAGCTGGCCCGACTTGAGCATCTCCTCGATCACGAGGCGTTCCTCGTGGGCGAGCGAGCCGTGGTGGGCGCGGGCGATCTCGACCGGCGGTTTCTCCGCCGCGGCCTCGCCCTCCTTGGCCTCGCGCTGCTCGTTCGCAAGCTCGTTCAGGCGCTTCGCGAGCCGCTCGGCGGCGCGCCGCGCGTTCACGAAGATGATCGTCGAGTTGTGCTGCTCGACGAGCTCCAGCAGCTTCGGGTAGATCGCGGGCCAGATCGAGCGCGTTGTCGGGGCGGCGTCGAAGTTGGCGTCGCCGGGCGAGTACTCGAATCCCGCATCGCCTCCGTCGCGGCGCTTCTCGGTGGAGGCGTCCGGGTCGGTCATGTCCTCGACCGGGACGACGATCTCCAGGTCGAGGTCCTTGCGCACGCCCGCGTCGACGATCTCGCACTCGCGCCGCGGCCCCACGAGGAACTGCGCGACCCGCTCGAGCGGGCGCTGCGTGGCCGAGAGGCCGATGCGCTGCACGGTCGCGTCGGGCCCGCGCCCGTTTTCGTGCGTCTGGACCAGGTGCTCGAGTCGCTCGAGCGTGAGCGCGAGGTGCGCGCCGCGCTTGGTCTGGGCGACCGCGTGGATCTCGTCGACGATCACCGCCTCGACCCCGGCGAGGATCTCGCGCGCCTGCGAGGTCATCATCAAATACAGCGACTCGGGGGTCGTGATCAGGATGTCCGGCGGATTGCGCCGCATCGCCTGGCGCTCGCGCTGCGGGGTGTCGCCGGTGCGCAGGCCGACGCTGATCGGCGCGCCGATGCCGCGGAGCGGCGCGCGGAGGTTGCGCTCGACGTCATAGGAGAGGGCCTTGAGCGGCGAGACGTAGACGATCCGCACGCCCGAGCCGAGCGGCGGCTGGTCGGGGTCGATCTCGAGTCCCTCGATGGTGGGCTGGGCAGCCGCCGAGTCCGAGTTCGAGCCGCCCCGGCCCTTGCGGCCCCGCTTCGGGGGCTCGGGCGCGGCCCTGCGCGCGAGGTTGTCGATGCCCCACAGGAACGCCGTCAGCGTCTTGCCTGAGCCGGTCGGGGCGCAGATCAGCGTGTTCTTGCCCGAGGCGATCGCGGGCCAGCCCTGGGCCTGGGCGGGCGTGGGGGCCTCGAACGAGGAGGTGAACCAGCGCCGAACCGGCTCCGAGAACGGTGCCAGCGGGTCGGTTTTCGCACTCGAACTCGAAGCCATGGTCAACCCACCGAGTCTACGCCCCCGCGCCCACGGCCCCCATTCCCGCCGACCGTGCGAAAACGTCGCGCATGACAACGGAATCGCACGCTCGGCCGGAGTGGCGGGCGCGTTCGGGCGAGGGGCGTTGGGCGCGCTCGGCGGGAAAGGCGCGCGACGCGCTAGTTTCGGGGGCCGCATGGAGGGCACCCCCAACGACATCCGCGCGACGCTGCTGCTCTGCGACTCCGCGCAGAGCGTGAACGGCAAGCTCTACATCCTCGGGGGCGGGCTGCAGCGCATCGCGCGCGTGCCCGGCACCGCGATCAACATCTCGCTCGCGATCCGGCTCACGATCCCCTGGTCGCGGGCGAACGAGCGCATCGAGGTCGTCGCCCGCCTGCGCGACCAGGACGGCAACCCGGTGGAGGTGGGCGAGCGCCCCGTGGTGATCCGCGGCCACGTGGAGGTCGGCCGCCCGGCGGGCGCGACGCCCGGGATGAGCTTCAGCGTGCCGCTCACGATGAACGTCAACAACCTGCGCCTGCCGCAGGCCAGGTACGAGTGGACGCTCGAGGCCCAGGGCGAGCCGATCGCCAGCGAGCCCTTCGAGGTCCGCGACTCACAGCCGCCGGCGGGCACGCCTCCGCTCTAGGCACTGGGTCTTGCGCTCGACCCCGCGACCGGGCAGACTGGCGCGACCAGTCAGAAGCGGGGGCAGGGCGTAGCGTCCGCCGCCGGAAAGGGCGGTGAGCATGAGCGTGAGAACGTTGGCGTTGGTCGCGGGGGCAGCGGTGGCGCTCGCCCTGCCGGGCGGCGCGGGGGCGACGACCTTCTGCGTGCCCGATTTCTCGAAGAGGTGCAAGCCCGGCAAGGGCCGGGTCGCGGAGCCGTCCCTGCAGACGGCGCTCACCACCAAGGGCAACGACGGCAAGGCGGACCGGATCGTGCTCGCGCCCGGGATGACCACGAACCACACGCCCTTCCAAGCGGGCGGCTTCGACAGCTCCAAAGGGCGCAACGTCATCCGGCTGAAGGGCCTCAAGGCCCACGCCTAAAGCTCAGGCTGCGGGCCACCGGCAAAACCGGGGTGCGCTCCAAGGCAAGGCGCTTCAAGGTCCCGGTTCGCGACTGAGCTAGCCCCAACGCGCGGGCCGCAGCGCGGCCTCGATCGCGGACAGGGCATTCGCCTCGTCGGGGTCGATGCCCTTGGCAGCGGCCGCGACCGCCTGCGCGATCTCGAGCAGGAACTGGCGGTACTCGCCCGCTTCGCTCGGGTGCGCGTGCCGCTCGACCAGGGCCCACGCGGCACCCACATCGTCGATCAGGCGCTGCCTGATGTCCTCGATGGAGTCGTTGTGATCGGCGCCGATCACCGGGTAGTCGGCCACGGCCTCGCGCAGCAGCTGGCCCACGGCCCCGCCCTTGCGGGCGCGCTCGTACGCGGCGGCGATCGCCTTGGTCTCCTTAACGGTCTTCATCGCCCCGCCCCTGCTCGCGTACGAGACGTAGAGCGCGGCTGCCGCCGGCCCCCGGCAGATCCGCTTCCAGTCAGCCTCGGAGAAGTCGGCCTGACCCGCCACTCGATTCGTGCCTCTAGAACGGCAGCTCGTCCGCGACCTCAGCGAGCGTGGGCGCGGTGCGGTCGCGCTCGGAGAGCTGCGGGTCGGCGATCGGCCACTCCACGGCGACGTCCGGGTCGTCCCAGCGGATGCCGGCCTCCTGCTCGGGGTCGTAGTAGCTCGAGAGCTTGTAGGCGACGTCGGCCTCCTCGCTCAGCACGCAGAAGCCGTGGCCGAAGCCGACCGGCACGTAGAGCTGGCGGTGGTTTTCGTCGGAGAGCTCGAAGCCCTGCCAGCGCCTGTACGTCGGGGAGTCGCGCCGCAGGTCGACGGCGACGTCCCAGATCCGCCCGCGCACGCAGCGCACTAGCTTGGCCTGCCCGGGCTGGAGCTGGAAGTGGATGCCGCGCAGGATCCCCTTGCGCGAGCGCGAGTGGTTCTCCTGCACGAAGTGAACGTCGACGCCGAGCTCGCGCCACTCCTCCTCGCGGTACGACTCGAGCAAAAAGCCGCGCTCGTCACCGTGGGCCCGCACCTCGAGCAGGACGAGGTCCGGGATCTCGGTCTGCAGCCTGCGGGCCATGGCTCCTCGGTCTACGCCAGCTTGGTGCCGTACTGCCGCTCGTAGTACTCGCGGTACTCGCCCGAGCGGATCGGCCCCCACCAGTCCTCGTTGTCCCGGTACCAGGCGACGGCGCGCTCGATGCCCTCGTCGAAGCCCACCTTGGCGCGCCAGCCCAGCGCCTCGGTCTTCTCCGAGGAGAGCGAGTAACGGCGGTCGTGGCCGGGGCGGTCCTTGACGAAGGTGATCAGCGACTCGTCGGCGCCGGTGAGCTCGACGATGCGCCGCACCACCTCGATGTTCTCGCGCTCGTCGGGGCCGCCGACGTTGTAGACCTGGCCGGCCTCGCCGCGCTCGAGCACCACGTCGATCGCCGCCGCGAAGTCCTCGACCCACAGCCAGTTGCGCACCTGGCGCCCGTCGCCGTAGACGGGGAGCGGGTCACCGGCGAGCGCGTTCAGGATGCAGAGCGGGATCAGTTTCTCCGGGTACTGGCGCGGCCCGTAGTTGTTGGAGGCGCGCACGATCAGCGCGTCCGCACCGTAGGTGTGCTCGAAGGCGGAGACGAGCAAGTCGCCGCCCGCCTTCGACGCCGAGTACGGCGAGGAGGGGTCGAGCGGCGAGCTCTCGGTGAACGAGCCCTCCTCGATCGAGCCGTAGACCTCGTCGGTCGAGATCTGCAGGTGGCGGATGCCGGCGTCGCGCGCCGCCTCGAGCAAGACGTAGGTGCCGAACACGTCGGTCTGGATGAACTCGCCCGGCGACTCGATCGAGCGGTCCACGTGCGACTCGGCGGCGAAGTTGACGATCGCGTCGCAGCCCTCGACGGCCGCCGCCACCGCGTCGCGGTCGGCGATGTCGCCGACGACCAGCTCGCAGCGCTCGAGGCCCTCCAGGTTCTCCCGCCTGCCGGCGTAGGTGAGCTTGTCGAGCACGCGCACCTCGTCGCCCGGGTGGTTCTCCAGGCGGTAGCGCACGTACGCCGATCCGATGAACCCGGCGCCCCCGGTGACGAGGATCCTCATGCCATAACCCTCGCACGTTCGGCGAGGTACTCGCGCAGGCCGTCGCGCCAGTCGGGGAGCACCGGGGCGTCGTCGCGCTCGGTGCCCAGCACGGAGTACGCGGGCCGCGGCGCCGGGCGGCCCAGCATCTCGGTGGTCGCCGCCATCACCCGGCACTCGGTGTCCGTCTGGTCGAAGATCTCCTGCGCGAACTCGTACCAGGAGCAGCTCCCCGACGCGGCGATGTGGTAGATGCCGTACGGGCGCCGCTCATCGATCAGGTCCGCGAGCGCTGTCGCCAGATGCCGCGTGTAGGTGGGCGAGCCGACCTGGTCGGAGACAACGAGGACCTCGGGCTGCTCGCTCGCAAGGCGCAGCATCGTCTCGACGAAGTTGCCGCCGCGCACCCCGTAGAGCCAGGAGGTGCGCACGATCCAGTGGCGCGGGTTCGCGACGGCCACCGAGGTCTCGCCGGCCTGCTTCGAGCGCCCGTACGCCGAGAGCGCGTTCGGCATGTCCGACTCCACGTACGGCGTGCGCTTGGAGCCGTCGAAGACGTAGTCGCTGGAGATCTGCAGGATCGACGCGCCGCGGTCGCGGGCCACGCGCGAGACCAGCGCTGCGCCGGTGTCGTTCACCTCCATCGCCGCCCGCTCGTTCGCCTCGGCGCCGTCCACGTCCGTCCAGGCCGCGCAGTTGACGACCACGTCGGGGGCGATCTCGCGCAGGGCATCCTCGACGTCGGCGGGGTCGGTGATGTCGAGGTTCGCGCGGGCGAGCGCGTAGACCTCGTGATCGCGCCGCACGAGCTCGTCGGTCACGTCGCCGCCGAGCATGCCCCCCGCGCCTGTGACGATCACCCTCACGGCAGGGTGATCTCCGAGTTGTCACCGACGATCATGCTGAGCGTGCGCGGACGCCGCTCGCCGCGCTTCAGCGTCACGTTGCGGCCGAGCAGGCTCGCCTCCATGCGCGTCTCCAGGTTCAGGACCTTCGCCCCCGCGAGCAGGATCGAGTGCTGCACCTCGGAGTGCTCGACGACCACGTCGCGGTCGATCGACGTGTAGGGGCCGATGTAGGAATCGGTGATCACGGCGCCGGGACCGATGATGGCGGGGCCGCGCACGAGCGAGCGCTCGATACGCGCGCCGGGCGCCACCGAGACGCGCCCCTCGATCCGCGCGCTCGCGACCTCGCCCTCGATCGAGCGCTCCAAATCCTCGAGTACGAGCCGGTTGGCCTCGAGCATGTCGGCGAGCTGGCCCGTGTCCTTCCACCAGCCGGTGACCGTGCGCGACTCGACGCGCGCGCCCTTGTCGATCAGGTGCTGGATCGCGTCGGTGATCTCGAGCTCGTCGCGCCACGAGGGCTCGATCGCGCGCGCAGCGTCGAAGATCGCCGGGCCGAACAGGTAGACGCCCACGAGCGCCATGTCGGAGGGCGGGTCCTTGGGCTTCTCGACGAGCCGCACGACCCGCTCCCCGTCGAGCTCGGCGACGCCGTAGTGCCACGGGTCGGGAACCTTGGTCAGCAGGATGAGCGCGTCCGACTTGCCCTCGCGGAAGCGGTCGGCGAGAGCGCGGACCCCATCGCGCAACAGGTTGTCGCCCAGGTACATGATGAACGGCCCGTGGCCGAGCGCCTCCTCCGCGGTGAGCACGGCGTGGGCCAGGCCGCGCGGGGCATCTTGAACGACGTAGGTGACGCGCGCGCCGAACTTGGACCCGTCGCCCACGGCCTCGCGGATCTCGCCGCCGGTCTCGGGCGCGATCACGATCACGATGTCGGTTACGCCGGCGTCGACGAGCGCCTCGATCCCGTAGAACAGCACGGGCTTGTTCGCCACCGGGACGAGCTGCTTCGCGGACGTATGGGTGATCGGGCGGAGGCGGGTCCCCGCGCCTCCGGAGAGGATCAGTCCCTTCAGCGGCTCCATTTCTGCGGAGGCTATAGCGGGATGGACCTCGACAGCGGAGGTTTGTGGTCTTGGACGTTCCGCGCGCAGGCTCAGATCCAACTCAAGGGGGTCACGACGAGACGATGCAACGTGCCCTGCAAGCGGTGATCGCCCGTAGGTAGACACGGGCGCACCGACCTGTTTGAAAGTCGGTGATCGGCGGGGCGGTCGTTGCGGGCCGCCCCGCTCTCGTTCGTGCGCAGGCAGGCCGCAGGTGCGGGCGGCCCTCCGCAAGCGCGCGTGGCGTGGTGTAGGGTCGCAGCGACTCTTATTGCCTAACCCTTAGGGGGGACCCATGAGACCACGCAGTCTGCGGGCGCTGCTCGGCGCCATCGTCGCGAGCGCCCTCGCGCTCGCCGGAGCGTCCTCGGCGCACGCCGCAATCGAGTGCGGCGACGTCATCAAGAAGGACGTCAAGCTCAAGAAGCACCTGAACTGCACCAGCTCCGGCACGAACGGCCTGATCATCGGCCGCGATGGGGTGACGATCGACCTCAACGGCAAGACGCTGCGCGGTCCGTCGGGCAGCCAGATCGGGATTGAGAACTCCGGCTATGACGGCGTCACGGTCAAGAACGGCAAGCTGCGCGGCTGGTCGGACGCGATCGACTTCCACTCCCCCGCCCGCACGACGCTGCGGAAGCTCGAAATTCGCCTTGACGGCACCAATAGCGACACCGGCATCGAGCTGGAATACGCCGTGCGGCCCGTGATCCGTAACGTGACCATCGACAACGCCGCCTACGGGCTCTACCTGTACGAGACGTACGCGCAGAAGGTCAGAAACGTGAAGATCACGGGCAACGACCCCGCGACCACCTACGCGGTCTACGGCGGCTACCTGCACGGGGTGCTCGACAAGGTCCGCGCGCACCGCGCCTCCTACGGCTTCTACGTCTATGGCGACTCCCCGAAGCTCCTGATCAAGAACAGCGCCGCCAACAAGGCCGGTTACATTGGGTTCTACCTGTCGAACAGCACGCCGCTCGCGAACTATCGCTACACACTGAAGAACAACACCGCGAACGACGCGGGTGATTACGGGTTCTACGCGAGCTACGACGTCGACGGCGGCGGCAACAAGGCGAAGGGCGCGGGCACCAAGAACTGCGAGAACGTGCCCTGCAAGCGGAAGTAGCCGGCCGACCGCCTCGGGCGCGTGCGCGTTTGGTCACACATCGCCCGGGCGCGCGTAAAGGCGACCACGCGATAGGTGGCCGATTGCGTCAGCGGGGGGTGAGGGTCAGCACCTGCCAGGGGCCCTCACCCTCCAGCGGTTGCGTGAACCCGTCGCGCCAGCGCGGCTGCAGATCGTCGTAGTGCTCGCTCGCGACGTGGCCTGAGTTGCCGGTGAACTGCTGCCAGCGCGAGCGCTCGGGGTGGACGGGGTCGGCGACCAAGCGCCAGCACGGGGCCCAGATCGCGTCGTAGGGCTTCCCTGGATCCCAGCCCACCTGCGCCACCGTCTCCTGGCCGCCGCCCACCTCGAGCTTGCGGTCGAAGATCCGCCTGAACAGCGCGTTCGCGGCGCCCAGGGCGTGCGGGAAGCGCAGCGGGTGCACCCGGCCCCAGCGCCAGCGCTCGGGGTCGTCGCCGTAGCGGTCGGCGAGGTCGTTGAGCGCGCTGCGCAGCGCGTCGAGCGCGAGCTCGTCCCAGGAGCCGCCGATCAGCTCCTCGTCGCCCTCCTCCCAGAGGTCGAGGAGGTGCGCCTGCCAGCGCCAGGGCGAGGTGACGTGGGACATGAAGCCGTTGTCGGCGCGGTCGAGCCAGCGCTCCGCGAGGTCGCGGTCGCCGATCGCCGCGCGTGCCACCGCTGTGCCGAAGTGCAGCGTGAACGCCTGGTAGATCGTCGCCGCGATCGAGTCCGGCGTCATGCGCCCGTCCCACGAGCGCAGGCGCTCGATCGCGCGCGTCTCGGCCTGGCTGCGGGGACGCAGGCGCGCCAGCCGCCGCGCGGTCTCCAGCCCCGGCAGCGAGAGCATGTCGGTCTGCATGCGCGCGAACCCGTCGAGGTCATGCTCGTCGGTGCGGCGCAGGAGCTGCTCGATGCGCGCCGCGCGCGCCCCGTCGAGGTACTCGCTGGTCAGGTGGTGCGGGTAGTCGTCGGGCTCGACGCGGTTGTTCGCGGTGACGATGAAGCCGCTCTCGGGATCGGTGATCTCGGGGAGCTCGTCGTAGGGGATCCACCCGACCCACTCGTCCTCCCCGCTCCAGCCGCAGCGCGGCAGGTCGGGCGAGCCGCCCTCGCGCAGCGGGACCTTGCCGACCGTCTTGTAGCCGATCGATCCGTGCCGGTCTGCCCACACCAGGTTGATCACCGGCGTGGCGTAGTCCTCAAGACGGGCGACGAGGTCGGGTCCACTCGACGCGTCGAGCACACCCAGGTGCGCGCTCGTGATCGCGGGGAAGCGCAGGGTCATCCAGCTCAGCGCGAGCGGCTCGCTCTCGTCGGCGCCAAGCGCCTCGTTCACGATCGGGCCGTGGTGAGTAGCGCGCACGACCAACCGCTCGGCCGGCCTCCCCCGCACCCCGATCTCCTCGGTCCGCGTCTCGAGCTCGCGCCACTCGTCGCGAAACGCGTAGCGGCCGTCCTCGATCCGCTCGACGAAGAGGTCCATGACGTCGGCCATCACGTTCGTGAAGCTCCATGCCACGTCGTTGTTCTGCCCGAACGCGATCCCGGGCGCCCCCGGCAAGGCGGCGCCGCGCGCGAAGCGCTCGCCAAGGTAGAGGCCGACCTGGTAGGTGATCCCGGGCATCGACGGCGAGAGGTGCGGGTCGCCGGCGAGCAGCGGCCGACCGGTGGCCGAGAGCTCGCCCGCCACCGCCCAGTTGTTGGAGCCGGTCGCCTCCACCGCGAGGCCGAGGTAGCGGTGGATCGCGTCGATGCGCGCGGCGAGCTCGCCGGGGCTGGCGCCGTCGCCGCCCGGCTCGAGCACGATCGGGCAGCCCTTGGGATAGGTCGGATCGAGGCGCGCCGCGAGCTCGGGCCCGAGCGCCCGGCCCATCTCCGCGCGCAAGAGCTCGCGCTCCCAGTTCGTCGAGAGCCCGAACGAGAGCAGCTTCTGGCTGGCGAGCGTGTCGGCGGGGCTCCAGGGCTCGAAGCCCAGCCGCAGGATCTGGAACTCGACGGGCAGCGCCCTCGCACGCGCCGCTGCCGCGTTGATCCCCGCGCTCAGCGAGGTGAGCGCCTCCGCGACGTCGTCGGGGAGCTCGCGCGCCTCGCGCTCGGCGACGCGGCGCAGGCCGAGCGTGCGCATGAGGCGGTCGGTGGGCAGCGCGTCCGGGCCGGCGATCTCGGCGAGCCGACCGTCGGCGATGCGCCGGTAGAGGTCGAGCTGCCACAGCCGGTCCTGGCCGAAGCAGAAGCCCTGCCCGAACCACAGGTCGCGCAGGCTCGCCGCGTAAATGTGGGGCACGCCCCAGCGGTCGCGGCGGATCTCCACAGGCGCGTCGAGGCCGTGCACGTGGAGCGTGCCGATCGTTTGCGGGAGCGGCCGACGGAAGAGCTGCCACCACGCGCCGACGGCGGCCGCGCCCGCCGCGCCGACCAGCGCTCCGATGATGCGGCCCCGCTTCACCCTGCCGGTGATATCAGTCGCGCAGGTCGTTGGGCAAGCGCCCTTCGGCGGCGAGCTTCTCGAAGTGCGCCTCCATGGTGAGGGCCGCGGCCGCCCGCAGCTCCGCCGGCACGTCGGTCCAGACACGGTCCAGGAGCCGCTCGCGTGAGCGCTCGCCCGCTTCGAGCTCGCTGAGCAGGGCGCGCTCGCGGGCGAGGCGGTGCTCGCGGTACTCGTCGAGCTTCGCCTCGGGATCGGTGATCCACGGGCCGTGCCCAGGGGCGAGCAGAGAGCAGCCCAGCTCGCGCAGGCGCTCGAGGGAGCGCAGGTACAGGGCCAGCGACCCGCCCCACGCCGCGGGCAGCACGATCGATGAGCCGCGGCCGAGGACGAGGTCGCCGCAGAAGCACACGTCCTCCCATACGAAGCAGACGTGGTCGGCGGAGTGCCCGGGCGTCGGCACCACCCGGAAGGGGCCGACCTCCTGGATGGCATCGCTCTCCGGCGCGACCGCGGCCGCGTCGGGCTGCAGGGTGGTCTCGTCGCGCTCGTCCACCCGCCCCCAGACGAGCGGCGCGCCGAGCGCCTCGACGGCGGCGGTGTGGTCGGCGTGCGAGTGGGTGAGCAGCACGCCCGCGATCCCGCCGCGCGAGGAGGCCGCATCCTCGATCGCGGCGATGTGGGCGGGGTCGTCGGGTCCGGGGTCGATCACCCAAGCGGGCGCGGCGCCGACGACGTAGGTGTTCGTGCCCTCGAGCGTCATTGGGCTCGGGTTGGGCGCGAGGATGCGCAGGATCGCCGGGTGCCCAGGCGGGGAGTCCATGGCCCGCACCCTAGTAAGACCCCCGCGCGCCCCGCCGCGAAGGCGCCCCCCGGCGTGAGGCGGATCCCTTCGCATGTACCGGACGAATCCGCCTCACTCCGGTTGGCGCTGCTGCTACGGGGCCGCGTGCACCACGTAGGTGAAGCGGGTGCGCGGCTCGCCGCGGGCCACGAAGCGCCCGTCGCGCACCCGGACCACGTTCGTCGGCCGCAGCCGCCCCTTGCGTCGCGGGTCGGCGTATTGGATGAGGATCA
>DATCLC010000005.1:0-32355 GCA_036564135.1 Solirubrobacterales bacterium
GGTGTCCGCATCCTGATAACGGAGAGGCTTGAAGCGAGCCGGCTCGCCGTCAGCTTGCATGCATCGAGATTGCGACGCAGATGACGGTCACCGACACGGCGATCCGCCCGGCTAGACGCCCAGACTTCAGTGGGGGCAGACGGGAATTGTTGCCGCGAGATACAGGACGGCGGGACTCACCGCGGACGTTCTGTTGCGTTTCTGTAGCGAAACCTGTAGCGCGGAGAGGGAAAGAGCCGAAGATGAAGCGATTCGTTTCCCGCCCGCGCTGTGATTTATCCCACCCCCGGTATCGGCGGGGCACGGGCGCCCCGCACGGTGGATCGGAGGGGCCGGCCCGCGCCGGCACCCGCTACCGTTGCGCCCATCGGCCGCCTGACCGCCAGCTACACCGTCGAGATCGACGCGCCGCTCGAGCGCACGTACGAGGCCGCGGCTGACGTGCCGGGCGCGACCGCGTGGAACCCCGCGATGGAGACCGTCGAGGTGCTCGAGACCGACGCCGAGGGGAGGGCGATGCTCGTGCGCACCGAGGCCGACGCGGTCGTGAAGCGCACGACGACGACCCTGCGCTTCTCGTACGACCCCCCGACCGGCCTGCGCTGGCGCCAGGAGCGCGGCGACGTCAAGTCGCTCGACGGCCGCTGGGAGTTCGAGGATTTGGGCGACGGGCGCACGCGCGCCACCTACGCGCTCGAGGTCGACCCGGGCCGCGTGTTGGGCATGCTGCTCCGCGGCCCGGTCGAGGCGCGGGTGAAGGAGTTCCTCACGAAGGGCGCCGCCGAGGGCCTCAAGGCGCACCTCGAGGGCGGCGAAGGGGCGTAGGGCGCGCCGCGATGACCCGTGGGTGAGACCCGCCCGACCGTCCTCTTCGTCTGCGTCCACAACGCCGGGCGAAGCCAAATGGCGGCGGCGCTGATGCGTCGTCTCGCTGGCGACCGCGCTGTGGTGCGCTCAGCCGGTTCCGAGCCGGTTGAGCGCGTCAACCCGGTCGCGGTCGAGGCGATGCGGGAGGTCGGTGTGGACATCTCGGCCGAGGCGCCGAAGCTCCTCGAGACGGCCGCGGTGCGCGAGGCCGACGTGGTCGTGACCATGGGCTGCGGGGACGAGTGCCCCTTCTACCCGGGCAGGCGCTACGAGGACTGGGACGTCGACGATCCCGCCGGTCAGGACCTTGAGACCGTGCGCCGCATACGCGACGACATCGAGGCTCGGGTGCGGGCGCTTGCGAGCGAGCTGGGCGTCGCACGCGCGACCTGATCCGCCTGTCGAGCGCGCGGCTGGCTCAGCACCCCGCCTCGACCTGCTCCGCTGGCGCTGTGGTGGCGGGCTCGGGGGCGCTCGCCTCGCTCGGTGCGTCGGGTTCCCTCGCCTCGCACTCCGGGGTGTCGGCGGGCTCGTCCTGGGCGGGCGGCTCCTCCGTCGCCGGTGGCTCCGGCTCCGGTTCTGCCTTGGGGGGCTCCTCCGGGTCGTTCTCCGGCGCCTGATCGACCGGGGCAGGAGGGGCCGGGCCCGGATCCCGCGCATTGCGGACGCGCTGCTCGCCCGCCGTCCCGAAGCTCTCCTGCGCGATCACCTCGGGTTCCTCCTCGCCCTCGCGTTGCTCTCCCCACGCGGTCACGATCACCTCGTAGGAACCCGCGCCGGAGTAGGGGATCCAGATCGACGCCGACGTGCCGGAGGTCTCGGCCGAGCCCACCACGCCGCCGCCAGGGGCGGTCACGCTCACGCTGTAGGACCTCGCGTCCGCGAGCCCGCTCCAGCTCACATCCACGCGGCAGGCGATCTGGTTGCCCGCGAGGCCGCACTCGCCGAGCGAGGCGGAGACCGCGAGCGACTTGGGGCCGCCGCTCAAGCCGATCGCCGCGGCGGGCAGCGCGGCGAGCAGCGCGACCACCGCCAGGAGCGCGGCGCGCCCCCTCATCGGCCGCCCTCCGGCACGAACGACTCGCGGATGAGCTCGGCGCCCGCGGCGACCTCTGCCGGGGCGTCGGCCTGGACCGTGGTTGCCAGGTAGTAGCGGTAGGGGCCGGCGAGCCTGCCGGTGACCACGTAGCGCGGGGCGCCCTCGGGAGCGGGCGCGATCAGCGTGAAGGAGCTGCGCTCGGGGGTCGGGCCGGGGGTACGCTCCACCCGCGGGGCGCGCCCGATGAGTGATTGCACTTGGGCGATCGAGCGCGCCTCGAACTCGGCGAAGGAGAGGTCCGGATCGCGCTCGACCCAGAGCGTGGCGTCGGCGGCGCCACCCGGCGCGCGGGCCGAAAATGCGGCGTCGCCCGCGGGCTTGGTGCGCTTCCAGCCGGCCGGGAGGGCGAGCGTGAAGGTGGACGTGCGTACGAGGGTGGCGCCGTCGCCGCTCGCTTCGCGGTCCGGCTCCCCGGCCGCGTCCGCCGCGGTCGCGACCTCGACGGCCGCGCTGGGCGGGGCGTGCTTTTGCGCCGGCTCGCTGGACCCGCCGTTCAGGAGGCTCACCGCGGCGACCACCGCGACCGCCGCGAGCGGGACCCCGGCCCAGCGCCACGCGGCAGCGCCCGGCTCCGGCAGTCGCGGGCGGCGCCTGGGGGCCGGGGCGGCGTCGGCGACCTCCGCCTCGAACGGGACGGCGCAGCGCTGGCAGACCAGGCGCCGCACCGCGCGCGCCGGCACCGCGCGCGGGATCCGCGCGCGGGTCTCCGCACCGCAGGCGTCGTGGCGCGCCGCGACCAGGCGCGTTGGCACGTCCGGCTGTGGCGTAGGCAGCCCCCCGTTCTTCGCAGTGTGCTGCATCGCACAAATCCATCGGAGCCCGGCGCGCCTGGCTTGAGGCGCGAACCCGCGCGTTCAGCCCTGGTTGCCGGAAAACGGCAAGGTGGGCTGAACGACCGCGGCCCCCTGCACGCCGCCCGGGTTACTGGGAGAATTGCGGTGTGGTCGCCAGCGCCCTGACGTGGGCTTACCGGAAGCTGGGCCGGTTCTACCCCCGCGCGTTCCTCGCCCTCGAGTTGCTCACCGCGTTCCCGATCGCGCTGGGTACGTACGGGCTGTTCAGCTTCTATTACGAGGGCTCGGTCGGGGACTTCTTCACGCTCTTCGGCTTCACGAGCGCCCTGATCGCGCTGGCGATCGTGCTCACCTGCCTCAAGGTCTTCCCGCTGCTCAAACCCCTCGATCGCTGGATCGCCGGGCAGCGCGACGACGAGTCCACGGCGGCTGCGTGGGCCACCGCCGTGAGCTTCCCGTGGCGGATGGTGAGGTCGGTGGGCCTGATGCCGGTGGTGATCGTCGTGATCCCCTCGGCGGTGCTCGCCGTCGTGTGGCTGGGCTTGAGCTGGCTCGCGATCGTCCCGTTCGTCGCCGGCGCCCTGGTCGCCCTGGGCTACGCGATGATCCTCCACACGCTCGCGCTGGAGACGGGCCTGCGGCCGGTCCTGGTCGACATCAACAGCCACGTCTCACCGCGCACGAGCGGGGGGCTCAAGGCGCTGCCGCTCCGCTGGCGCCTCCTGCTCACACTGCCGGCGATCAACGTGATCACGGGCATGGCCGTGGCGGCCCTCACCTCGGAGGGCGGGGGCGGGGCGAACCTCGGTGTGGACGTGGCGATCGCGGTCGGCGTCGCGACGACGATCGCGCTCGAGCTCACGGTCCTGCTCTCCCGCTCGATCACGCGCCCGATCGCCGACCTTCAGCGTGCGACCGAGGCAGTGATGGCGGGCGACTACTCCGTGTCCGTGCCGGTGACGACCGGGGACGAGGTGGGGGAGCTCGCCGCCTCGTTCAACAAACTCGTTGAGGGGCTTGCCGAGCGCGAGCGCATCCGGGAGGCGTTCGGCACCTACCTGGACCGCTCGGTCGCCGACTACATCCTCAGCGAGTCGTACGAGGAGGAGGGCATCGAGGCCGAGGTCTCGGTGCTGTTCTGCGACGTCCGGGACTTCACCGGGTTCGCGGCGCGCTCGGACGCCCGCACCGTGGTCGCCTGCCTCAACCAGCTCTTCGAGACGATCGTGCCCGTGATCGGCAGGCACGGCGGGCACGTCGACAAGTTCGTGGGCGACGGGCTGCTCGCCGTGTTCGGCGCCCCGCGCCGCTACCCGGATCACGCGGACCGCGCGACGCGCGCGGCGATCGAGATCGCCCGGCTCGTCAACCAGGAGGAGCGCGCGGGCGAGCTGCGCATCGGCGTCGGCGTGAATACCGGCCGAGTCGTCGCGGGCGCGATCGGCGGGGGCGGGCGCCTCAACTTCAGCGTGATCGGGGACGCCGTCAACATCGCCGCCAAGGTCGAGGCCGCGACGCGCGAGCTCGAGGCCGACGTGCTGATCACCGCCGAGACCGCGGCCAGGCTTGGCCCCGCGCTCGAGGCGACCCCGTGCGGCGAGATCGCGATCCGCGGCCTGGACGAGCCCGTCGAGCTGTTCGCGCCTCAGCTCACCGGGGCGCCGCAGCCGCCTCCCGCGGCCACCGGCGCGCCGCGCCGGCGATTGCCCCGACCGCCGTGGCTGCGGGGGCGCAGCCCGGCGCGCGGCGAGTAACCCGCCGCCGCAACCGGGAGCCGCGCCGAGCGCGTTCACTTAGGATCAGGCGCGATGGCGACGACCTCGCAGAGCGCCGAGACCGCGGTCCACGGCGGCCGCCACGTCGCGCGTGCGCTGCGCTCCCGCGGGGTGAGCCACCTGTTCACGCTCTCCGGCGGGCACCTCTTCTCGATCTACGACGGCTGCCGCGCCGAGGGCATCGAGATCATCGACGTCCGCCATGAGCAGGCGGCCGTGTGGGCCGCCGAGGGGTTCGCCAAGGCGACGCGCAAGCCCGGCGTCGCAGCGCTCACCGCCGGGCCCGGTGTCTCCAACGGCGTGAGCGCGATGGCCGGGGCGCTCTACAACCGCTCGCCGATCACCGTGCTCGGCGGCCGCGCGCCCGAGATGCGCTGGGGGTCGGGATCGCTCCAGGAGGTCGATCACGTGCCCTTCGTCGCGCCGGTCACCAAATCGGCCGAAACCGTCAAGGACCCGGCCGCGATCGCGGGCGTGACCGCCGCGGCCATCGACCGCGCGCTCGCGCAGCCGAGCGGGCCGACCTTCGTCGACTATCCGCTCGACGTCGTCTTCACCGAGGCGCAGGCCGAGGTCCCGGCCGCCCCTGAGCCCGACCCAGGTCCGGTCGCCGAGGGCGTCGAGGAGGCGGCCAAGCTGCTCGCCGCCGCCGAGCGCCCGGCGATCATGGCCGGCACGGGTCTGTACTGGGCGCGGGGCGAGGGGGAGCTGCGGGCGCTCGCCGAGGAGCTCGGCATCCCGGTGTATTTGAACGGGATGGGGCGGGGATGCCTGCCCGCCGACCACGAGCTCTGCTTCTCGCGCACGCGCGGCAAGGGGTTGGGCGAGGCTGACGTCGCGCTCGCGATCGGTCTGCCGCTCGACTTCCGGCTCGGCTTCGGCGGCGCCTTCGGCGAGGAGACCAAGCTGATCTGGCTCGACGTCGCCCCCAACGAGCTGCGCAAGAACCGCCAGCCGGACATCGAGCTCGTCGGCGGGATCGCGCCCACCCTGGCGGCGATCCGCGAGGCGGCGGGTGGGGGCCCGCGGCGGACCGACGCCTGGCTTGCGAGCCTGCGCGAGGCCGAGCGCGAGCGGCGCGAGGCCGAGCGCGCCGAGCTCGATGACGACCGCGCCCCGCTGCACCCGATGCGTGTGTACCGCGAGCTCGGCGAAGTGCTCGACCGCGACGCGATCGTGATCGGTGACGGCGGCGACTTCGTCTCCTTCGCCGGCAAGGTGGTGGAGACCTACGAGCCCGGGTGCTGGATGGACCCCGGCCCTTACGGCTGCCTCGGCGCCGGCCCCGGCCAGGCGATCGGCGCGAAGCTCGCGCATCCCAACCGCCAGGTGTGCCTGCTCCTGGGCGACGGCGCCTTCGGCTTCTCGGGGCTTGAGTTCGACACGATGGCGCGGCACGGCATCCCCGTCGTCGGCGTGATCGGCAACAACGGGATCTGGGCGCTCGAGCACCACCCGATGAAGTTCCTCTACGGCTACTCGGTGGCGGCCGAGCTGCGCCCGGGCACGCCGTACGAGGAGATCGCCGCGGCCCTCGGCTGCCACGCCGAGCGCGTCGAGCGCCCCGACGAGCTGCGGCCGGCGCTCGAGCGCGCGTTCTCCTCCGGCAAGCCGGCGCTCGTCAACGTCCTCACCGACCCCGAGGTCGTCTACCCGCGCAAGTCGAACCTGGCTTAAGCCCGCGCGCCGTCCCGATAGGTCCTGACGTGGGCCGCCCCCGCGCGTCGTATCGGTGAGCACTGTGTACCCGGCGCGAGGCGTGAATGGCCTTGACCGCGCTCCGACGGCGCATAATCACGTGGGATGTCCCAACCTCTAGCGGCAGCCGGCAGGCCAGCCGGGCGGATGCGCTTGCTGCCCGTGAGCGAGGCGAAACTGGCGCGCCTCGCCGCGGCCGGCGACGAGCGCGCGTTCGCCCGCATCTACGAGCGCTACCACCAGGAGATCTACCGCTACTGCCACGCGATCCTCGGCGATCCGCACGACGCCCAGGACGCGATGCACAGCACGATGGCGAACGCGCTGCGTGCCCTCCCGGGCGAGCGGCGGGCGGTCGCCCTGCGCCCGTGGCTCTACCGCGTCGCGCGCAACGAGTCGATCTCGATCCTGCGTCGGCGCGACACGCCGGTGGATCCGGCCGCGCTCATCGAGCGCGGCGGGCCGACAGCCGCCGAGGACGCGGAGGCGCGCGAACGCCTGCGGCGACTGGTGCGCGACCTGAGCGCGCTCGGCGAGCGGCACCGCTCGGCGCTCGTCATGCGCGAGCTGAGCGGGCTCTCCTACGAGGAGATCGGCGCGGCGCTGGAGCTCTCCCCGGGCGCTGCGCGTCAGGCCGTCTACGAGGCGCGCACGGCGCTGCTCGAGATGAGTGAGGGGCGCGGCATGGACTGCGCGGACGTGCGCCGCGCCCTCTCGGATCGCGACGGCCGCAAGCTGCGCGGGCGCCGCTACCGGGCGCACCTGCGCGAGTGCGCGGCCTGCGCGGACTTCCAGGCGGGGATCGACGCGCGCCGCGCCGACCTCGCGGCGCTCTTCCCGCCGCTGCCGGCCACTGCGGCCAGCGGCGTGCTCGCCACGCTCGTCGGCGGCGAGGGAGCGCGGAGCGGCGGCATCGCGGCGCTCCTCGGCGGCGCGGGTGGCTCGGCGCTCGCCGGCGGCGGCGCCACCAAGGTGGTCGCGACGATCGCGACGGCGACGGCGGTCGGCGTGGGGGCCTTCGGCGTGGAGCGGGCGGTCCACGACCAGCGAGCCGCGGACGCGCCCCGCGACCGGGGCGCGGCGGTGCGTGGCTCCGAAGCCGGGCGCAGCGGAGGCGGCCACCAAGCCCACGGCCGCACCGAATCGACGGCCGCCCGGAAGGGGGCCGTGCGGCCGAGGAGCGCCACGCCCCGCAAGCCCGCTGCCCGCAAGCCCGGACCGCCTGCCCACGCGAGAGACCCGAAGCCCGCCGCGGGCAAGGGCGGCCGCCCAAGCAACAAGTCCGCGGGCAACGGGCCGCCCGCGCACGCCCGCGGCAACGGCGGTCCGGGCGGGCCGCCGGCAACGCCGCCCGGCCTCGACGGGAGCTCGCCGGGGGGCTCGCGCTCCGCCGGCTGGGGCCCGCCGAGCGCGCCGCCCGGCAAGGCGCTGGGCGCACATGGCGCTCCCGCCGGCCCGCCCGCCGCGGCCGGCACCGCGGGGCCGCCCGCGCACGCCGGGCGCTGAGCGAAACGCGCCGAGAAAACCCCTGACATCCGGCGGGCTCGCGCGTTCCTTAGCCCGGGGACCGGCAAACGATCACGGAGGAACGTCCTTGAAGCGAGCAATCACGACCGCGTGCGTCTGTCTTGGGATCGCAGCCCTGGGCGTGCCCACGGCCACGGCCGACAACGGCAAGGGCAAGGGCGTCGGGGCCCAGGCCAAGGCCTGCGCGAAGCTCAAGAAGGCCGACCGCGACGCTTTCCGCGCGACGTACGGGCCCAAGCGGGCCATGAAGAAGTGCATCCGCGGCGACGCGCCGAAGGCCAAGACCGTTGCCCCGAAGGAGTTTCGGAACGCCGCGCAGGAGTGCCGCGCGGAGCGGGCCGATGATCCCGAGGCCTTCAAGGAGACTTACGGCACCAACGCCAACAAGCGCAACGCTTTCGGCAAGTGTGTCTCGACTAAGGTCCGCGACCGCGGCGCGGACGAAGGCGGTAGCGACGAGGGCGGCGAGGACGAGACAGACGCCTAGCCGCTTTGAGCCTGCCCGGGCCGTTTGACCCCCCGGGACCGGGTAGGCCCTCGCGCTTCCGAACAGCCGCGCTCCCGCCTGGCCGACGGTAGGCGGGGGCGCGGCCTCTCTTTGCCCGCTCGCGCGAGCGGATAGGGTGCGGGCGGTGAGCGTCCGACCCGCGACCCACGAGGACATCGACGCGCTGCTGCCGCTCCTGCGCGGCTATTGCGACTTCTACGAGGCGTCGCCGAGCGACGAGGGCCTGCGCGAGGTCGCCCGCACCTTCATCGACCTCCCCGACGACCAGGGGTATTTGCTCGTCGCGGAGGAGCAGGGAGCCGTCGTCGGCTTCGCGCTCTGCCAGTGGAAGTGGTCGAGCCTGAACGGCGGGCGCATCGTGGTGCTCGAGGATCTCTTCGTCGCTGAGCCCGCGCGCGGGCGGGGCCACGCCGACTCGTTGATCGCTGCGGCCGCCGACATCGCCCGCAGTCACGGCGCGCCGGTGATGAGCTGGCTCACAGGCACGGACAACAAGCGCGCGCAGGCCGTCTACGGCCGCGCCGGGGCCACCGCGGAGCCCTTCCTCGAGTACGAGCTCGAGCTCTAGATCAGCGCGCCGTTCGCCTCCGCGAGCGCGGCGCCGTAGAGGATGTCGTGCTCGGAGACCTCGATCTCCTGGAGGCCGAAGGCGCGCATCACCTGGATGAGGATCACGACGCCGGCGGGGATCGTCGGCGCGCGGCCGGGATGCAGGCCCTTGACCTTGAGGCGCTCCTCGAGCGGCACGGCGGAGAGCTGCGAGCACATCCGCTGGATCGCGCCGAGCCCGAGCTTGTAGCCGTGGACGCGCTCCGGGTCGTAGGGATCGAGGCCCTGATCGATCGCGGCCAGCGAGGTCGGCGTGCCCGCCACCCCGATGCCCAGCTGCGCGCGCGGGAGCCGGTTGCCGTCGAGGGCGGCTTCGATGGCGGAGCTCACGTCGCTCGCGAGCGCCTCCAGCTCGCCCGCCTCGGGCGGGTCGTGGTGGATGTAGCGCTCGGTGTGGCGCACCACCCCGACCTGGAGAGACGTGAAGAACTCGACCTCCTCGCCATGACCGACGACGAGCTCGGTGGAGCCGCCGCCGATGTCGACGACGAGCGTCTCCGGCGAGGGCGGACGGCCGTGCACCGCGCCCAGGTAGGTGAGCCGCGCCTCCTCGGCGCCGTCGAGGGTGCGCGCGCGCAGGTCGAAGCGCTCGCGCAGCTCGGCGATGAACGCGCCCGAGTTATCGGCGTCGCGGACGGCCGAGGTGGCGATCGCGCTGACGCGCTCGGCGCCGAGTTCCTCGTACAGCCGGACGTACTCGCCGACCGTGTCGCAGACTGCCTCGATCGCCTCCGCGGAGAGCTTGCGCGAGGTATCGACGCCGCGGCCGAGCCGCGTGACCGTCGAGCGGCGCTCCAGCTCCTGCAGCCTGGTGCCGTTCACGTCGGCGACCAGCAGGCGCGTTGAGTTGGTCCCCATGTCGATGACGGCGACGCGCACGGCGGCAGCGTAGAGCAGCGGCGGAGCGGGCGTCCGCAGCTAGCCGCCCCGGGGGTTGGGCGCGCCGCGGAGGCGCGCGAGCGCGGCGTCGGCGCGCGCCATGCCGCGCACCAGCAGGCTGCGCCGCTCGCCGATTCCCTGAAGCAGCGAGCCGTCGCTCGAGGCGTGCCAGATGGCCGCCGTGCCCGCGCCTGGGTCGCCGGCGCGGTCGGCGACGCCCGCGGCGCGCGCGAGCAGGCGGTCGACCGCCGGCCTGCCGAGGTTCCGCAGGGCGCGAGCGGCGATCATCATGCCGCCGACGGTGGTGCGCCGACCGTGGCCCAGTGCCGCCCGCTCGATCGCGATCGCGACCTCGTCGGGGTGGTAGGCGAGCGGGAGGGGAGGGGGAAGCCTGCCGGTCTCCGAGGCGACGTGTCCCCAGAAGGGGGTGTCGACGGGACCGGGCTCGACGAGCGCGAGCCGCACCGGCGAGCGCGCGGCGCGCAGCTCCATCCCGAGCGCGTCGACGAATCCGCGGATCCCGTGCTTGGCGGCCGTGTAGGCGCTCATCATCGGCATCGGCACGTCGGCCGCCGACGAGCCCGTGACGACGAGCGCGCCGGCGGTGCGCTCGAGGTGAGGGAGGACGGCGCGGATCGTGTCGACGTTGCCCCGCAGGGTCACGTCGAGCACGCGGTCGAAGTCCTCGGGCGGCGTCTCGGCGAACGGGCCGTACGCGGCCGCGCCGACGTTCGCGACGGCGACGTCGATTCCGCCCAGGTCCGCGGCAGCGCGCGCGACGGCGACCTCGAGCGCGCGCCGGTCGGTCACGTCGGCGCGCTCCGGGTACGCGTAGCCGCCCGCTTCGCGGATCAGCTCCGCGGTCCGCGCGAGGCCTTCCTCGCTGCGCGCGAGCACCGCCACCCGCGCCCCGGAGCGCGCGAAGCGCAGCGCCGTCGCGAGGCCGATCCCGCTCGTGCCACCCGTAATCAGTACGCGCTTCGCCATCTGTCGGCGCCTACCCAGGGGAGCGGCGCGCAGACGCGCGCGGCTGTTTCGCCCGGCCGCGGCGGGGAACTAGCGGTGCGCATGGCACGCAACTCGACCCACATCAACGCATCGCCCGAGCGCGTCTTCGAGGTGCTGACGGATCCCGACGCCTACGGCTACTGGGTCGTGGGCTCCAAGGAGATCCGCGGCGCCGATCCCGATTGGCCGCAGCCGGGCAGCCAGTTTCACCACTCGGTCGGGTTCGGCCCGTTCACGGTGAAGGACTCGACCCGCGTCGAGCTGTATGAGCCGCCGCGCCGCCTGCGGCTGCGCGCGAAGGCGCGCCCGCTGGGCACCGCGCGGGTGACGATGGAGCTTCGGCCCGCCGACGGCGGCACCGACGTGACGATGATCGAGGACCCGGCCGACCCGCTGACCGCGTTCGTCTTCAACCCGCTCACGCACCTGCTCGTCCGCGGGCGCAACGTCGAGTCGCTGAACCGGCTCAAGGAGCTCGCCGAGGACGGCGGGCAGCGCGCCGGCTAGCCGGCGCTAGAGGGCGTCGACTCCCTCCTCGCGCCCATGCTCCTCGAAGAAGTCCCACACCTCGACGACGTTTCCCTCGGGATCGTCGACATAGATCGACTGGTCGCCGCCGGGGTGCTCGACGGGGCCGCGGTAGGCGATGCCCAGCTCGTCGAGCCGGCGGGCGATCGCCTCCAGGCGCCCGCTCTCCGCCGAGAGCGCGAAGTGGACGTGGCGCCCGCCGCGGTCGCCGAACTCCTTGGCGCCGGGCTTCCACAGGCCCAGGCGGGCGTGGCCGCCGCAGGAGAGCCAGGTGCGGTCGTCCTTGCGGTCGAGGACCTGGAACCCGAACGCCTCGCGGTAGAAGCGCTCGAGCCCGACGAGGTCCTCCGTCTGCAGGGCGAGCTCACAGATCCCAGTCGTGTAGCGCGGCGCAGCCTCGGGCTCCTGGGTCGCCTTCCCCTCCATGATGCGAGGAGCGATACCCGCGCGCGCCCGCCGCTAACCCCCGGGATGGCCCGCCGTGCCTGACGCGGTCGTGATCGGCGCCGGCCCGAACGGCCTGGTCGCCGCCAACCGGCTCGCGGACGCGGGCTGGAGCGTCGTGGTCGTCGAGGAGCAGCCCGAGCCGGGCGGGGCGGTGCGCTCGGGCGAGCTCGTCGAGCCCGGTTTCACAAGCGACCGCTTCAGCGCCTTCTATCCGCTCGGCGTCGCCTCGCCCGCGCTGAGCGCGCTGCGGCTCGAGGATTACGGCCTGCGCTGGGCGCGCAGCGCGAACGCCGTCGCGCATCCCACGAGCGACGGCAGCTGCGCCGTGGTCGGCCCCGATCTCGACGCCACCGCCGCCTCGCTCGATGGGTTCGCGCCCGGCGACGGCGACGCGTGGCGGCGCCTCTACGGGCTCTGGGAGCGCGTGGGGGAGAACGTGCTCGGCATGCTGACCACGCCGTTTCCGCCCGTGCGTTCCGCGGCCGGGCTCGCGCTCAAGTTCCCGCCGCGCGAGCTTCTGCGGCTCGCGCGCATCGCCACGCTCGGCGTGCGCCGCTTCGCCACCGAGGAATTCCGCGGTGCCGGCGGCGGGCGCCTTCTGGCCGGCAACGCGCTGCATGCCGACCTCTCGCCCGAGATGACCCCGTCCGCCGTCTACGGCTGGGTGCTCTGCTCGCTGGCGCAGCAGGTGGGCTTCCCGGCGCCGGTCGGCGGGGCGGGGGAGCTCACCGCCGCGCTCGTGCGGCGCCTGCGCGCCCGGGGCGGGGAGCTCGTCTGCGGCGAGCGCGTGGTGCGCGTCGCGGTCGAGCGCCGGCGCGCCGTCGGCGTCGAGCTCGCGGGCGGGGGGTCCCTGAGCGCGAGCCGCGCCGTGCTCGCCGACGTCGACGCGCCCCAGCTCTACCTGGAGCTCCTGCCGCCGGAGGCCGTCCCGGCGCGCGTGCACGACGATTTGCGCCGCTTCGAGTTCGACAACGCGACGTTCAAGGTCGATTGGACGCTGGACGGGCCGATCCCGTGGGCCGCGCCTGTGGCTCGGGAGACGGGCACGATCCACGTTGCCGAGGACATGGACTTCCTCACGCAGCACGCGGCCGAGCTCATGATGCGCCGCATCCCCGCCGCGCCGTACCTCGTGCTGGGCCAGTACTCGCCCGTCGACCGGACGCGGATGCCGCCCGGCAAGGAGGTCGCCTGGGCGTACACGCACGTGCCGCAGCGGCCCCGCGGCGACGCCGGTCCCGATGGCCTCGAGGGGAAGTGGGACGAGCGCGAGCGCGAGGTCTTCGTCGGGCGGGTCGAGGCGCAGATCGAGCGGCTCGCTCCGGGCTTTCGGGAGCTGATCCGCGCGCGGCACGTGTACGCGCCGCCCGATTTCGTGGCGGTCGACCGCAACCTGAGGGGCGGCGCGCTCAACGGCGGCACCTCCCAGCTTCACCAGCAGCTCATCTTCCGCCCGATGCCCGGGCTCGGCCGCCCGGAGACCCCCGTCCGCAGGCTGTATCTCTGCTCGGCCGCGATCCATCCCGGCGGCGGCGTGCACGGCGGCTGCGGGGAGGCCGGCGCCCGCGCGGCGCTCTTCTGGGACCGGGCGCGCCGCACCCTGCCGGTCGCGGGCGCCGCGGCCGGGCTCGCCGTCGCCTCGCGCGCCGCCCGCCGCCCGTGACGCGCCACCGGCTCGGCTTCGCGGTCAAGGTGCTCGGCGAGGGCGGGCTGCCCTCGCACGACACCCGACGCTGGCAGTCGGGGCCGCACCTGCGCGTCTCGCTCGGGTACCTGCGCGAGATCCTCGCCTACCTCGAGCGCGCCGACGTGCGCATGTACCGGATGGCGACCGCGCTCGCGCCGTACGCGAGCCACCCCGAGCTCACCCAGTTCCACGGCCAGGTGGCCGAGTGCGAGGCCGAGCTCGCCGAGGTGGGGGAGAGGGCGCGCGCCGCCGGCGTGCGCCTCTCGACGCACCCCGGCCAGTACACGGTCCTCAACTCCGAGAACCCCGGGGTGCGCGACGCTGCGGTCGCCGAGCTCGAGGTTCAGGCTGCGCTGCTCGACGCGCTGGGGATGCCGCCCGAGGGGGTCATGGTGCTGCACATCGGCGGCACTGCCGGCGGCAAGGACGCGGCCCTGGACCGGTTCGCGGCCGGGTTCGAGCGGCTCTGCGAGCGCGCGCGGGCGCGGCTCGTCGTCGAGAACGACGACCGCTCGTTCGGGCTCGCCGATGCGCTGCGCGTCGCGGAGCGCTGTGGCGTGCCCGTGGTGTGGGACGCGCTCCACCACCGCTGCCACGACCCCGACCGCATCCCCGACGCGGAGGCCCTGCGCCTTGCGCTCGCGACCTGGCCCGCGGGCGTCGTCCCCAAGATCCACTTCTCCTCGCCGCGCCTCGACGTCACCCAGCGCAAGCAGCGCCGCGGCCGACGGGCCGAGCGCCGGTGGGTGCTGCCCGAGCTGCGCGCCCACGCCGACCTCATCGACCCGGTCGCCTTCGAGGCCTTCCTGCGCGAGGCGAGCCCCGAGCGCGACTTCGACATCATGCTCGAGGCGAAGGCCAAGGATCTCGCGCTGCTGCGGCTGCGCGAGCAGCTTTCGCGCCGCGGGTTCCCGCTGCAAGCCGGCTTTCTAAAGACCCCGCCGGACGCTGGAAATCCCGCATGAACTTGCTAAGTTTTTTCCACCGCCGCGGGGTGGAGCAGTCAGGTAGCTCGCCGGGCTCATAACCCGGAGGTCGCGGGTTCAAATCCCGCCCCCGCTATGGAAGATTTCCCCGACGGGGCCCTGCTCCGTCGGGGTTTTTCGTTGTCGGGGACGAGTTCCGGCATCACGGTGGCGCCGAGCTCCAAGTTCCGGAGCGGAGTTTCTCCGCCCCTCTTTCTTTCGGCTACAGCGCGGCAAACACGTAGCTGCGTGCCTGCCTAGTTGCGAAAGGCGGCCGGGCGCGATTCGAGGTAGCCTGCGCCGAAGCGCTGGCGCGATCGGACCTCGAATGAGCCTGGACGAGGCAGGCGAACTGGACGTACGGAGGATTCCCGCTCGGTCCCGGGCCGGACCTCTAGCGCTCGCCTCCCTCCAGCCGCTCGGCGCGCGCCGCCAGCTCCGAGACACGCACGCCCAGGGCGGCGGACAGCCGCGCGACCGTGCCCCAGGCCGGATTCGTCCGGCCGGACTCGATGTGCGAGATCCACGTCTCGTTGGTGTCGGCGGCCTGCGCGAGTTCGCGCTGGGTCATTCGCCGCTCGACCCGCAGCTCGCGCACGGCACGACCGAGAGCTTCCTGGGGCTCGAGGCGCCGACCCATGCGCCGACGCTTGCGAGCCGTCCGGTACTTTGCTTTTACCTCAAGTCACCAGGAACGGGACCGGAGGCGAGGTCATGCCAGTAGAAGGAGAACCGCTCCCGCGCCAGATCTACGCGCGCTACGCCGAGTTCCTCGATAGCGACCGGCGGCGCGGAGGCGACGCCCTGGAGCTCGGCCATGACTGGCGCGACGGCGACGAGCGCTACAGGGTGTGCTGGTACGCGGGGACCGGCGAGCTGACCTGCGAGCGCCTCACCGGCGAGGAGGAGAGCAATCTCGAGGACTTCCATCGCGGCGTCGCCGGCCCGGTGGAGATCCTGGCACACGTCCCGACCCGCGAGCGCCTCGAAGAGCTGCTCGGGCACTGGCCGAACATCGCTCCGAACCAGCCCCGAACATTGCGGTGGCTGCGTGGAGTCCTGCGCGAGCTCTCCGCGTTGGAAGCGACCGACGCGACCCGACGAGCCTGAGTCCGAAAGCACGCGCTGCCTGGGCGTCGACCTTGCCTCGGGTGAGGGCTGCAGGCAATGCCGGCGCCCGCAGCCGCGTCGTCCCGCTCGACCCGAGCGGCACCATCAATGACGCCGGGGACAACGATTTGCCTATGCCGCCGCAGCCTCGGTCGATTCCTCGAGATGGGACGCGCGAGCAAGCTCACCGGCGAGATCCGCGACTTGCTTCAGGACCTGGTCGGGCGACGCCTCTAGATCGATGGCGCGAACCTCGAGGACAGTTCGACCATCCCGGATTCGATGGGTGCGAGACCGCTGATCGACGTCGCGCGCGTATACAAGAAAGCCGCGCTCCTGGCCAAGTCCGGCGCAGTAACCGAGCATCTGATACGCGTCGGCATTGGGGAACCGCTCGTCCTTGAGCTGCTTGTACTTGGCGTCGACTACGGCACGAATGCGGCCGCCCCGCCACCAGGTGATGTCGGGCTTGAGCCGGAGCGCTTGTTCGTGATCCAGGAACTCTCGCCGGTACTGGAGCCGGACGATCCCTCCGTGTGGGCGAAGGGCCTCGCTCAGTGCCGCGGAGAGGAAGTCCTCGAACACCTGGTTCATGTCGAAGACGAACGAGACCGACCTGATCTCGCCTCTCTCCGTGGTGATCGACGCCCGTTCGAGGATGAGCAGGGCAAGGCGCAGCGCGGGCTCGTAGCGACGGTTCAGCCTTGTGATCTGGGGCATCGGGACAGGGCCCGTGGCCGGCTCGACATCCTCGAGGGTCGCGCGGATGCGGAGGAGCCGCTTGCGCGCGGTCGCTGGGAGCCGAGGGAAGCGGAGGAGCAGGTCGCTCGCTCCCCGGAGGATGCGATTCTCGGGCACGTCGAGCGCGTAGTCGTCGTACGTAATCTCAAGCGGGAGCGGCAGGCCGCTCGACCGGTTTATCTGATCAGCGACGCGCAGCCGGCCCCGCAGCGCGTAGGAGCGCTCGTCCACGGTGACGTAGCCGCGTAGCGGCCCGGGCTCGATCGCGCGATATGCGTGGAAGGCGAACCCGCTGGCTGCTGCGGCGAAGAAGTCCGGATCCCGCTGGAACGCGGTGATCGAATCGCGCCAGCCGTCCTGGTCGACGGCGTAGGCGAGCAGGAACATGAGCTTGGGGATCGCCAGGCGGGGCACTACGCGGATCTCCCAATCGCTGCCGGCGACAACCCCGACGCGGGAATCCGCCGCAAGCTGCCAGCTATCGGGCGGCTCGTGGATCCCAACCGTGACCAGACCGCCGTCGGCGACTTGTCGCGCCTGTTCCGGCGTCAGCTTGCGGATTGCGGTTGACCAGGCCTCAATCGGCTCGATCATCCGCAGCCGGCTCCTCGGCGACCGTCGTGGCGTCGGCCTCCTCGGCCAGGCGGCGCCGCAGGCTCTTGAGGCCGAACTCAGCCTCGATGTCGCGGTCGGCGCCGTAGAAATGCTCCTCGAGCAGCGGCTTGAGCGCGTGCTCCCAGACCTGTTCGAGGCGCGGGGCGCCGCCATCGGGCGTCATGAAGTACGAGGGACCGATCGAGAAGTCGTCGTCGCCTCCGATGGCCTCGTTCAACTTGTCGAGCAACGCGGCTGGCTCGGGGTCGAGCTCGTGGCGCTCGAGCCATTTGCGCAGCACGCTCTTCACCGGCTCCCGCGTTGGCAGGAAGCCGACGAAGTAGAAGCGGCGACGGAGCGCGCTATCGACCAGAGCAATGGAGCGATCGGCCGTGTTCATCGTGCCGATCAGGAAGAGGTTGTCGGGCAGCTCGAACTGCTCCTCACGCGAATACTGAAGCTCGATTCGCTCCGTCCGGTACTCGAGCAGGAAGTAGAGCTCCCCAAAGACCTTGGCGATGTTCCCGCGATTGATCTCATCGACGATCAACAGGTGCGGCTGCTCGGGATGCTCGGCCGCACGCCGTGCGATCTCACGCAGAGCGCCCGGAACCAATTCGAAGGCCACGCTGCTGTCGCCGTCTGCGGAGACCGGCCGGTAGCCCTCGAAGAAGTCCTCGTACGTGTAGGAGGGGTGGAACTGGACGAGCCGCATGTGGCCGCCGTTCTCCTCGAAATGACGGCCGATGTGCCTCGCGACGAAGGTCTTTCCGGTTCCCGGCGGACCGTAGAAGATGAGCTGCTTCTTCTCGGCGAGCAGGTCGAGGATGTTCTGCTGCAGCCAGTCCTGGGGGAGGTGCAGCTCGGTGGCAAGCTCCGCCGTGGCGGACGGGATGTCGACGGCCTTCCGCCCTGGGGCCGCTGGCTTGTGTTCCGGGTGACCTGCGCCCCCGCTGCGGAAAGCATCAAGGGCTCGCCGATCATCGTCCCCCCAATCCTTGGGGGACGCGGTGGTCACCCACCAGACGATCCCCTGGGCATCGAGGAGGTCGCGAAGCCGGACGCCCTCGCCCAGCAGGCGCAGCAGCAGCTCCTCGAGGAGGTCGACCCAGTCGGCGTAAATGGCGACCGTCGTGTCGGCATCCTCGGCCTGCCCGAACTGGGCGAAGACAGCCTGGGCCTGGTCGAAGGTGAGCAACCAGTCGGCGCCGTACTCCTCGGCCTCGCGCGGATAGGTCTCGCGAAGGAAGTCCCGCACCCGCCGGCCGTCGATCCCGAGCTTGGCCGCTAGCTCGTTCGGCCGGAAGACGGCCTCGGGGTCAAGGTCTGCCTCCGGTCGCGGTGGCAGGCCGAGCGCCCGGCGCAGCCTCGAGTACGGCGTCCACTTGAAGAACGGCGCACCGGTCGGATCCCTGCCCAACAGGAGGAAAGTTGCGATCGACAGCCTCGTGCCGGGACCCGAGGCGGCCTCGCTCGGCAGGGCGGCGAGAAACCGTGTGAGGCCTTCGCGAGCGTCCTCGCCCTGCCATAGGAGGGCGATGGCGTCCCGTGCGGCTAGTGCGTGACTCTCGCACCACCCGAGGAACTTGTCGTGGGCTCGCCAGTCGGTCAGGTTGTTCTTGCTGTCCTTGAAAGCCGCGCTGAGGTGCTCCAGCCAATCCGACGCCCCGCTCTCGACGGCCTCGCGGGCAGCGCGGACCTTGTCGGCCACGGCGAGCTTGTAGTCACGCTCGTTCTCGTCGAAGTCGTCCCGCTCGAAGATCCGCTTCGCCCATGAGACAAGCTCGGTCCACTGCGGGCTTGGATCGTCGCTCCAGACTCGGTGAAACGCGTCCCAGTAGAGCTCGACGCCGTGGCCCAGCGCCTCGGTTGCCGCCTTTCGAATCGCCTGGATTTGGCGATCCTCGTCGTCGCCGGCCTCCGCCACGCCTGGCGCCTTCGCGAAGGCCGCCGTCAGCCTCTGGCGGTGGCTCGGGGCGATCATGTACTCGAAGGTCTCGGGGAAGATCAGGTGCAGGAGCGCGTTCGCTTGCAGCGCGCTCTGCCGGTTCCACACGGGGACCGTGGGGGCGGTCGAGCCGCGAGTGTCGGTGATGAGGTCGCGGAAATCCCATGGCGAAGCGAGCCGCCGCTCGACGTCCTCGGCATCGAGCGACTTCCAGGCGATCACGAACCGCACGAGGAAGCGCATGTAGGCATCACGCCAGGACTTACCGGCCCCGTATGCGGCCACGCCGCCGGCGTGGAGAGCGTTCACGAGCTCATCCGGCACGGAGCTGGTTCCGGGCGCCACGCCGAGGACGCGGTTGATGTGCTCGACCTTCGTATCGCCGGACGTGTCGCTCTCGGCGAGGAGTTGGACGTAGAGCAGCTCCGCGGCTAGCTGGACCGAATCAGCCTCGAGCCCCTCGAGCTGGCGCTCCAGCTTGTCGACGAAGGAGCCCTTTCCTTCAATGGGTGCGCCGACCGTCCCCTCGAGCGTCTCGGCCAAGTCGAGCGTCCATATCGTCCGCTCGCTCGAGAACAGCGAGCCGTCCCGGCGCAGGCAGGTTTCGACAAGGCGGGACGCCACGTCATAGATCTCAGGTCCGCACCAGGTCGCTCTAGCCACAGGTCTCTCAGCTCCTCCTAGCGCGCTAATCTTGCCAAGTCCGCCCGCTCAGACGGCAGACGGGACGCGGCCATCGTCGACATCCGTTCGTCTCGTTCGGCTCCAGATGTCAGGCTTGAGGGCCGACGCGCGACGTGACCGCTACGCGTGCCGCGCGCGCGGATCCGCTTGTACGCTCGCCTCGGGAGGAGAGCCCGATAGGAGTCAGACTCGAAGAACTCACGCCCGGAAGCCAGATCGTCGGCCTCGTCGACCCTCCAGGAGGCCGCGGACGCCGATCCTGGTCAAGTGAAGGAGGCCCGCGCTCGTCGCGACCTCTTCCGCAAGGCATTCGAGCCCGAGAGCGATGTGATCGAGGTCATCCCGTCGGGCTCGCTCGCTCGCAGTACGCAGCGTGAGCCAATCAACGATGTCGACGTGATCATCGTCTTCAACGCGGCGGACCACCCGGGCTGGGGCCAGGACGGCTCAAGCGCGGATGACGCCCTCGGCTACCTCCAGCAGCGAGTGAAGGACCTGCTTGGGGCAAACGGCGGCAGCGTCGAGCAAGCGGTCCGACGTGTGGACCGGAAGAACCACGCCGTCAAGTGCTTCCTGGACGACCCTGGCGATCCCGACGCGTTTACCGTCGACGCCATGCCGGCCCTCCGGCAGCCGACGGGTGAGCTGCTCGTACCCGAGCGGCGGAGCGAGACCTGGATCCGCACCGACCCGGAGCATCTGATTCGACGGGTCGCGGAGCGTCAGAGCGACTGGGATCTGTTTCGGCCCCTGGTCCGCGTGCTCAAGTACTGGAACGAGACGGCGAAGGCCGGCATGAAGTCGCTGACGGTTGAGGTCCTCGCGCTCGCAAACCTCTCGGAGGAATCGACACGGCCCAAGGCGCTGCAGCGCTTCTTTGCGGCCGCGGTGAATGCGGTGGACCTTCCGATTGAGGACCCCGCTGGCCACTGCGGCGAGACCCAGCCCGATCTCGACCGCGACCATGCTCGCGCTTGTCTCGACGACGCTGCGAGCAAGGCGTGGCACGCTGTGAACGCTCAGGATGCCGGCGAGACCGACAGGGCTGGGTGTCTATGGCGCGAGGTGATGCGTTCCCTGAACCAGATGGAGGCTGCGCGCAGGACGACAAGAGCGACTCCGAAGCCGGCGTCAACATCGCGGTGGGAGTTGGCGCTGGCACCATCGGGGTCGATCGGGCCCGGCCGGTGACCGACGCGCCGCAGGGCTAGTTCGATGCCCAACCGGCCGGCCATCGGCTGGATTGAGGCCGAGCCCGCGGTACTCGAGCGCGAGAAGGACGCGATGGCCCGCCACGCGCCCGAGATGGAATGGGCTGACGACCTCGTTTGGCGCGGCGGACGCCGGGCTGTCGGCTGGAGAGGGAGGGCCCCGACCTGGGGCGCCGCGCGCCCCAAGCCGCCAGGCGTCGACGAGCTCCTCGCCGGGCAACGCCTCGAATTGCTCGTGGTCTATCCCGAGGCGTTTCCCGTCGTGCCGGCCTCCGTGTACCCGATCGATCCAGACCCGCCGTTGGATCGTCGTACGCTGCACCGCTGGCACATCAACGGCGACGGCTCTCTTTGCCTAATGCAGAGCGCCGGGGACTGGCAGCTCACGGATACCGCAGCGGATCTCGTGCGGAAGGCCGCGGGCTGGTTCATCGAGTACCTCCTGGTCGAGGACGGGAAGCTCGATGGGATGACCGAGAGGGGCATCTTCGAGGACACGAGCGTCGACTCGAAGCTCGCCGAGTACACGTCATGATCGAGCCCGCGATCATCCTGCCCCGGGTCTACGCGGAGCGGATCGCGCAGAGCGGGAAGAATTCCGGAACGCTCGATGTCAAGTGGGACGAGCGAGAGCTGCTCGCCCTGATCGACGGATTTCGAGCCGGCCGTGACGGAAATGCGATTCGCGGTCTCTCGGATCTGCCGCGCAAGCACCATGACCTCGCGCATGCCTCAACCCAAGTCGGGATGGGCCTCTGGTTTCGGGCTGACCCAGAACTCCACGTCGCCGGAATGCAGTCCCGGATCGTCAGCGGCGCGCTGCCGCTGGACTATTTCCGCGGGAAGGTCGTCGGCGGAGACTGGACGAACCCTGGCCGTGGCAAGACGATCACGCTGACCTGCGCCGAGGTACCCGAACACGAGGAGTCCCACTTCGCGGGCTGGCTGCTGGACGCCCAGTCGGCCGAGTGGTGCTTCGTGGAGGTGGCCGACGAGGAGTCGGAACTCCTTGCGCCGCTCCGGCCCGCTTGGCCGCTCGAGGAGATCGCCGAGAAGCTCGTCGTCGTTGTCGGCGCCGGAAGCATCGGCAGCGCAGCGTGCGAGGCGCTCGCCTCCTACGGAGTTCGCCGGTTCGCGCTTGTCGATCCCGACCGCCTGCTCACACACAACTTCGCCCGCCACCGCGTGGGCCGGACGCAGCTCGGTCGCCACAAGGTGAACGCCCTCGCGGCGCGGCTTCACGAGCGCGACCCTGCGGTCGACGTTCAACCACTGCCCATAGACGTGATCTACGACGCGGATGTCGTGCGCCCGGTGATCGCCGAGGCCGACATCACGCTCGTGTGTGCCGACGGCGTCGAACCTCGACGAGTGTCGAACCACCTCTCTCGCCGGGCAGCAAAGCCTGCGGTATTCGCGTGCGTACTCGCTGATGGGGCGTACGGAGAGATTCTCCGCATCCGCCCGCCGCGCGTCGGCTGCCTCCTCTGCGTCCGCGCGGAGCTCATCGCGAAAGGAGCCATGAACCCCGAACCCGCGCTCGACCGAGGCTACGGGACGGGGACTCGCCATCTGCCGATGACCGCGGTCGGCGGCGACCTCGGACTCGTCGGCGAGCTTGCAGCGAAGGTGACGGCCGCGACCCTGCTGGAGCGACTGGGCTATCGCGAGCAGCGCCTGCCGGGTGATCACGCAATCCTCGCCCTTCGCCCGAAGACCGGCATGGCTCCGCCATTCGACATGGAGCTCGCCGGCGACGTGCGGTGGGGCGAGCTGCCGTCGCCCCGGGCAGACTGCCCGACGTGCGGGAGCAACCGAACTACCGGATAGAGGTCAAGGACGAGGCACGGCGCAGCATCGAGCACCTCGCCCGCGAGTCCTCCGATGGCAACGAGACTGGTGGAATTCTGCTCGGGCGTGGTCCCGACGCGGGCGGCGAGATCCACGTTGAGATCGCAGGTGACCCGGGTCCCAACGCGGATCGCCGGCCCGACTTCTTCCTCCGAGATCTCGCGCATGCGCAACTACTTGCAAGCCGGGCATGGGAGGAGCGACGGGCGATCTGGGTCGGGGAGTGGCATACGCACCCGGAGGGCGGAGTCGCGCCGAGCCCGGTCGACCTCGCCACTTATGCCCGGCTGCTGTCGGCGTCCGCGCTGGAGTTTGAGGTCTTCGTTTCGGTGATCGTCGTCCCGGACGAGGCCGAAGGGTGGTCCATGCCACGCCTCCATCCGTGGACACTCGCGATAGAGGCCATACAGAGCGCGGATGGGTAGCGCGTCCAGGTTGGTCGGTAGCTTCGACCCGTGGGCGTTGACCTCCGACAGCTCCTGATTGCGAAGCAGGAGACGCTCGGCGCCGGCCTCGAAGCCGGGCGCAAGGTCTTCGAGCATCCGGGAGCGAAGGGCGAGGTTTCCGAGTTCGACTGGCGCGGTGCGCTCTCTGAGTTCCTGCCGAAGCGCTACGCGGTCTCGAAGGCTTTCATCCTCGACTCCAGGGGCGAAGTTTCCGACCAGATCGATCTCGTGATCCACGATGCGCACTACTGCCCCTTGCTTTTCGAGCAGGCCGACCAGCGCTTCATTCCAGCCGAGAGCGTCTACGCGGTCTTCGAGATCAAGCAGGAGCTGAGCGCCGACACGGTTTCCTACGCGATCGGAAAGGCCGCTTCGGTGCGACGCCTGCACCGGACGAGCCTCCCCATCGTCCATGCCGGCGGTGAGTACACGGCTCGCGAGCCATTCGAGATTCTGGCCGGCATCCTCGCGCTGCGTAGCTCATGGAGCCCTCCCTTCGGAGAGTCCTTCGAAGCATCGCTCGAAGGCGGCGATGATCGCGGCCGCCTTGACTTCGGCTGCGCGCTCCAAGATGGCGCCTTTGACATCCGCTACGAAGGGGACGACCCGACGATCACCACGAGCGATCCGGAAGCGAGCTTGATGTTCTTCGTCCTTTACTTGTTCGGGCGGCTCCAGCAGCTCGGCACGGTGCCCGCCATCGATCTTGCGGAGTACGCACGGGATCTCGAAGCGGAAGAGTGAGGGGCGCCAGGCAGGCTGTGCTGACTCACCCGCACGCAGCGTCGTCCAGGTGCTTTGGCGAGTCGCTGACTCTGCGGCGCGAGCTTCGATAGGCGCGAGTCGCGCCGCGTCTGCCTCGCACGCGACCATAAGCGGGTGGCCGCTTCAAACCCGCCGCCCGCGTTCTCCGCCTCGACCGTCGAGATGGTCTGCCGAGCACTCGGCGAGGCCGTTCGCGGCCATCAGATCGCGAACCTGATCGCTCCGCTCAGGATCCAGGAAAGACCAGGTGACGAGAGCAACACGAAGTGGAAGCGGCTGTTCAACGCGGTCGCTGCAGCGCAGAACCGTCAGGGCGACGGGCGGCCACTGCTCCGCCTCGTCAGTGAAGTGATGCAGCCGGTGCGCTTCGCATCGCCGGAGCAGTTCGAGGCGCATCGTGTCGCGGTCAACGAGCGGCTCCTCCTCAATGGATACCGCGTGCGAGAGGACGGCAAGGTGGCCCGGGTGGCGCCAGCGGCAACGCTGTCAGAGGCACAGCAGCGCGCTGATGCGCTGCGCGCCGAGCTCGCGCGCCGCGAGGTGCATCCGGATGTCCTGAACTTCTGCCGCGCCGAGTTGCTGCAGCAGAACTACTTCCACGCGGTGCTTGAGGCGTCGAAGAGCGTGGCTGAGAAACTGCGAAACCTGAGCGGCGTGCAAGGCGACGGCGCTCCGCTCGTCGACGCGACCTGCTCCTTGTCGTCCGGCCCGATCGTGGCATTCAACGCGCTGTCGACGGACTGGGAGCGGTCGGAGCAGACGGGGCTCGCGACCCTGCTCAAGGGACTGTTCGGGACGTTCCGCAACCCGACCGCGCACGCACCAAAGGTGCGCTGGGCGACATCGCGCAAGGATGCGCTGGACATGCTCACGCTCGCGTCGATGCTGCACCGGCGGTTAGACGCGGCGACGGTGCGCCGGTAACCAGCAACCGCGTGAGCACGTAATGGTGAGGGACTTCCTCAGAGGGCCTGCGGCCGCTACGGTCGCAGTTGGACAACCTCGACGAACCGGTAGGCGAGCGTCGGGGATAGGTGTTCAAAACCCGCCCCCGCTATAGACCGATCGGATCGAGCGCCCTCGCGAGAGCGGGGGCGTTTTCGTTACCGGGGCGCCCAGCCCTGCGCCGAGAAATGGCCGAGCGTCCGCCCAAGCCCCTCGTCGAACTCCGTTGCCGACCACCCGAGCTCCTCCTCCGCCCGCCGCGAAACCGGCACCGGGTGCGACTCGAGGAAGTGGAGCTGGCCACGGGGGATCAGCGGCGGGCGGCGCGTGATCTGTGCGATGCGCTCGCCGGCCGCCGAGACTGCCCGCGCCAGGCCGATCGGCATCACCCGCGGCACCTTGGCGCTGGGGACGTGCCGGGCGACCGCGCGGGCGATCTCCTCGAGGGTGAGGTAGGGGCCCGAGAGGATGTAGCGCGCGCCGTCGGGTGCGTCCGTGGCTGCCCGGATGTGGCCGTCCGCGACGTCCTCGGAGTAGACGACCGGCATGCCGCCCGGCAGGAGCATGGGGATCTTGCGCTGGGCGAGCCGGACGAGGAAGTCGTTGAGGCCCGGGGTGAGCACGGGCGCCGGCCCGTACACGGCCGCGGGATGCAGGAACACGGTGGAGAGACCCCCGTTGGAGGCCTCGGCCACGATCCGGTCGGCCTCTTGCTTTGAGCGCTCGTAGTGGGTTGGCCGGGGGTTCGGGTCGAGGACCGACTCGTCGAAGGGCTGCCCGGGCGTCCACTGGAAGACATCGATCGTGCTCGTGTAGACGAAGCGCCCGACGCCGGCGTCCTGCGCCGCGTTCACCACGTTGCGGGTGCCCTCGACGTTCACGCGGACGAAGTCGGCGGGGTCGCGGCGCCACTGCTCGGGCAGCCCGGCGGCGTGGTAGAGGAGCTCGCACCCCTGAGCGGCGGCGCGAACGGAGTCGGGGTCGGTGACGTCGCCCGCCACCGCCTCGACGCCCTCGGGCAGGATCGGGCTCGCCCTCTCAGGCGAGCGGACCAGCGCCCGCACTTGGTGTCCCGCCGCCGCGAGGCGGGCGGCGATCGGGTGCCCGACGTTGCCGGTCGCCCCCGTGATCAGGATCGTGCTCACGGCGCGACGCTAACACGGCCGGGGCCGCCAGTCGGCGGCTCTGCGCGTGCCCGGTCCGGCTTGCCTCGCCCAGCCGCGCAGTTGGGCGGCAAGGTCCGAGCGGATGGCGCTGGGTGATGCCGTGATCTGCGCGATCGAGCAGAACCGCAAGCTCGCCTGCTTCGGGTACGACGGCGACGGCGTCGACCAGGCGCCCGCCTGCAAATCCAAGTCGCTCGCCCTCGACGAGGGGCACGCCTGCGCCGTGCGCGCGAACGGTCCGGTGCGCTGCTGGGTCTACGACAACGCGGGCCAGACGGACGTTCCGCCCGGACCTCAAATATGGCCGGGCCGAGCGTCCGCCCGGCGCGCCTTCGCCTCCCCGCGATCGGATCGGCGGCCGCACTCGCCGCCCCGGTCCGTCGCACGCCGCCAAGGGCCCGGGTGTAGGTTGGGGTCTCCGCAACCGGATGAGGAGGAGACGATGGGTGAGCGCGCCACCGGATACACGGTCGCAACCCGCGAGGAAGCCCTCGACTTCATGGCCAGCTACCCCGGCTACGGCGAGCAGCGCTGGTACTCCGACGCGCTGGGCACCGAGCAGGTGTCGTTCAGCTGGCGGCGCATGCCGCCCGGCACCGGCGGTCGCGGCAGCTACGGTCACCGCCATCCGGGCATGGAGGAGGTCTACTTCGTGGCGCGCGGGACGGTCACGTTCAAGGTGGGCGACGACGTTTTCGAGGCGGGCGCGCAGACGGCCGTGCGGATGACGGGCGAGGCCTTTTACTCCGTCCACAACGACACCGACGCCGAGGCCGAGTTAGTGATCTTCTCCGAGCGCCGCCCCAAGCCCCCGATCGAGCGCAGCGAGGGCTTTTGGCCGTAGCGGCACTTGGGCCGGCCGGCGGGGTCAGCCTGGGCAAGCTGGGCTGTTTCGGCTTCGACGGCTACGGGGTCGACCAGGCGCCCGCGGGCAACCACAAGTCGGTCAGCCTCGGCGAGGGGCATGCCTGCGCCGTACGCACGAACGACCGCGTGCGCTGCTGGGGCGACAACCTGGACGACGAGACGGACGTCCCGCCCGGCCTGAAGCAGGCCGGGCGGGCCCCGTGGGGCCTGGGCGCGGAGCGGCCGCGCCCAGGCTCACCGCTCGCTATCCAGCAGCGCCATGTGGGCCGCGGGGTAGCGCTCGCCGGCGGCGGCGTCGCGCGGGACGGCCGCGGCGATCCGCTCGAGCTCGGCCGGCCCGAGCTCGACGTCCGCCGCGCCGAGGGCGCCGGTGAGCTGTTCGCGCGTGCGCACCCCGACCAGCGGGACGATGTCCTCGCCCTGCGCTGCGACCCAGGCGATCGCGAGCTGCGCGATGGTGATCCCGAGGTCCCGGGCGATGTCGTCGAGGCGCGCGACGAGCTCGAGGTTGCGCTCCAGGTTGCCGGCCTGAAAGCGCGGGGTGTAGGCGCGGAAGTCGCCCTCACGGAAGCCGCGATCGGCTGTCCAGCGGCCGCTCAAGAGCCCGCGGCCCAGCACGCCGTAGGCGGTCATGCCGATGCCGAGCTCGCGCAGCGTCGCCAGGATCTCGTCCTCGACGCCGCGGGTGAGCAGCGAGTACTCGATCTGCAGGTCGGCGATCGGCGCGACGGCGGCCGCCCTGCGGATCGTCTCTGCGCCGACCTCCGAGAGGCCGACGTGGCGCACGTAGCCCGCCTCGACGAGTTCGGCGATCGCCCCGACCGTCTCCTCGATCGGCACCCGCGGGTCGAGGCGGGCCAGCCGGTAGATGTCGACGTGGTCGACCCCTAGACGGCGCAGGCTGTAGGCGAGGAAGGTCTTCACCGCCTCAGGCCTGCCGTCGATCCCGAGCCAGGTGCCGTCGGGTGCGACCAGGCCGCCGAACTTGACGCTGATCGCGACGTCGTCGCGGCTGCGGTCGCGCAGCGCCCGGCCCAGGAGCAGCTCGTTGTGGCCCATGCCGTAGAAGTCGCCCGTGTCGAGCAGCGTCACGCCGGCGTCGATCGCGGCGTGGATCGCGGCCACGCTCTCGGCGTCGTCGCTCGGGCCGTACGCGCCCGACATCCCCATGAGCCCCAGGCCGATCGCTCCGACCTGCGGGCCGCGCGCGCCCAGCCTGCGTCTGCGAAGCGTTGTCTGCATCGTCCTCCGTTCTCGTCCGAGTCGCGTTGCGCCCGTCACGGTTCCACGTGTCGCAGTGGGCGAAAAGAGGCGGCTTCATCGGGGGATCGCCGGTCCCTGGATGCGCCGCCGGGGCGCCTGGATAATCCGAGGCGTGGACCGCGACGGACTCGCCGAGTTCCTGCGCCGCCGGCGCGAGGCGCTCAAACCCGCCGACGTCGGCCTGCCCGCGGGCGAGCGGCGACGCACGCCCGGCCTGCGCCGCGAGGAGGTCGCGGCGCTCTGCCACATGTCCACCGACTACTACACGCGGCTCGAGCAGGGCCGCGGCCCGCGGCCCTCCCCGGCGATGCTCGCGTCGATCGCGCGCGGCATGCGCCTCACGCTGGACGAGCGCGACCATCTCTTCCGGCTCGCGGGCCACGCCCCGCCGCCGCGCACGGCGCGCAGCAGGCACGTGAGCCCGGGGATGATGCGCATTCTCGAGCGCCTCGACTGCCCCGCGCAGGTGATCACCGACCTGGGCGAGATCCTCGTGCAGAACGAGTTCGCCGACGCGCTCTTTGGCGACCAGGGCGGCTACCGCGGGCTGGAGCGCAGCATCATCTACCGCTGGTTCGCGTGGCCCGAGGGGCGCATCCACCCAAAGGCCGATCACGACTACCACTCGCGCGCGCTGGTCGCCGACCTGCGGGCCGCGCTCGCGCGGCACCCCGGCGATGAGTTCGCGAACGAGCTGGTCGAGGCGCTGCTCGCGCGGAGTGATGAGTTCGCCGAGCTGTGGAGCGCGCACGAGGTCGCGTTTCGCCGGCGTGACGAGAAGCGGTTCATCCATCCGCAGGTGGGGGTGATCACGCTGGAGTGCCAGGTGCTCACGGCGGAGGAGGTGGGGCAGAGGCTGCTCGTGTTCACCGCGCGCCCCGGCACCGAGGACGCCGAGAAGCTGGAGCTACTGCGGGTCGTCGGGCGCGACGCGTTCGAGCTTCCTGCGCTCGAGGCCTGAGCTCCCCTGGCTACTCACACGGGGTCAGGCATTCCCCTTGGCTGGTCACAGGAGACGCTGTAGCGTCGCGTGGTTACTTGTCGAACGTGGCGCGTGGCCACTGCAAAGCTCGGGGAGGGCCTTCATGACCGCATGTATCCGTTTGGTCGTCGCTGCGTTCTGTGCGGTCGCGGCGATTGGGCTGACGGCGGCGCCGGCTGGCGCCGTAAAGGTGACCGCGGGCGGGCAGCACAGCTGCGCGCTCAAGGACAACAGCCGCGTCGTCTGCTGGGGGGCCGACGATTACGGCCAGTCGAGCCCGCCCAAGGCGCGCTTCGTGTCCGTAAGCGCGGGCGAGTACCACACCTGCGGCGTCGTCAAGAAGTCACGGAAGCTGCGGTGCTGGGGACGCAACGACTACGGCGAGACCGACGCGCCCAAGGGCAAGTTCAGGTCGGTCTCGGCCGCCTACTATGTCACCTGCGCCCTGCGTGCGAACGGCAGGGTCGCCTGTTTCGGCTACGGCTTCTACGGCGTCGACGACCCGCCGTCCCGCACGTTCAAGTCGATCCACGCACACGCCTACGGCGAGCACGCGTGCGGCGTGCTGCTCAGCGGCAAGGCCCTGTGCTGGGGCGACAACGACTACGGCAAGGGCGATGAGCCCGGCGGGAAGTTCAGGTCGGTGCAGACCGGCGCCTACCACGCGTGCGGCATCCGCCCGAACAGCCGCGTGAAGTGCTGGGGCTACGACGGCGGCTACGGCGAGCTGGGGCCGCCGGCCGGCAAGGTCCGGGCGGTGTCGCTGGGCTACTACGTGACCTGCGCGATCAAGCGGAACCGCAAGCTGGACTGCTTCGGTTACGACTCCTACGGCGTCGACCAAGAGCCCCCGGGCAAGTACAGGTCCATCAGCCTCGGCGAGGAGCACGCCTGCGCCGTGCGCACGAACGGCCGCGTGCGCTGCTGGGGCGACAACGGCGACGGCGAAACCGACGTCCCGCCCGGCATCAAGTAGGACCGCCCGGCACCGCATACGAAAAGGGCCCGCTTTCCGCGGGCCCTTTCTCGTTTGCGGTCTGTTCGGCCTGCTCAGACGGCCCCGTTGGCGTCGGCGCCGCTCGCCGCGGCGACCAGGCTCCCGTCGGCGTCCGCCGAGCCCGCCTCGAGCCGGCAGATGATGCGCGGGTGGCCGTCGATCGTCGGCGCGTCGAGGACGGTCGCCCCCGCAAAGCCGGCGATGCGGGCGAGGCGGTCCAGGCTGCCGCCGGTGAAGCCCCAGTAGACGAAGTCGTCTCGGGCGTAGACCTCGCCGGACTCGCAGACGTGGATCGCGGCCGCGTCTTCGAGGCTCTTGTCCGCGACCCCGTAGGTCTCGAGGAGGACCTCGCCGCCCGGCTCAAGTCGGCGCCGGAGGATCGACAGAAGGCCCAGCGGGTTCTCGACACGGTGCAGGATCCCGAAGCAGAGGATCAGGTCGAACCGCTCGTCGAGTTCGTCGAGCTCGAACGCGTCCAGCTTGCGGTACTCGACGTCGGACTCGAGCAGGCGTGCGATCGTGCGGAACCCCTCGCCGCCCTCGAGCTCGACGCCCCAGCGCGCCTTGACCCAGTCGCGGTACTGCTCGTTGTCTACTGCGACAACCCGGGTGGCGCCGCGCGACTCGGCGAGAAAGGCGTAGAAGCCGTCGAAGGCGCCCACGTCGAGCACGCTTTTCCCGGCCAGGTCCTCGGGGAAGAACGGCAACCGGTAGCGGTGGTCCCGGGCCACCCCGTGGGTGTAGATCTGCCCGCCGTTAAGGCTGAAGGTGTGAAACCAGAGCGGTACCGACTCGATCGCGGCCTGCGCGGCCTCGGCGGAAACCTCGATCGGAAGCGCGTCGGCGACGGCCTTCTCAGCGGCGGTTGGCGCTGGAATGCTGGCGGCGGCGGCGCCTCTCTCGTCGACCGATACCGGCATTCGGAAGATCCTCCTTTCTTCTTCTCAGCCCCATTCGAAAAATCGCGCGCCCCGACGACTGGACCCGGGCGGTTCCCTGCCCCCGGTTGACGCTCGGGGTCGCGGGGTGACCCGCAAATGATGCCGTGGCCCGACGTCATTCGACATCCACCTGATCCCGGTATTGCGGGCAGCTGCCGGGTTGCGTTTGGCCGAGCGCGATTTCGGCACTAGACTGCAGATCCGGTGGACCAAGGTCGACAGGGGGGACGCAGGCGGTTGCGGTCGTTAAGTCGGCGAGCCGCTGGTGGTTCTTTGCCGAACGCCTAATCGATGACGTCGCTCAAGCCCGGGCCCCGCGATCACCTCATCACCCGTGCGCTGAAGCGAGCCCTATCCCGAGTTGATGGGGAGCTCCTGGTTAGCCAGGCGCTTGATCCCGCGGAAGCACCCGATCGCCTCGCTCGGCACCTCATGGATGAGGTCCGGACGGCGCTGCGAGAGTTCGACTCGGCAGACGGGCAGGCCGCCGCCGTCAATGACTTACTTGCCCGGCTGCTCAGCCCCCAGGACGCACGCGAAGCTGAAGTGCTCCGACCGGCACGGATCCTGCAGGGCATCCGGAAACGGTCGCGGTTTGGCGACCCTCTCGATCTGCCGACGCCGCCGGCGACTCCGTTTGCGCAGTCCGACCTTCTAGTGAACGCTCGGGGACAGCCGAACATCGGTTCCGAATTGCGCAACGAGCTGGCGAGTGCGGATTCCGTCGACCTGATCTGCGCGTTCGTGCTCTGGTCCGGCGTCAGGCGGCTCCGCGACGCCTTGGCAGGCGTGATCAAGCGTGGTGGACGCGTGCGAGTGATCACCACGACCTACATGGGGACCACCGAGAAATATGCGGTGGATGAGCTCGTGAACCTAGGAGCGGATGTGCGTGTCGCCATGGACGCGCGCACCACCAAGCTGCACGCGAAAGCTTGGCTCCTGGAGCGTGAGTCGGGCTTGACGACCGCTTTCGTCGGCTCGTCCAACCTGTCGCATTCCGCGCTCTTCGACGGGCTCGAATGGAACGTGCGGCTCTCATCGGTCGACGCCGGCCACCTGATCGACCGCGTGCGGATGACGTTCGAGAGCCACTGGGAGTCCGAGCATTTCGAGCCGTATCACCCCGACAAGAACGGCGAGGACCTCGAACGGGCTCTGCGCGAGCATGATCGCCGCGCAGAGGGCAAGGCCTCGACGATCACGTTCGCGAATCTGGACGTCCGCCCCTACCCACATCAGCAGCGGATGCTCGACGCCCTCATGGTCGAGCGCCTGCGCCACGGCCGCCACCGCAACCTGGTGGTAGCCGCGACGGGGACCGGCAAGACCGTGGTTGCCGCTCTCGACTACCGACAACTACGCGAGCGCGCTGGTCGCGACCTATCCCTGCTGTTCGTTGCGCACCGAATGGAGATCCTTGAACAGTCGTTGGGGACCTTCCGGGCGGTGC
>DATCLC010000006.1:0-28981 GCA_036564135.1 Solirubrobacterales bacterium
TGACGAGGAAGCCGTCTACGAGGCCCTCGAGGAGGTCATCGACCCCGAGCTCGGCCTGGACTTCGTCTCACTCGGCCTCGTCTACGACGTGGAGATCGAGGACGGCGACGTCTACATCACCTTCACGCTGACGACGCCGGCCTGCCCGATCGGTCCCCAGGTGACGGAGCAGATGCGCGAGTTCGTCGGCGAGCTCGAGGGGGTCAAGAACGTCTACCCGAAGATGGTCTTCGACCCGCCGTGGTCCCCGGAGATGATGTCCGAGGACGCCAAGTTCGCGCTGGGGTACTGAGCGGCTCGCCGCGGGCACACCGCGAACGCTTGCGCGCGAAACGTTCAGCCCTGATTGCCGGAAAACGGCAACCAGGACTGAACGGACGCAGGGTCCAGCAGCGCGTTCAGCCCTGGTTGCCGGAAAGCGGCAACGTGGGCTGAAACCCGGTCGCGCGCGGCCTCGAAGCGGGGCCTGACCCCGCGGCCCGCTGCTAGCGTCCGCGCGTCATGCCGGAGGGACGCCGGGTTGGGTTTTGGAGTGCCGCGGCGTGCGCGCTTGCCCTGATCGCCTGCGGTCAGGCGAGCGCCGCCGCGAGCGAGGCGCGCATCGTCTCGGAGGAGCGGCTGGGCCCGCGGGAGATCGTGCTCACCGTCGAGACCCCCGCTTTTGCGAAGCCAACGAAGGTCACGGTCGACCTCCCCGCGCGCTACCGGGAGCGCCCGCGCAAGCGCTGGCCGGTCACGTACTTCCTCGCCGGCACGATGAACTCGCACCGCACGTTCAACACGCTCGTCGACGGGCTCGCGCTCACCGAGAGGTTCCCGGCGATCATCGTCTCGCCGCACGGGGACAGCGGCTACTGGAGCGACTGGTACAACGGCGGCGCGTTCGGCCCGCCGATGTACGAGACGTACGTGGCCGAGCAGCTCATCCCGCTGATCGACGAGCGCTTCCGGACCCGCCCTTGGCGCTCGCAGCGCGCCGTGATCGGCGTCTCGATGGGCGGCTACGGCGCGCTCATGATGGCCGCCCGCCACCCGGACCTGTTCGCCGCCGCCTCGAGCATCTCAGGCGCGGTCGACAGCAACCTCGCGGTGAACGGCCTGGTGCTCTCGCTGAGCCCCACGTTCCAGGGCGGGGAGATCGACGCCATCTACGGGCCGCGCCTCACCGAGGAGGTCCGCTGGCGCGGCCACAACCCGGTGGACCTCGCTGAGAACCTGCGCGGACTCGCCCTGCAGGTGCGGACCGCGAACGGCACCCTGAACACCGCGCTCGGCGAGCACCTGCTCTCCGCCGACTCGGTCTCGTGCGCGGTGGAGTGGGGCGTCTACCGGGCGAGCCTCAGCCTTCACGGCCGCCTGCAGGACCTGGACGTCCCGCACCTCTGGCAGGACTACGGGCGCGGCTGCCACAGCGTGCCCAACTTCACCCGCGAGCTCGCCGACACGCTGGCCGCGCTGAAACCGGTCTTCCGCGACCCGCCCAAGACCCCACGGCGCTTCGACTACCTCTCGATCGAGACGGAATTCGAGGTCTGGGGCTGGCGGGTGCGCGCCGACCGTCGCCGGCCGCTCGAGTTCCTCGAGCTGCGCGGGGCCGGGCGGCACGGCGTGCGGGTGATCGGGTCGGGCCGGGCGAAGGTGGTGACGCCGCCGTACTTCCGGCGCACGCAGCGGGTCCGCCTGCGAGGCGCGCGCGAGCGTTTCGCGGTCCCCAATAGCCGCGGCCGGATCAGGTTCACGGTCGATCTGGGCCCACCCAGCGCGGGCCAGCAGTTCCGGCCCGGCTCGCAGACCAACCGCGTGAGCCGGGTCGTCAGGTTCAGCCCTCGCTGACGGGCGGGCGCGCCCCGGAGCCGCCCGGATCCGTTAACCGGCCTGCCGAGGGGGAATTCGGTGGGCACCAGAGTCCATTAGGGAGAGGAAAGGAACCCCCTGCATGCTTGGCTTGATCCTGTACCTGATCGTGATCGGCATCGTCGCCGGCTATCTCGCGCGGCTGCTCGTTCCCGGCAAGGACCCGATGGGCTTCTTCGGGACCATGGTGCTCGGCATCGTCGGCAGCTTCGTCGGCGGTCTGCTCGGCTACCTGATCTTCGGGCACGACCTCGACGAGGGCGCCCTGCAGGCGTCCGGGGTGATCGGCTCGATCATCGGCGCGATCATCGCGCTGCTCGTCTGGCGGGCGGTCGGTGGCCGCGAGCGCGGCGGGGGGCGGCCGGTCACGCGCTGACGCGCCGAAAGCTAGACCCGCAATCACGCGGGCCCACGCAGCCGGCGGTCCTGTGTCCCCCCGGGGCCGCCGGCTTTTTCTTGCTCTCGCGCCCCGGTCGGCGCCTACCGCGCCTCGACCGCGCGGGCTGCGCTCACCGGCGCCGGCGTCATCGCCGCGGCGCAGATCACCAGGGCGAACGCGCCCACCCGCAGGGCGACGCCGAACGCGTCCTCCGGCATCGGCTCGGCGAAGACGATCGGCCCGGCCGCGATCGTGAGCGCGTTGGCGGCCACGCTCGTGACCGCGATCACCGGCACCGCCTTGCCGGTCTGCAGGCCGCGCGCCGACACGATTAACCCGGCGAGCGAGGCCAGCGCGATCACCGCGGCCAGCGGGTGGATGAGGATCCCGGCGACCGACGACTCGCCGAGGTTCCCGCTCAGCGCCTTGATGGCCGTATCGGACGCGGCCCAGAACATGCCCGCCGAGGCCCCGAACAGCACGCCCTCGTGCGCCCGTCCCACCGCGAAGAACGGGACCACGACCGCAGCCCCCGCCACGACCCCGAGGTAGCCGACCAGGCGCGCGACCTCGTAGTCGGCGTGGGCCTCGTCGCCGACCTCGCCGACCGACGCGGCCAGGAACGCCAGGCCGAGCGCGGCCAGCGCGACACCGATCCACTCGCGGCGGGTCACCTCGTGGGCGAAGAGCCGGTCGGCGGTCACGGTGAGCAGCACGAGGCCGCCGGCGATCGTCGCCTGGACGAGCGAGATCGGCGCGAGCGCCAAGGCGCCGACGTGGAACCCCCAGCCGACCAGGGCGATGACGATCCCCAGCACGTACCAGGGATTGAGGAACAGCGCGAACGAGCTCCGCAGCGGCCGGCGCATGTCGACCCGCGGTGACTGCACCGCACCACGGTGCTTGTAGAGGAAGCCGAGGACCGAGGCGAACGCGGTCGCGAGCGCGAGCAGCAGGCCGATCTGGACCGACACCGACATCGGCCGCGCAGCTTACGGGGCGGGCGGCGGTCCTAGGCCGCGTTCGGCCCGTCGCTCGACGGCTCGGTGTCGATCTCGAGCGCCGCGCCCGACTCCTCGTCCCCGATCCGGATCGCCCGGATCGCATGCTCGTCGGGGAGCTTGTCGAGGACCTCGCGGATCACCCGGTGGATCTCGGGCTCCTCGTGGCCGAAGTCGTCGAGCAGGCTGCGCAGCGCGGTGTGCGTGATCTTGAGCTGCTCGGGGGTGAGCTCAAGGTGGTACCTGAACGGTCCTCCCTCCATGCCGGAATGTTACGGCAGCGGGGTGCTCGTCAGCCTGCCGCCGTCGTCGTGCTGGCCCCGTGGCGCCCCTCGCGCGCGTCGGCGGCGTCGGCGAGCGCGGCGAGCGAGCGCTCGATCCCGCTCGCGATCTCGGCCACGTCCGGCATCGCGTCGAAGTCGGCCAGCAGCCCGAAGTTGATGCTGCCGTTGTAGGACATGATCGCCACGAACAGCGCCTGATCGGGCGGCAGAAACCCGACCGGGAAGCAGTCCTCGAGCTGGCGGCCGAGCATGTAGAGCGGAATCTGGGGGCCCGGCACGTTGGTGACGGTGAGGTTGAAGATCCGCGTCGAGAAATTGATCCGCGCCGCCTGCGCGAGCAGGGTGGGGGGCGCGAAGTCGTTGAAGCGGGTGATCATCTCGGCGCCGAGCGCCTGCTTGGAGCTCTTCACGTCGGCCATCGCGGCGCGCACGACATCCAGGCGGGCGGCGGGATCGTCGACGTAGACCGGCAGCGGCGCGCGGACGGCCACGATCTTGTTGCCGAGCTCGCCGTGCTCGTTCTCCGAGCGGATCGACACGGGCACCTGAGCGCGCACCTCGAGCCCCGCGGTGTCCACGCCCCGCAGGTGAAGCCAGTCGCGCAGGGCACCCGCGACCACCGCGAGCACGACGTCGTTAACGGTCCCGCCGAGGACGTTCTTGATCCGCTTGAACCGCCCGAGGTCGGCTCGCACCCACTCGTAGCGGCGGTGCGGGCCGATCTTCACGTTGAGCGGCAGCTTGGGCGCGCGGTTGGCGAGCGTCCAGGCCACCTCGCTGATCGCCTCGGCGGCGTCGCCCGCGCCTTCGAGGGCCGCGCGCGGGTGCTCGAGCGTGCGCAGCGCGCGCCGCGCGAGGCGCAGCGGCAGCTTGGCGATCGCGTCAGCGCCCCGGGTCGCGAGCTCGGCCGGCGACGGCTCCGGCGCCGGCACCCACTCCTCGGCGGGCGCCACGGGCTCGGGGTCGCGGTCGAGGTCGAGGAGGACCGTCGCGATGTCGACCCCAGAGACGCCGTCGACGAGCGCGTGGTGAGTCTTGGACACCAGCGCGAAGCGGTCGCGCGTAAGCCCCTCGACGAGCCAGATCTCCCAGAGGGGCTTCGTACGGTCGAGCCGCTGCGAGAACACCCGCGCCGCCATGTTGCGCAGCTGCTCCTCGGAGCCGGGGGAGGGGAGCGCGGAATGGCGGACGTGGTAGCGCAGGTTGAACGAGTTGTCGTCGATCCAGAACGCGCGGCCGGTCTGGGCCGGCGGAAACGCGAGCTTCTGGCGGAAGCGGGGGACGAGGTGCAGCCGCGACTCGATGTGGGCGATCAGGTCGAGGTACTTGGGCGGCGGGCCCTCGAAGATCAAGATCGCCCCGACGTGCATGTGCGCCGCGTCGGACTCGTTCGTGAGGAACGAGTAGTCCAGCGCGCTGAGGCGGTCCATGTGTCCCTGGGCCATCACCGCAAACTACCCCCAACCCGCGAGCAACACAACGGCCGGGCGCGCGCCGGGTTAGCCTGCGCGCTCACACCCCCGGACCCGTCGTCACGGCATGAAGGCGAAGCGACAGCGCAAGAGCACGGCCGCCCGCGCGCTCGCCGCCCTCGCGGCGGCACTGCTGGCAGCCGGCTGCGGCTCGGATGAGGACTCGTCCGAGCCGGCGACCGACCGCTTCGACGCGCAGCGCGCCTTCGCCGACCTCGAGGCGCAGGTGAAAATCGGCCCGCGCCCCGCGGGCTCGCCCGCGAGCGAGCGCACCGTGGAGTTCATCGCGCGCAGCCTGCGCGACGCGGGCGCCGAGGGCGTGCGCGTCCAGCGCCCGCACCGCAACGTCGTCGCCGAGATCCCCGGCTCCGAGCCGGGCGCGGTCGTCGTCGGCGCCCACCACGACACCAAGGAGGACATCCCCGGGTTCGTGGGCGCGAACGACGGCGCGAGCGGCGTCGCGGTCGTGCTCGAGCTCGCGCGCCACCTCGCCGCGGAGGCACCGCTCGACGGCCCGTCGATCCACCTGGTCCTCTTCGACGCGGAGGAGGCGCGCGGGGACCGCGCGTTTGAGGAGGACGGCACGCGCGGGAGCCGCCAGTACGTGCGGTACGCGCAACGGGGCGGCCGGCAGGGCTCAGCCCCGCTCGCCGAGATCCAGGCGATGGTCCTCTTCGACATGGTCGGCGACTGCGACCTTCAGATCCCCCTCGAGGCGAACTCCGACCCGGGCCTGTACGCGGCGTTCGCCGACGCGGCCCGCGAGGTGCGCGGCTCGCCCGCGCCGTTCGAGGGCGAGGCGGGCGCCGTGCTCGACGACCACATCCCGTTCCTCGAGGCCGGCGTGCCCGCGGTCGACCTGATCGACTTCGCCTACGGGCCCGGCGGCACGCCTGGGGCGTGGTGGCATACGCCCGACGACACGCTCGAGCGCGTGTGCGCCGAGAGCCTCGAGGCGGTGGGGGAGGCGGCCGCCGTGGCGATCCCCCGCCTTCCGTAGTCCGAAAAGCCTCTACCCTTGTTGCGGTGAGCGCCACCCAGCTAAACGCGCCGCGACGCGTGCGGCTCGCGGCCCCCCGCGGCTATTGCGCGGGGGTCGATCGCGCGGTCCAGACGGTCGAGAGGGCCCTCGAGATGTACGGGGCGCCCGTCTACGTGCGCAAGGAGATCGTCCACAATAAGCACGTCGTCGCACAGCTCGCCAAGCGCGGCGCGATCTTCGTCGACGAGGAGACCGAGGTTCCCGAGGGCGAGCTCGTCGTCTTCTCGGCGCACGGCGTGGCGCCGTCGGTCCACCGCAACGCCGAGGCCCGCCGGCTGCGCACGATCGACGCCACCTGCCCGCTCGTCACCAAGGTCCACGTCGAGGCGCGCAAGTTCGCGGAGCAGGGCTACACGATCATCCTCATCGGCCACGCCGGCCACGAGGAGGTCGAGGGCACGATGGGCGAGGCGCCCGACTCGATCGTGCTCGTCGAGACCGTCGAGGACGTGGATGCGCTCGACTTCCCCGAGGGCACGCCGCTCGCGTTCATCACGCAGACGACGCTGTCGGTCGATGAGACGGCCGGGATCATCGCCCGCCTGCGCGAGCGGTTCCCCGGCATCCGCAGCCCGAAGTCCGACGACATCTGTTACGCGACCACCAACCGCCAGATCGCGGTCAAGCAGCTCGCCCGCGAGTGCGAGCTGGTCCTGGTGATCGGCTCGAAGAACTCCTCGAACTCCAACCGGCTCGTCGAGGTCGCCCGCGAGCACGGCGCCGAGTCGTATTTGATCGACAACGCCTCCCAGGTCCAGGAGGAGTGGCTCGAGGGCGTGGAGACCGTTGGCATCACCTCCGGCGCCAGCGCGCCCGAGGAGCTCGTCACCGAGCTCGTCGAGTTCTTCCGCGCGCGGGGCGCCGACGACATCTCCGAGCTGCGCACCGTCGAGGAGGACGTGCGCTTCATGCTTCCCAAGCAGATCCGCACCGAGCTCGCGGCCCGCGCGGAGCGCGCGGCGAGCGCCTAGAAGGCACCCGCTTCAGGGCCCCTAGGCCCTTAGGGGATCCCGGCGCCCTTAGGGGATCCCGGGCGCGAAGCTGATCGCCCAGACCCGCACGTCGCCGCCCGCGGTGATGCGCAGCTTGTGCGCCTCGTGGCGGGGGTGCTCTGCGATCGGGAGCAGGGCCGCCTCGGTGATCGGCACGTCGCGTGGTTCTGAGCCGTCGAGCTGCGCGCGCAGCCAACCCTGGCCCTCGGCGACCACATAGCAGCCGCCCGCCTCGTACTCCAGCTCGATCGACTCGTCGCCCGGGGTGGGGGTCCACGCGTCGCCCGGCGAGCCGCCCGGGAAGACCTCTTGGGTGGGCGGGGCGACCAACACGCCGGGGCCGTCGGTGGCGCGCAGCGGCGCCATCGGCTCGGGTAGCGAGAGTGTCACGTCGTCGCTCAGAAGCACCTCCTGGATCACCTCCTCGGTTGCCCGGTACTCGCCCTCCCCGAAGTGCGCCCAGGCGAGCGCCCCGCCGCGCGACCACAGAAAGAGCGACGGCCAGCCCTTGCAGCCGTAGTCGTGCCAGATCAGGTACTTGGAGTCGTCGGCGACGGGGTGGGTGATGCCGAGCGCGGCGATGCCGGGGTCGAGCGCCTCCCGCCGCCCGGTGAAGCGGAACCGGGGCGAGTGGATGCCGAGCACCCGCAGGCCGTGCGGCTCGTACCGGCGCCGCCATTCGAGGATGTAGGGGAGGGCGCGGACGCTGTTGAGCTGGGCGAAGTCGAGGAAGTGCACGAGCACTGGGCCCGTGGCCGTGAGCTCGGCCATCACCGGCGGCTCGGGGGCGTTCAGCCAGCGGATGCGCCCGGGGAACTCGGGAGCGGCGATATCGGGGCGCTGGGGGCGCACGGCCCGTCAGCCTACCCCCGTGATCGACTTTCCTAGTCACAGAGACCAGAAACCTCGATCACGATGCGGCCGCTCGGCCCCGTGATCGACTTTCCTGGTCAGAGGGACTAGAAAGCTCGATCGCGGGGCGGCGGTATGCTGGCGGTCCGGCCAATCCCCACCAGGAGGAAGAGTGACCTTGACCGACAGGATCTGGGAGCGCATCGACCAGGCGCGCCAGCGCCACGACGTGCTCCAGCATCCCTTCTACCAGCGCTGGTCCGAGGGCGAGCTGACCACCGAGGAGCTCGCGCGCTACGCCGGCCAATACCGGCACGCCGTCGAGGCGATCGCGAAGATGACCGACGCCGCGGCGAGCGCCCTTCCCGATCGCGACGACCTGCGCACGCACGCGGCCGAGGAGCGCGGCCACGTCCGCCTCTGGGACGGGTTCGTCGAGGCCGTGGGCGGCGACACGAACGCGGAGCCCACGCCCCAGACCGCTGAGTGCGTCGCCACTTGGACCCGCGACGGCGACGTGCTCGAGACGCTCGCGCGGCTGTACGCCGTCGAGTTCGCGCAGCCCGAGATCTCCAAGATCAAGCGCGAGGGCCTGCTCGATCGCTACGGCTTCGAGGACGGCTCCGGCACGGCCTACTTCAAGGTCCACTCCACGCGCGACGTGGAACACGCCGCCGAGGTCCGTGAGCTGATCGCCGAGCTCGCGCAGGAAGGCGACGAGGACCGCATCGTGGCGGCGGCGGAGTCCGCGTACCAGGCCAACTGGCGCCTGCTGGACGGCGTCTGAGCGAGCCGCCGTGTCGCGCGGCGACCGCCTGATCGCGATCGCCCTGGGGATCGCCCTGGGCATCGCGATCGTCGCCGTGTTCGTATTCGTGTTCAGCGAGGGGGCCGTCGATGCCCCCTCGCTGGACCGCGACGAGGCGCGCGAGCAGCCGGCCGAGCCCTAGGCCCCGGCGGCCTGAGCGGCTCGCGCGTGCCCTAGAGTTCCTGGGCAAATGAGGGCCCGGGAGGCAACCGACGCGCGCCTCGTCGCCCTGATCGCGCTGGGCGCGCTCGCGCTGCACCAGCTGCGCTACGCGCTCGCGCACGGCCCCGAAGCCGGCGCCGCGCTGGCGCGCGAGGGCCACGCGTACCTCCAGCTCGTCGCGGGACCGGTGCTCACGCTGGCGCTCGCCGCGATCGTCGTCTCGGTCGTGCGCAGGGCGTGGTCCGGTGGGCCGCGCAGCGCCCCGAGCGCACCGCGCACCTACGGCTGGATCACGGCGAGCCTGCTCGCGGTGTTCGCGGTGCAGGAGCTCGCCGAGGGCGCGCTGTTCGCGGGCCACGCGAGCGGCATCGCCGCGCTCGTGGGCGGCGGGGGCTGGCTCGCCTTGCCGCTCGCCGCCGTGATCGGCGCGCTGCTCACGGCCGCCAGCCTGCTCCTGAGCCGCGCAGACGAGGCGTTGGCCGAGCTCATCGAGCGGGTCCGCTCCCCGCGCCGCGCTCCGCGCGCGACGCGTAGCACGGGGACCGAGCGCGCCGTCCGACGGCCGGGTTTCGACCTGCGCTTCGGGTTCGCCCGCCGCCCGCCGCCCGCGCGGGCGCACAGCTAGCGGACCCGTAAACCCCTGCCGCCCCGCGCGGGGCGGCACGCCCCTACGGGGGCGGAAAGGAGCAGCGACTTGAGATCGAACAAAAGCGGAGCGCTGATCGCGCTCGCGGGCCTCGTGGTCGCCGTCGTGCTGTTCGTCGTGCTGAGCGGCGACGACGGCGGCGACGAGCCCGAGACGACAACGCAGGCACAGACGACGACCACGACCGAGCAGGCGGCGCCGCCCGACGAAAACGGCCCGGCGAAGGCCGAGCCGCAGCCCAAGCCGAAGCCGAAGCCGGCCGAGCCGAAGCTGCCCACGCTCAAGATCCGCAACGGCGAGCCCGTCGGGGGTCCGCTCGAGATCGAGTTCAAGTCCGGCGGGCGGATCGAGTTCCTGATCGACGCGGACGCCCCCGACGAGCTGCACCTGCACGGATACGACGAGTACATCGACGTCGGGCCCGGCAAGCCGACCAAGGTGAGCGTGAAGGCGAATATCGAGGGCATCTTCGAGCTCGAGTCGCACTCCACGGGCGTGCTGCTCGCCCGGATCTCGGTGGTGCCGTCGTGAGCGCGACGACCGCACGCGCCGCCCGCCTGTTCGCGGGCGCCAGCGCCGCGCTGCTCGCGGCGCTGCTCTTTCCCGCCGCGGCGAGCGCCCACGGGATCGTCGCCGTCGAGGACCTGCCGATCCCGCAGTGGCTCTTCGTCTGGGGGGCGTCCGTCGTCCTGATCGTCTCCTTCGTCGGGCTCTCGGTGGGCTGGCAGCGGCCGCGCCTGGAGCGCGACGAGTGGCGGCCGGTCGCGCCGTGGCTCTCGCGCCTTGCCGTCAACCGCGTGACCGAGGTGCTCGCCGGCCTCGCTGGCGTCGCGCTGCTCGGGATCACGGTCTGGGCGGGCCTGTACGGCACCGAGGCGCCCGGCCGCAACTTCGCCGTCACCTTCGTCTTCGTGACGTTCTGGCTCGGCATGGTGGGCCTGAGCCTGCTCTTCGGCAACGTCTTCCGCGCGTTCAACCCGTGGCGGGCGATCGCGCGCGTCGCCGCCGGCGGCTTCCGGCTGATCGCGGGCCAGCAGCCGCCGCCCCCGCTGACCTACCCGGAGCGCCTGGGGCGCTGGCCCGCCGCGCTGGGGCTCGCCGCGTTCTTCTGGCTCGAGCTGATCTACGCGCCGCCGGGCTTCGAGGGCGTCCAGCTCAGCCCGTACACGGTCGCGATCGCGACCCTGATCTACAGCGCCTACACGTTCGTCGGCATGGCGCTGTTCGGGATCGACAAGTGGCTCGACCGCGGCGAGGCGTTCTCCGTCTACTACAAGATGTTCGCGAGCCTGTCGTGGCTCGAGGTGCGCGACGGGGTGCTGGGGCGCCGCCGCTGGCTCGCGGGCGCGAACGGCTGGGGCGACATCCCCGGCTCGGTCGCCTTCGTGCTGGTCACGATCGGCGGCACCACGTTCGACGGCGCCGCCGAGGGCTTCTTGGTCGAGCCCGTGAACACCGTGAACGGGTGGATGGCGGACCTTGGCGCCGGGCCGGTCGCGTCGCTGCGGATCGCCTACACGATCTTCTTGGTGCTCACGCTCGCGGCCGTGTTCGCGATCTACTGGGGCGGCCTGCGCGGGATGGACTCCGTCGAGGGCTCGCCGCCGCTGCGCACGCTGGGGCGGGCGTTCGCGCACAGCTTCATCCCGATCGGCCTCGCCTACTCGGTGGCGCACTACTTCAGCCTGTTCGTCTTCCAGATCCAGGCGCAGTTCACCTACCTGCTCTCCGACCCGCTCGGCAACGGCTCGAACCTCTTCGGGACCGCGGACAGCGGGATCGACTACACGATCCTGGGCGCCGAGCTGGTCTGGTACGTGCAGGTGGGCGCGCTGGTCGCCGGGCACGTGATCGCGCTCGCCATGGGCCACGACAAGGCGCTGGCGACGTACGGCGACGTGCAGCGCGCGACCCGCTCGCAGTACTGGATGCTCGCGCTGATGATCGGGTTCACGAGCCTCGGGCTCTTCCTGCTCTCGCAGGCGAACGCCTGAGGCCCCGCGGCGCGGGGCGCTGGGCGGCGGCCTACCGCTCGCCCAGCGCCCTGATCGCCGCGTCCAGCGGCGCGAGCTCGGGCGAGCCGGGCTCGCCCTCGAGCGCGAGCACGATGTTGTTCACGCGGTAGCAGGCGAGCGCGGCCGTGCGCTCGCAGCGCCGGAACTCGGCCAGCGCGGCCTCGCCGTCCGCGGCGACGATCAGCGAGCCCGAGACGCGCTCGGGGTCGCGCGCGGCCTGCACCGCGCCCGCCAGGCGCAGCTCGTAGACGTCGAGGCCCTCGCGCATCGCGACCAGCGGCTCGCCGAGCTCGAGGCCCGCGCCCTCGGCGTTCGCCTCCTCGACGAACTCCGTGGGCTCGAAGACGCGCTCGCCACCGCAGGCCGCGGCGGCGAGCGCAAGTGCGATCAGCGGCAGGACCCTCGCGCGGTGCCACATGGCGGCGCGAGCCTACGCGCTACGTCAGCTCGGCGTATCCAGCAGCTCGGCCAGGCGCCGCTCGAGCGCGCCGGCGAGGGCGTCGCGGATCGGGCCCTCGATGGTGCGCTCGACGAGCTCCTGCAAAAAGCCGTCGATGACCAGGCGCTTCGCGGCGGCCTCGGAGAGCCCGTGCGAGCGCAGGTAGTAGAGCTGGTCGGCGTCGACCTGGGCGACGGCGGCGGCGTGCGTGCAGCGCACGTCGTCGGCCTCGATCTCGAGGCCCGGGATCGCGTCGGCGTGGGCGCGGTCCGAGAGCAGCAGGTTGCGGCTCTCCTGGAAGGCGTCCGTCTTCTGGGCGCCGGGGTCGACCTTGATCATCCCGCGCCACACCGCCGTGGCCTCGTCGCTCAGCACGCCGCGGAACGCGAGGTCGGAGGTGGTGTCGGGCGCGGCGTGCTCCTGCGTCGTGTCGTAGTCGAGGTGCTGCTTGCCCGCGCCGGCGTAGGCGCCGGTGACCTTCGCCTGCGAGCCGCGGCCCGCGAGCTTGGTCTCCATGCGGACCTTGCCGCGCGCCGAGCCGAACCCGAGCGCGACCCAGTCGAGCGAGCCGTCGCGGCCCACCGAGGCGCGCTGGGTCGCGAACACCCACGAGGACTCGGGCAGGTCCTGGCCGCAGACGAAGCGCAGCGTGGCGCCGTCGCCGACGATCAGCTCGGTGACGCCGTTGAAGAGCGCGTCGACCTCCTGGTCGGCGGCGAGGTACTGCTCCCAGACCTCGGCCTCGGCGCCCTCCTCGAGGACGATCAGCGAGCGCCACCCGAGCAGCGAGCCGGCGCTGCGCTGGATCGCGCTGAGGCCGATCGGCACCTCGAGGCGCTGGCCCGCGGGGACGTAGACGAAGGCCCCGCCCGTCCAGTTGGCCTCGTTGTGCGCGACGAACACGTCGTCGGCCGCCACGAGCGAGCCCAGGTGCCGGCGCACGAGCTCCGGGTAGGCCGCGGCCGCGTCGCTGAGCGGCATCACGACCGGCTTCGAGGGCCGCTCGCCGGCCTCGGGCTCGGCGAGCTCCGAGCCGAGCGCGTGCGAGTCGACCTGCCGGAGGAACGCCGCGTCCTCGGGGGTGGGGAGGATGGGCGCCGCCTCCGTGGCGCTCGCGCCGTTGCGCTCCGCTGGCGCGTAGGCGTTCAGGTCGAGGCCGGTGAGCTCGGTGAACTCCCAGCCCTGGGTCTTCTGGTCCGGAAGGCCGAGTTCCTGCGCGCGAGAGGCGCCCGCGCGGCGCCTCTCCTCCAGCCAGGCCGGTTCCGTGGCCGGGCTAGCCAATCGAACCCTCCATCTGCAGCTCGATCAGGCGGTTCATCTCAACCGCGTACTCCATCGGCAGCTCCTTCGTGATCGGCTCGATGAAGCCGTTGACGATCATCTTCGAGGCCTCCTCCTCGTCCAGGCCGTGGGCCTGCAGGTAGAAGAGCTGGTCCTCGCCGACCTTGGACACCGAGGCCTCGTGGCCGATCGACGCGTCGTTCTCGTCGATGCGGATCGTCGGGTAGGTGTCCGAGCGCGACTGCGGGTCGAGCAGCAGCGCGTCGCAGACGACCTTGGACTTGGCCTCGGTCGCGCCCTTGGCGACCTCGAGCAGGCCGCGGTAGGTCGAGCGGCCGCCGTCCTTGGAGATCGACTTCGAGAACACCGACGAGGTGGTCTTCGGCGCGCCGTGGATGATCTTGCCCCCCGCGTCCTGGTGCTGGCCGCGGCCGGCGAACGCGATCGAGAGGATCTCGCCGTGGGCCCGCTCGCCGAGCAGGTAGATCGACGGGTACTTCATCGTGAGCTTCGAGCCCAGGTTGCAGTCGACCCACTCCATCGTCGCGTTCTCGTAGGCGACCGCGCGCTTGGTGACGAGGTTGTAGACGTTCTGCGACCAGTTCTGGACGGTCGTGTAGCGGACCCGCGCGCCCGGCTTGACGATGATCTCGACGACCGCGGAGTGCAGCGAGTCCGTGGAGTACACCGGGGCGGTGCAGCCCTCGATGTAGTGGACGTCGGAGCCCTCCTCGGCGATGATCAGCGTCCGCTCGAACTGGCCCATGTTCTCCGTGTTGATCCGGAAGTAGGCCTGCAGCGGCATCTCGACCTTGACGCCCTTCGGCACGTAGACGAACGAGCCGCCCGACCACACGGCGGAGTTGAGCGCCGCGAGCTTGTTGTCGTTCGGCGGGATCACCGTCGCCCAGTACTCGCGCACGATGTCCTCGTGCTCGCGCAGGCCCGAGTCCATGTCGAGGAAGATCACGCCCTGCTTCTCGAGGTCCTCGCGCACCTGGTGGTAGACGACCTCGGACTCGTACTGGGCGCCGACGCCCGCGAGGAACTTGCGCTCGGCCTCGGGGATGCCGAGGCGGTCGAAGGTGCGCTTGATGTCCTCGGGGACCTCGTCCCAGCTGCGGCTGGCGCGCTCGGAGGCGCGGACGAAGTAGTGGATGTCGTCCCAGTCGATCCCGCTCAGGTCGCCGCCCCAGGTGGGGGTGGGGCGCTCCACGAAGTGCTCGTAGGCCTTCAGGCGGAACTCCCGCATCCAGTCGGGCTCGTTCTTGTACTCGGAGATCGCCTCGACGATCTCGCGGCTGAGGCCCTTGGGCGCCTTGTACAGGTAGTTCTCGGGATCGTGGAAGCCGAAGCGCTCGGCGTAGTCGCTGCCGATCTCCTTGAGCGCGGCCTCCTCCTCGGTGAGGACCTTGGTGGACTCGACGGTGGGTGTCTCGGGCGTGGTCATGAGAGAGCTTTCAAACCTCCAGCTTCACTAGGCCGTCCTCCTCGCGCGCCGCGAAGGTCTCGACCGGCGCGTAGGCCGGCAAGGAGCGCGGGCGGCCCGTCCGCAGGTCAAACAGCGAGCCGTGGCGTGGACATTCAACGGTACAGGCCGCGGGATCGAACGGGCCCTCCGCCAGCGGGCCGTCGTCGTGCGAGCACCGATCCTCGATCGCGAGGAGCTCGCCGTTCGCGCAGCGGAAGACCCCGACCTTGCGGCCGTCATCGGTGGTGACGATGCGCATCGCCCCTTCGGGCAGATCGTCGGAGCTGCAGACGGTGATCTCGGGCATGCAAAAACCTACCTTGGAAGTCGGATTTTAGCGGTGGGCAGGGGTGGACCCACGGCGCCAGGACGCCGCAGGGTACGCGGGCCGCGCGCGCTCAGCCCTTGACCTTCTCGCAGGTGCGGTGGGCCCTGTCCTTGCCGGCCCCGCCGTGGCAGAGGTCGCCCTTGCCCGCGCCGCCCACGAGCCTGTCGCGGCCGGCCTGCCCGTAGAGGTGGTCCTTGCCGCCGCCGCCCTTGATCGTGTCGGGCCCACTGCCGCCGCAGACGAGGTCGTTGCCGCCGCGCGCGCGGATCTTGTCGCGGCCGCGCGTGCCCACGATCACGTCGGGCCCGTTCGTGCCCACGATGGCGCCGCCGGTGCCCACGATCGTGGCCGAGCGGCCCTTGCAGGCGAAGTCGAACTCGTCGGCGCCGATGTCGACTCTCCCGCCGACGATGCTGCGCCCGCCGTCAAGGTCGGACTTCCCGAGCAGGTCGTGCGGGTCGTTGCGGGTGCCTGCGTCGATCGTCGGCGAGCCGGGGAGCTGGCCGTAGTCGCCGCCCGCGGGGTTGGTGAGGACCGGCGCGGCGGTGATGTTCTCGTTCGTCCCGGCCGGCGTTGCGAACGCGTTGGCGCCGCTTTTTGCGACCGTGTCGAAGGCCGAGTACGTGAGGTTGATCTCGGCGCGCGAGTTGGGCATGGCGTCCGCGGCGGCGTAGAGGTCCCGCAGCGGGCCGGTCGCGATCACGTTGCGGCCCTCGATCAGGATGTCGCAGCCGCCGTTGACCTCCGTGTTGATCCCGGTTCCGCTCGCGCCCAGCGCGATCGCGGTGACGTTGCGAAGCCGCATTCGCGGCAGCGTGATGGGGCCGCCGCAGCCGGCCGCCCAGGAGACCGCGTGGCCGAAGCTGCCCGTCGAAACGCAGACCGAGTCCCGGATCACCTCGGCTCTCCCGCAACCGATGAACGGGCCCACCGCCTCGACTCGCTCGGACACACCGACGAAGGCAACGGTGCTGATCGCCCCGCCCCGCACCTTGACGTCGTGGAGGCGCACCCCGTCGACGTTCGGGTCGACGACCCGGGGGATGCCGGTGTCGTTCCCGACGATCGCCGGCCGGGGCCCCTTACGCCTGCCGCCGATCGAGATGAGGTCGTTCGGCTGGAGCGGGTCGGTGCCCACCGCGTAGGTGCCCGGGAGCAGCACGACCTTGTCGCCGTACGCCACGGAGGCGTGCTCGACCGCCGTCTGGATGTCGCACGGGGTTGGCCTGAGGGCAACTCGCGGCGGGGCCGTCGCCTCCGGGCTCCGCGTAGCGCGTCGCGCCCCACGCGGCGGGGGCGGCCAGGGCCAGGACCCCAGCCGCGACGCCAAGCGCACTGACCGTCCGGCCCCGCATGGGAGGACGCAAACGTAACCGCGCGCCGGGCCCGCGCGCAACCCGACGGGACGCGGAACTCCCTCAGATCCCTTCGCGCGCGACCTCGGACGGATCGCCCTGCAGGCCCTCGTCCTCCCAGTCGGCGGCGTCGCCGAGGCTCGCGGACTTGATCACCTTGAGGCCGAGCAGGGCGCACTTCATGCGCGTCGCGGAGATCTCGATGCCGAGCAGGTCGAGCACGAACTCCTTCGGCAGGCGCAGGAGCTCCTCGCGCGACTTGCCGATCAGCTCGTCGGTGAGCATCGACGTCGCCGCCGTCGAGATCGCGCAGCCCTTGCCCTCGAAGCTCACCTCGGCGACCCGGTCGTTCTCGTCGAGGCGGATGAAGACGTGCTGCTCGTCCCCGCAGAAGGGGTTCGAGTCCTCGAACTCGAGGTCGTACTCCTCGAGGCGCCCGAAGTTGTGCGGCCGCTTGTAGTGCTCGAGGATCTGCTCGCGGTAGAGATCGTCCACGCACTGAAACGGTAGCGGTCGGGGCCGGCGGCCCCCGGCGCACGGTCGCGAACGCCCCCGCGAGTTCGCGGTTACGGCTCCCGGGGGAGCCGTACGTGCGACCTCGTGGTCGGCCCGCGCGATGCTCGAGCTAGACCCCGAAGACCCGCCGCGCGTCGTGCAGCGCCTCGACCAGGCGGTCGATCTCCTCGGTCGTCGTGTAGACGCCGAAGCTGGCGCGGGCGGTCGCCGGGACGCCGAGACGGTCCATGAGCGGCTGGGCGCAGTGGTGGCCGGCGCGCACCGCGACGCCGTGGCGGTCGAGGATCTCCGAGACGTCGTGGGCGTGTACGCCCTCGAGCTCAAACGACACCGGGCCGATGCGCTCGGGGGAGGGGGGAGGGCCGAACACGGTCAGCCCGGGGACGTCCTCGAGCGCGGCGAGCGCGTACGCGGTCACGGCGCGCTCGTGGGCGAGGATCGCCTCCATGCCGATGCCGTCCATCCAGCGCAGGGCGGCGGCCATGCCGACCGCCTGCGAGATCGCCGGCGTGCCGGCCTCGAAGCGCGCGGGCACGTCGGCCCAGGTGGTGCCCTCCTTGGTGACCTTGCGGATCATCGAGCCGCCACCCAAGAAGGGCTCCATCTCCCGCAGGATCTCGAGCCGCCCCCAGAGCGCGCCGATGCCGGTCGGGCCGTAGAGCTTGTGGCCGGTGAGCGCGTAGAAGTCGGCGCCCATCGCGGTCACGTCGATCGGCATCTTCGGCGCCGACTGGGCGCCGTCGACCAGGATCAGCGCGCCCGCCTCGTGGGCGCGGCGCGCGATCTCCTCGACGGGGTTGAGCGTGCCGGTGACGTTGGAGACGTGAGCGACCGCGACGAGCTTCGGCTCGCGCTCGAGCGCGGCGTCGAGCTCGTCCATCAGCAGAAAGCCGTCGTCGTCGATGCCCACCCAGTCGATCTCGGCGCCGGTGCGCGCGGCGAGCTGCTGCCACGGGACGACGTTCGAATGGTGCTCGAGCTCGGTGAGCACGATGCGGTCGCCCGGGCCTACGTTGGCGTCGCCCCAGGCGCGCGCGACGAGGTTGATCGCCTCGGTCGCGTTGCGGACGAAGATCACCTCGCGCCGGTCCGCGGCGCCGATGTGGTCGGCGACCGTGGCGCGCGCGCCCTCGTACGCCTGCGTCGCCTCGGCCGAGAGCGTGTGCGAGCCGCGATGGACGTTCGAGTGGTGGCGGCGCTCGTAGCGGTCGACCGCCTGGATGGAGGCGAGCACGCGCTGCGCGCTCGCCGCCGAGTCCAGGTAAGCGACGGGCTTCCCGTTCACCTCCCGCGCGAGCGCCGGGAAGGCCTCGCGGACCCTGTCCAGCGGGAAGGTGGCGGGAGGAGCGGTCATCAGGCCGCGGCCTCGACCTCCTGCGTGATCCAGCCGTAGCCCTTCTCCTCGAGCTCGCCGACGAGCTCGGGGCCGCCCTCCTTGACGATCCGGCCCTTGTACATGACGTGGACCTTCTGCGGCTTGACCAGGTGCAGGATCCGCTGGTAGTGGGTGATGATCAGCGCGCCCATGTCCGGGCCCGCGAACTTGTTGACGCCCTCGGCGACGATGCGGAGCGCGTCGATGTCGAGGCCGGAGTCGGTCTCGTCGAGCACCGCGATCTGCGGGCGCAGCATGGCGAGCTGGAGGACCTCCATGCGCTTCTTCTCGCCGCCCGAGAAGCCGTCGTTCAGGTAGCGGCTGGAGAACTCGCGCGGGATGTTGACGAGCTCCATCGCCTCCTCGGTCTGCTGGCGGAAGTCCCTGAGCTTGATCTCGGGCTCGCCCTTGGCCTCGCGGTGCGCGTTCACGACCATGCGCAGGTACTTGGCGACGGTCACGCCCGGGATCGCGACCGGGTACTGGAACGCCATGAACAGGCCCATGCGGGAGCGCTCCTCCGGCTCGGCCTCGGTGATGTCCTCGCCCTGGAAGACGATCTGGCCCTCGGTCACCTCGTAGGCCGGGTGCCCCATGATCACGTTCGCGAGGGTCGACTTGCCCGACCCGTTGGGGCCCATGAGCGCGTGGATCTCGCCCTTGGAGACCTCGAGGTCGACGCCCCGCAGGATCTCCTCGTCCTCCACGCTCACGTGCAAGTTCCGAATCTCGAGGTCAGCCATGCGTATTTCAGTCTCCGTTCCGTTCGTGTTCAGTTTCTGGGCCGTCGGGCCGCCTTAGGCGGGCTGGGCGGCGAGCGGGACGCTCGGGCCGGCCTCGGCGAACTCGACGAGCTCCGCGAGCGTGGTGCCGGCCAGGGCTCGGGTCACGCCGCCTTGCACGCGCGTCCACAGGAGCTTCGTGGCACAGGCGCGGTGGCTGTCGGCTTCATGAGAGCAGAGGACCCGGCCCTCGCTGTCAGGGTGGAAACACTCCATCGGGGCGATCGGCCCCTCGAGCGCCTGGACCACCTCGATCATGGTGATCTCCTCCGGCGGCCGCGCGATCCGGTAGCCGCCGTGCGCTCCGCGCACCGAGGTGACGAGTCCCGCCATCCGCAGCTTCGCCACCAGGTGCTCGAGGTAGGAGAGCGGCAGCGCCTCGGCCTCGGCGACCGCGGTCAGCGAGACCGGCGGCGAGTTCTCGGGGTCGGCGCCGGTGCGCCGCCCGAGCTCGACCATGAGGCGAACGCCGTACTCCGCTTTCGTCGAAAAGAGCATCCGGGCACAAATCCTAGCCGAGGGGTCGGTTATGCGCCGGATGGAACGCTTGACAGGAGGCAGTGACTGTGTCAGATCTGCGCCAGATCTGAGGACTAGATCCCTGTGGTCTCTGTCAGCAACGACTTGGATTCGGAAAGGGGGGAGATATGTCCCATTTGAACGAAGGGTCAGGCAGTGCGCTGCTTGGGACCCTGAAGCAGATCGTTGACCCCGGCACCGAGCTCGGCAGGTCGAGCGCGGTCCGGCTGCGGGCGCGGCTGCAGCCCGCTGGCGGCGCGGGCGCCAAGCTGATGCCCCCGACCTACGCGGGGGACGACGGCCCCGTCTACGTCCGCGAGCGGCGCGTGATCGAGGGCGAACGCTTCGACTGCGTATCGCTGGACAGCGTCGCCAGTCAGGCGAACCGCATGGAGGAGTACCTCCTCGAGGAGATCGAGGACGGGCGGGCCGAGGTGCCGACCATCTGGGTGGACCAAGGGAAGTTCGGCGTCCACACGGCCCTGGGTTTCCCGCACCGCTCCTTCGACGCTTGGATCGAGGACGCGTATCTCGACGGCCAGCGCTTCGGCGACACGGAGCTTTGGGAGACGCTTGCTTCATCGAAGCGCCGCGACCTCACGGCGCTGATGGAGCATTCGCCGGCCTCGGTGATCCTCGGTTCATGGGCATCGCGCTCGAAGAATCCACAGGGCACGGCGCGGCTGCCACGGATCCTGGCCAGCGAGATCATCGCTGTCGACGCTGAGGAGGGCGCGAGGGCTGCGAGCCGCATCGACGTGCATCAAATCAGTGCGTCGATCCCGACGTATGCCGCCGCAGACGGCGACCGGTTCGTGCTTGATGAGGAGCGGGCCGCTCAGGACGAGAAGGGAAAGCCGATCCTCGCTGGCGCCGGGGAGAAGCGAGGCAAGCCCTCGGCCCTGGGCTACGGGAACGTCACCCCGCAGCTTGCGTCCCACGGCGGCATCACCGCGGGCTACGCGCTGCAGATCGCGACGATCTCGCTCCCCGCTATCCGCGAGTGTCGATTCCCCATCGAGGGAGAGCGTGACCGTGACCGCGACGTCTCCGGTAGGGCCCTCCTTCTGGCGCTTGCTCTGCGCATGCTCGCCCTGCAGGTGGAGCGGGGGTACGACCTGCGCTCTGGCTGCCTGCTCGTTCCCGAGGAGGAGCCCACGTTCGAGCTCCTCGACCCCATCGCTAAGACGACGGCGAGTTGGCCTGTGCTCGGCGCTGACACCGCAGCGCTGCTCGACGCTGCGGTTGAGGGTGCCCGCGAGAGGGGGATTCGATGGGAGACGCCAGGCCTGAGGCTCAAGGCGAGCGACGTCCAGCTCGAGCTCTTGGAGCGAAGCCTGGCGGAGGCGCCCGCCGAGGGAGACGGGGAGTGAAGCGGTGCTGGCGATTCGCTGCCAGTTCCTGCAGGGGACGTATCAGGCCTCCCCTCCCGGCGCCCCTGGCGTCGTCGAGTGGCCCCCGCACCCGGGCCGTTTCCACGTTGCCATGGTTGCGGCCGCGTGGGCGCTGGCTGCCGACGAGGTTGATCCTCGGGATCTCGAGGCCCTACGGTGGCTGGAGGGGCAGGGTGCGCCCGAGCTCGTCTGCCCGCCGGACGCAGCCGAACGGTCCGCTCCCCTGGTCTACGTCCCGCGCAACCTGAGCAAAGCCGAAGCAACCGATGCGCGCGGTCGCATCCGCAGGGGGGAGGACGTAGGGCGCCAGGTGGGCCGCACCGGCCGGCGCTTTCCCACGATGGTCGTGGGCGACGAGCCGGTGTGGTTCGTCTGGCCGGACGCGAAACCGGACGAGGGGATGCGCGAGCGCCTTGGCCGGATCGTGGAGGCCGTGCAGTACCTGGGCTCAAGCCGAAGCCCCGTCGCCTGTTCGCTCGCCGACGATCCGCCCGCTCCGACCCATCGGCCTGGGGGAGGTGGCCGCACACTCGCATTGCGCACCGCCGCGCCGGGAATGACCGATCAGGTGCTGGCGTTCAGGGAGGCCGAGGCGCCGCCCGGGCTGGGATCGACCGTGGTCTACGGCGATGAGCGGCTGGAGGAGGGGCCGCACGCTGTCTCCGGTGCGTTCGGGTCGCTTGTGGTCATGCGCAGAGCCGACGGCTTCCCGCTAGGGATCCAACACGCGGGCCTTGTCGCGGAGCGGTTCCGCGCCGCCGTCCTCAGTTGCGCGGGGGACGCGGCGAGCGCAGCGCTGCACGGGCACGGCCGCAACCCGCACGTGGCCTACCTCGCCCTTCCGAACGTGGGCCACCGCTACTCCGACGGGTCGATCATGGGCGTCGCCGCGGCGATCCCGGCTGATTGCACGGACGACGAGCTGGCGGAGATCGTCACTTCCGTCTCCGGCGTGGACCGTCTCGCTATCCACGGCGGCGTGGTGCCGTGGCGCCTGGAGCGGGCGGGTGGCGACGGCCCCCGGACCCTCGATCCAGCGACTTGGATCGGGCCGAGCCGGGTGTGGGCCACGGCCACGCCGGTGCTACTCGACCGCCATCCGAAGGCAAGCCGGGGGGAGACATTCGAGGGCATGGTGCGTCGGAGCTTCGTGCACGCGGATTTGCCCGTCGAGCTGGTCGAAGGGGCGGTGATTCAAGTCAACAAGGCGCCCTTCCTGCACGGGGCTGTCCCGGCCGGCCTGCATTCGGCTCCGTCCAACCGCAAAGCCGTCGCCTTCCACGTACGGGTCGAGTTCGAGCGGGAGGTTCGCGGCCCCCTGCTGGCGGGACGCGGGCGCTACCTGGGGATCGGGTTATTTAGGCCCGTCCGGACCGCCGGTCGGCACTCACCTAGCCAAGTGGCTGCGGAGGTGGTCGAATGAGCGGCGTACGCGAGGAGTTCGCGGCCTTCTACCGCGAGCTTCACGAGGCGATCGGCCAGGAGCAGGCTGGGCAAGGGGCATCGCCGACAGGCGCACGTGAGGCCTACCTGTGGCAGCAGCGCTTCGCCGAGGAGCTTGCCGCGGGCGAGGCGATAGAGATGCTCGATGTCCCGACCGGCTGCGGCAAGACCACTGCGATCGAGTGTTTTCTGTTCGCGCTTGCGTGGCAGCTCCGGCAGGGACGTCGGGACCTGCCGCTGCGGCTCTTCTGGGTAGTCGACCGGCGCTCGGTCGTGGATCAGATCTTCGACCACGCCGCTTCGGTGGCGACGGCGTTGGAGCGCTCGCCGGGTGAGAGCGTCGCGTGGGTGCGGCGCGAGCTCGCTGCGCTCGATCCCTGGCTTGAGGGCGGTGCGGTGCAGGTTCGACGCTGGCGCGGCGGCGCGGGGCTCCGCCCCGAGCCGATCTCGCCCGCAGCGGCCGCGGTGATCTGCTCCACCGTGGACCAGATCGGGTCGCGGATGCTGTTTCGCGGCTACGGGGGGTCGTTCAAGACGTGGCCGGTGGATGCGGCCCTCGTCGCCACCGAGAGCCTGGTCGTCTTGGACGAGGCTCACATCGCCCGGCCGTTCCTGCAGACGGCACGCGCCGTGGCCGACTACCAGCGCGAGGCTCCCCGTTGTCCGGTGCGTCCGCTGCGTGTGATTCGAGCAACGGCGACGCCCGACGTAGACACTGCCGTGCGCGCGTTCAGGCTCGCCCCTGAGGAAAGGGGCGAACTCAAGGGCCGGCTGGAGGCGAGGAAGGTCCCGCGGTTCGTGCGCCTCGGCTCGAAGGACTCGGACGGCCTTCCCGGAGCGCTCGCGCGCGAGGCGATGCGCCTGGCGGACGAACGGGGAGGGGTGATCGGGGTGATCGCCAACACCGTCGCCGACGCGCGCTCGGCGTTCGAGCGGCTGAGGCGTGCCGGTCGCCAGGCGATCCTCGTGATCGGGCCCGCGCGGCCTGCCGACCGCGGGCGGCTGCTTGCTCGGATTCCGGAGCGAGGGGAGGATGATCGGCCGCCGATCCGCGTTGCGAGCGGCTCCCATGATGCCGCTCCGCGCGAGGGCCGGGAGCCGCTCTTCGTCGTGGCCACCCAGACGATAGAGGTGGGCCTCGACCTCGACTTCGACGGGCTCGTCACGGCCGCGGCCCCGTTCCCGTCCCTCGCCCAGCGCCTGGGGCGGCTCGACCGTGCGGGCGAGCTGGGCGAATCGCACGTTGTTATCGTGGACACGAAGAAGTGTCCCGTCTACGGCGACGTCGCGGGTGCCACGTTCAAGTGGCTCAAGGAGAACGCCGACGGCGACCTAAGTCCGGCGTCGCTTGACCGGCTGCGAGATCTCGGTCCTCCCCAGGCCGCCGACGCGACGATCACCCCGCGGCTACTGCCGTGGCACGTCGAGTCCCTCGCATGCACGAGCGAGCGGCCGGAGCCCGATCCTGAGGTGGGGGTGTTCTTGCACGGGGACGCCGCGCTCGAGGTGCCCGACGTGCATATCGCATGGCGCGCGGACCTGCGGGGCGATCCGAGCGACCCCGCGGTGCGCGCCGAATGGGAGGAGCGGGTACGTGTCCGCCCGCCGCACGTCGAGGAACTCCTGCAGGTCTCGTTCCTACGCGCGCGGCGTTGGCTGGCGGGCAAGGCGGAAGCGGACTTCGCCGACCTTGAGGGATCGGAGGCGGAGGGCGAGATCAGCCGCGAGGGCGAGCCGTGGCGAGGGCGCCCCTTCGTGATCGTCAACCCGCCCGACGCCGACAAGCGAAACGAGGTGCGCTTGTCGCAGGATCCGCGCGACCTGCGCCCCGGCGCGGTCGTCGTGGTGCCCGCGGGCGCAGGGGGATGCGACGAGTTCGGCTGGGCGCCGGCCGCGAAGGGCCCCGTCGACGACCTCGGTGATCTCGACCTGGCGCGGCCGCGCTTTTTGCTGGATGGCCGGGAGTCGGCGCAGGATGTCGGCTTGGTCGCGGACACGGTGGCCGCGATCGAAGCGGGCTTGCTGAGCCACGCCGACGCCTACCGGGAGCTCGCGGCCGAGGTGCGGCGGCGCCTGTTAGACCGGGCCCGACGGGAGGTCGACGGGTTCGGGGTCCCCCGAAACTGGGAGGCGGTCGCTGCGTTGTTCGGGGCCGACGAGGGAACGGTGATCCCGGTGTCCGTGGACGCCCCGCAGGCGCTGGTGGTCCGTGCCTATCCGAGTCCCGAGGTGGCCGCGGCGGCGAGGAGGGGTGAGTACGGGCCGCGTGCTCCCGGCGCTGATGCGCTGTCCAAGGGCCGTAGGCCCGCGGCCCAGATCTATGCGGAGCACGTTCAACAGGTCGTCGAGCGTGCGCGGGCGTACGCACAGGCCCTCGACCTCGAGGGGGAGCTGCGTGAGGTAATCGAGTGGGCCGCACAGCACCACGACCTCGGCAAGCTGGACCCGCGGTTCCAGGCGTGGCTCAACGGCGGCGCGCCGCGCGCCGAGGACGACGAGCCGCTCGCGAAGTCAGCGATCGCGGCCGGGTCGGCCGCGTCCCAGCGGGCACGGGTCGTCGCAGGATGGCCGCGCGGCTTGCGGCACGAGGCCGGCTCGGCGCAGCTGGCCCGGAAGCTGGCGGATCAGAACGGGAGGCCCGATCTCGACCTCAGCCTCGCGCTGCATCTGATCTTGACCCACCATGGCTGCTACCGGCCCTACTTCCCCAGGCGCGAGCAAGCGGATGGGAGTCTCGCGACGCGGATCCGGATCGACGGCCGCAGCTTCGATCTCGACCCCGAGGCGGAGCCTTCTTGGGCCGAGCACGCGCAGCGCTTCGCAGCGCTCAACGAGACCTTCTCGCCGTGGGGGTTGGCCGCCCTGGAGAGCGTTCTCGTACTCGCGGACCGCGCCGCGTCCAGCGCGGCTGGCGAGCAGGAAGGAGGTGAGTGATGATCGAGCTCAGCGCTCTTGACCCGCGCAACCCGACGGCATATCTCGCCGCCTTAGGCGCGCTGAGGCTGCTGGTCGACGCTGGCGTTCCCGGCGCGGAGCTCGGCTGGCGCAGGTCGGGCGCCGGTCTGTACCGGGCCTGCGTCACCGGCGGTGGCCTTCGGGACCCGGACGATGTGGTCGAGGCCGTGCTCCGCGCAAACTCTGGCCGCGACCTGACAGCCGAGTTCGGCTGGGACCGGGACGTAATGGCCCTTGCGCACGACGACGCGGTCCAGATCATCGACCGAGCGAGCTCCGCACGCGCGCTGCAGATGGTCGGTGCCTGCATCGCGGAGCTCCCCCTGCGTCAGAACGACCGTGTCCCCTATACGCCGTTGCGGGTGATGCCCCGAATCGGTCGCGCGAGGTTTCTCGACACTCTCCGCCGGATCAGCTCTGGAGTGTCGGAGTCGGATGTGCGTGAGGCGCTGGTTGGCCCTTGGACGTACACGAAGGTGAACAACATGCGCTGGGACCCGGGCGCGGAGCTTCCGGTGCGCGCCTATGCTGCCGAGGCGCCAACGAACTTCGGGCCGAAGGGGGTGGCGGGCGCGGTGGCACTAGCAGCCGCCGGCCTGACCTTCTTTTCGCTGGTCACAAGCGGTAGAGGCGCCGCCTGCCCGGGCATCGCCACGCGCGGCGCGCTGACCAGGGAGGAACGCCGGGACCGCTGGCGCAGGTTCACGTTGCCGGTCTGGACTGAGCAGCTCACGGAGAAGGCGGTGGCGTTTACGTTGCGCTTCGCGCCCGTTCACGACGTGACCGGCGAACCCGATTGGGAACGTTTGCGCCGCCACTCGATCGCGGCCGTAGTCACCTTCCGCCGCGAGACGCTCGGGAGCGACAGCGAGACGCTCTCCTGGGGAGAGCTAATCGAGGATCCGGGGCAGATCTCTGGTCGGGGTGTATCGGAGGCGCCGCACGCCGAGGTGGGGACGCGGGGACGCGCCGAGGCTGCCGCGGGTTGAGGCTCGCCTGTCATGTCTTTCCTGCCCGAACTGATCCCGGCTCGGATTCTCAACGAATACGTCTACTGTCCGCGCCTGGCCTATCTGGAATGGGTAGATCGGGCCTTCCGTGACAACGACGACACGGTCGAAGGACGCTTCGTTCACCGACGCGTCGACAGGGAGCGCGGTGGACGGTCTGGCCGAGACAGCGCGTACACAGACCAGGACCCGCCGCCGTCAACGTCGGTGACAGTCTCTTCTGAGCGCTTGGGCCTGATCGCGAAGATCGACGTGCTTGAGCAGCGCAGCGGACATGCGGTGCCCGTGGAGTACAAGCGGGGCGCTCCGCGTTCGCCGGAGGAACCGTTGTGGGAGCCGGAGCTGGTGCAGCTTTGCGCGCAGGCGCTACTGCTGCGCGACGCCGGTTACGCCGTCGATTACGGCGAGGTCTACTTCGCCGAGACTCGCAAGCGCCATCGCATACCCATCCACGAGGCGTTGGTGCAACGCACCCTGGAGGCGGTTGAGCGGCTGCGCGCTGACGTGGCTCGCGACACCCCGCCGCCGCCCCTTCAGGACAGCCCGAAGTGTCCGCGCTGCTCCCTCGTGGGAATTTGCCTCCCTGACGAGGTCAACTACCTTAGAGGCGAAGCACCAAGGCCCAAGCGTCGACTGGTCGCGAGCGACCCAGCCTCGGCACCCCTGTACGTGACCACCCAAGGGGCGCGGCTGAGCAAGCGGGGCGGGCGCGTAGCGCTGATGGAGGACGGGAAGGAGGTCGACTCCCGTCGGTTGGTTGACGTCTCTCACGTGGCCCTGTTCGGCAACGTGAGCATTGCGCCTCCCCTCCTTCGCGAGCTGTTCGATCGCGGGATCCCCGTCATATGGCTCACATACGGCGGATGGTTGAGCGGGATAGCGACGGGAATGCCGCCGGGCAACGTCGAGGTGAGGATGCGCCAACACCGCGCCGCGGCCGTGGGCGCGATCGAGCTCGCCTGCCAGTTCATCGCTGGCAAGATCCGCAACTCTCGGACCCTGATCAGACGGCACGCGCGCGGCGGCGCCGACGAGGCGTTGGCGCAGCTAGCGCAGCTTGCCCGGCGGGCGGAGAGTGTCGAGAGCAGCGAGGAGCTCCTGGGGATCGAGGGCGCCGCGGCTCGCATCTACTTCGCACAACTCGGACCTTTGCTTGCGCGCCGGGGCGGACTCGACGAAAAACCATTCGAGCGCAGGACACGGCGGCCCCCGACCGACCGAACCAACGCGCTGCTTTCGTTTCTCTACTCGCTTCTGAGCAAGGACGCAACAGTGGCTGCATTCGCCGCGGGGCTTGACCCATACGTTGGGTTGTTCCACCGGCCCCGCTTCGGGCGTCCAGCGCTCGCTCTGGACCTAGCCGAGGAGTTTCGACCGCTGATCTGCGACTCGACCGCCCTGACGGTCATCAACAACGGTGAGGTCTCAAGGGATGACTTCGTCGAACGAGCTGGGGCCGTTGCACTCACCCCGTCGGGTCGGCGCAAGGTCATCGCGGCTTACGAGCGGCGCATGAAGAGCACGCTTCGTCATCCCTTGTTCGGCTACAAGGCGAGCTATCGGCGCTGCCTCGAGATCCAGGCTCGCTTGCTCGCTGCGGTGCTGGTGGGGGAGACTCCCGCCTATCGGTGTTTGACAACTAGATAGTGGCGGCACGGACCAGATACCTGCTGGCCTACGACGTACGAGACGCGGCGCGCCTGCGTCGGGTCCATCAGGTTGCCAAGACATGGGGCGAGCCGCTGCAGTATTCGGTGTTTGTGTGCGACTTGACTCGGGCCGAGTTGTTCTGGATGAAAGAAGAGCTCCTGGACGCGCTGGATCTCAAAGAGGACAGTGTCGCCATCTTCGATCTCGGCTCGCCCACTGGTCGCGCAGTCAAATGCGTCGAGTTCATCGGGACGAGGCGCGCACTTCCCGAAGCCAAGGACGCCATCTGGTGATGCGAGGGCTGAGGTGATGCACGGATAGCCGGAAGCGCTCGCATCGGATTCCCCTGCAAATCGGGGAGTGTGAAGCAATCTGCGAGGTCACCCCGCTGAGAATGGGCGCCGTCGCACGGACCTCTCGAATCGATTGAAAAAATCCCTGCTCACCCGCGAGAAATTCCACGAGCTGTGTCCGGGACGTTGGAGTCCCGGCTCCGTTGAAGCTTGAAGGCGTGCAGCTGCACGCGGCCGAAGGTCGGCGTGTCCGGGACGTTGGAGTCCCGGCTCCGTTGAAGCAGGAAGAACTGCCCCTCGAAGATGGCCTCCTCGCCCGTGTCCGGGACGTTGGAGTCCCGGCTCCGTTGAAGCCGCGAGGTTCGGCGGGTGTTGAGGCCGGACGGGACGTGTCCGGGACGTTGGAGTCCCGGCTCCGTTGAAGCAGCGCATCCGCCGCGAGCATGACCGCGACCCGCAAAGTGTCCGGGACGTTGGAGTCCCGGCTCCGTTGAAGCCTGCGCGCGATCTACGCCTACCCCTCCGACGGGCTCGTGTCCGGGACGTTGGAGTCCCGGCTCCGTTGAAGCGAGGGTGGCGAGGCCGGGTTCCTCGCTGCCTGTGGCGAGTGTCCGGGACGTTGGAGTCCCGGCTCCGTTGAAGCCAGCAGCCGGACGGCAGGTC
>DATCLC010000007.1:0-4910 GCA_036564135.1 Solirubrobacterales bacterium
AAGTCGCTCTCCGCGAGCGCGCGGTCGAACTCGGCGAGCGCGGCCTCGACCTCGTCCTTCGGGGCGCCGTTGGTCTCGATCACCGCCACCGCGGCGATCTGCTCACCGGGGAAGTGCTCCTGGATGCGGTCGTAGGTCTGCATGACCTCGAGGTCGCGCGGGAGCGTCTCGATCCCCGGCACCTGCATCTTCAGGTGCAGGGCCGGGATCGCCAGGGCGACCAGCACGGCGAGCGCCGCGCCGCCGGCCAGCCAGGGCCGGCGCAGGACGCGGTCGAGCACCGCGCTCCAGATGCGGGGCTCGCGCCCAGCGCGCTCCTCGGGCGGCGTCAGGAACGGCACGCGGCCCTTGTTGACGCGGTCGCCCAGCGCGGACAGGACCGCCGGCAGCACCGTCAGCGAGCCGACCACGGCGATCGCGACGACCAGGATCGTCCCGGTCGCGAACGACGTGAACGTCGCCGCGCCGGCGAAGTACATGCCGGCCATCGCCACGGCCACGGTGATGCCGGACACGAGCACCGCGCGGCCCGACGTCGCCGCGGCCGCGGCCAGGGCGGCCTCCTTGGAGCGCCCGCGGGCGCGCTCCTCGCGCTCGCGGCGCAGGTAGAACATCGCGTAGTCGACGCCGACCGCCAAGCCGATCAGGAGCACGACCGAGCCGACGGCGTCGTCCACGGGGAAGATCTGGCTGATCGGGCCGAGCAGCGCGATCGCGGCCGCAACCGCGGTCGCCGCCAGGATCAGCGGGACGACCGCTGCCAAGAGCGCGCCGAACGCCAGGATGAGGATGATCAGCGTGATCGGAACCGAGGTCACCTCGGCCTGGCGGAAGTCCTCCTGGAACGACTCGCCGAGCGCCTTGCTCGCGCTCGCGTCGCCGAAGTAGCCGATCCCGAGATCGGGATGCGCGGCGGCGACGGACTCGATCGCGGCCTCGGGCTTCGAGACGAGGTCCTCGACGGTCTCGTCGGCGTCCCGCGGCGGCTCCGCGATCTCGTACGTGAGCAGGGCGGCGCGGCCGTCCTGCGCGATCTGGTTCGGGTCGTCGTAGGGCGTGACGATGTTCTCGGCGACGCCGGTCTCCTCGAGCTCCGCCACGAGCTCGCCGACGACCGCGCGCACCTCGGGCGAGCGCGGGTCGGCGCCCTCGATCAGCACCGTCTCCTTCGCGGTGTCCGCGAAGGCCTCGGCGTAAGCCTTGTCGGCCCGCTGCGACTCGCCGACGCCGTACTCCTCGTCGGTCAGGCTCTCGGTCGTGAACTGGCCGCCGATCACGACGGCGAGGATCACGAACGCGAGCCAACCCAAGACGGCCTTGCGGCGGTGGCGCGCGCTCCAGCGGCCGGCGCGTGCCGCGATTCCTCTGGGCTCCATTTCTCGCTCCTGGGGATGGGTTTCGCTCACGGCAGCGATCATGCGACGCGAGCGGCGGCGGGCCAATGGAGTTCCCCGGCGTCTTGCGGTGGGGATAACCGAACCCCGTGGGGACGCTACCCGTATTGGAACCCCGCGCCCGGTACGCGACAATGCGGGCAAATGGGGCAGAGAGTGCTCATCGTCGACGACCACGCCGGCTTCCGGGCGAACGCCCGCCGGCTGTTGGAGTGCGAGGGCTTCGAGGTCGTCGCGGAGGCCGCGGACGGCGCCGAGGCGCTGCGCGCGGCGGCCGAGCACGCGCTCGACCTCATCCTGCTTGACGTCAACCTGCCCGACGGGGACGGTCGCGACCTCGCCGCCGAGCTCGGTTCGCACGGCGCCCAGGTGCTCTTGATCTCGAGCCGCGACGACGTCGAGCCCACGGCGCACACGATCGGCTTCCTCGCCAAGGACCGTCTCTCGGGCGAAGCGATCACTGCGCTGCTGCGATGATCTCGCTGCGTCGGGCCCTGATCGCCCTCGGCCTGGCCGGCTTCGTGCTCGGCCTCTTGGTGCTGACGGCGATCCTCACGAGCGACCACACCGAGAACAAGGCGGCGGTGGCCGCGCTCGACCTGCTCGTCGGCTGGTCGTTCATCGGCACCGGCCTCTACGCGTGGGACCGCAGGCCCTCCAGCCGGGTGGGCCCGTTCATGAAGGCGGTCGGCCTCACCTGGCTGCTCGCCGGCTTCATGAACGCGAGCGTGCCCGGGCTGTTCATCGCCGGCGCCATGATCAGCGCGCTGCCGATCGCGATCCTGGTCCACATGACGCTGACGTTCCCGTCGGGCCGCCTCGATGACAAGTGCGCGAAGGCGGTCGTGATCGGGGCGTACGTGCTCGCGGTGCTGCTCGCGCCCGTCCCCTACCTGTTCGCCGACACCACCGTCTCCCACTTCTGCGGGCCCGACTGCCCGACCAACCCGCTGATGATCTGGAACGAGCGGGAGGTCGCGGACGCGATGTTCGCGGGCTTCAACGGCATCGGGGCCGCGCTGCTCGTGGCGACGCTCGTGCTCGCCGTCCGGCGCTGGCGGCGCGCCACCCCCGAGGCGCGCCGGGACCTGGGGCCGACACTGTGGGCCGCGTTCGTGACGATCGCGTTCTTCGCCACGGTCATCTCGCTCCAGTTCACCGGGCTCGAGGAAGAGATCCACGCCGTGTACCTGCTGGCCGTCGTGCCGCTCGCCTCGATCCCCTACGCGTTCCTCGGCGGGCTGCTGCGCTCGCGGCTCGTCGAGGCCGACGAGATCGCCGCGGAGAACGCGCGCCTCGACGCCGAGCTCAAGCGCCGCTACGAGGAGCTGCGGGCGTCGCGCGCCCGGATCGTGGAGGCCGCGGACGCGGCGCGCCGCAAGCTCGAGCGCGACCTGCACGACGGCGCGCAGCAGCGCCTGGTCGGGCTCGCGCTCTCGCTGCGCATGGCGCGCGAGCGGATCGACTCGGACCCCGGCGAGGCCCGCGCGCTGCTCGACGAGGCCCAGGCGGAGCTCGCGCGCGCGACCGAGGAGCTGCGCGAGCTCGCCCGCGGCATTCACCCCGCCGTGCTCACCGACCGCGGGCTGAGCGCGGCGCTCGCGGCGCTCGCCAAGCGCTCGCCGCTGCGGGTGGAGCTCAAGGACGGGGTCGGCGAGCGCCTGCCGGACTCGGTCGAGGCGGCCGCGTACTTCGTCGTCGCCGAGGCGCTCACGAACGCGGCGCGCCACGCGGGGACCGACCGCGCCGAGGTCGAGGTCGCCCGGCGCGACGGGCACCTGCGGGTTGCCGTGCGGGACGAGGGCCGCGGCGGGGCCGACCCCTCGGGCTCCGGGCTGCGCGGGCTGGCCGACCGCGTGCAGGCGCTCGACGGCGAGCTGGAGATCTCGAGCCCGCCCGGCAAGGGCACGAGGATCGTCGCGCGGATCCCGGTGGGCTGACCGGCTCGCGACCCCCATCCGCGGTGAGCCACTACCTTGCCGGGCTGTGCGAGTCGTGATCGCTGAGGACTCGGTGCTCCTGCGCGAGGGGGTCGCGCGCCTGCTCGCCGAGCACGGCATGGAGGTCGTCGGCCAGGCGTCCGACGGCGAGGAGCTGCTGCGCAAGGTGCGCGCCCATCGGCCCGACGTGGCGATCGTCGACGTCCGCATGCCCCCGACGCAGACCGACGAGGGCGTGCGCGCCACCCGCACGATCCGGGCGGAGCTCCCCGAGACCGCGGTCCTCGTGCTCTCGGCCATGGTCGAGCCCGCGCACGCGCGCGAGCTGCTCGCCGAGGACGCCGCCGGCATCGGCTATTTGCTCAAGGACCGCGTGGCGGACATCGACGCCTTCGTCGAGGCGGTGCGCAGGGTCGGCGCCGGCGGCTCGGTGCTCGACCCCGACGTGGTCACCGCGATGCTCGGGCAGCCGGCCGACGACGATCCGCTCGCCGAGCTCACGAGCCGCGAGCACGAGGTTCTCTCCCTGATGGCCGAGGGCCGCTCGAACGCGGCGATCGCCGAGCGCCTCGTGATCACGGAGCGCGCCGTCGAGAAGCACGTGACGAACATCTTCGCCAAGCTCAACCTCCCGCCGACCCCGGACGACCACCGGCGGGTGCTGGCCGTGCTGCGCTACCTAGAGGGCTGAGAGTTCCGTGCCGCCCTTCAGCCAGCTGCACGTCGTCTACCGGGGCGTCCTGCTGGCGGCGGGCCTGCTCGTCTTCGGGCTCCTCTTCCAGGAGCTCGTCACCCTGCTCGTGGCGATCCTCGTCACCGTCATCCTCTCGATCCCGCTGAGCTCGGCGGCCACCTACCTCGAGCGCTACAAGGTCCCGCGCGCCGTCGGCGCGCTCGCCGCGCTGCTCTTCGGGATCGCCGTCTTCGCGGGCGTGATCGCGCTGATCATCCCGCCGTTCGTCGAGCAGACCGAGGAGTTCGTCGACTCCGTGCCCGACGTGGTGACCGAGCTCGAGGAGCGCATCGGCGAGATCGTCAACGTGGACCCGAGCGAGGTCGGCAGGGAGGCGCAGAACTTCCTCGAGAGCTACACCGAGGACCCGGAGACGCTGATCGGCCCCCTGACCTCGCTGGGCCTGAGCATCGCGGGCATCCTCGCCGCGCTCGTCTTCATGCTGATCACGGCGTACTACATCGCCGTCCGCCCCGAGCCCCTGATCGACGGCGTGCTCTCGCTGTTCCCGCCGGAGCGCCGCGACGCCGCGGCGCGGGTGATCGAGCGGTTGCGCCGGGCGTGGATCGGCTGGCTGCACGGCGTGGCCGCCGACATGCTGGTCACCGGCAGCCTGCTCTACCTCGGGCTGACCCTGATCGGCCTCGACTTCGCGATCTTCTTCGCGGTCTTCTCGGCCCTGCTCGTGGTCATCCCCTACTTCGGCGCCGTGCTGGGCGCGATCCCCGTCACCCTGTTCGCGCTCGCCGACTCGCCCACGAAGGCGCTGCTCGCGCTGGGCATCTACATCATCGTCCAGCAGATCGAGGGCAACGTGATCATCCCGCTGATCATGGCCCAGCG
>DATCLC010000008.1:0-5230 GCA_036564135.1 Solirubrobacterales bacterium
CACGCGCGGCGATGGCGCGCTCTTCGACGAGGACGACCTGGTCGGCCGCTACGCCGCCTGGGCTGCGAGCGGGCCGAAGGACATCGGCATCACCTGCTCGACGGCGCTGCGCGGCACGCCGACCGCAGCCGCCGCGCGCGAGCGCGCCGGCGACCTGCACGAGCGCACCGGCAGGACAGCGGGCAACGGCACGGTGATGCGCGCCGTGCCGATCGCCATCGCCGCCGCCGACGCGGGGCAGGCGACGGAGGCGGCGCGCGCCGACGCCACGCTCACCCACTTCGACGGCGCCGCCGCGGCCGCGTCGGCGGCGCTGGTCGCCGCGCTGCGCAGGCCTCAGCAGCTGCTCGCCGCGGCGTCGGCGGAGGCGGAGGGGGACGGACGCCTGGCCTGCGCGCTCGCTCTCGTCGACGCGCGCGACGAGGCGGGCCTGCGCGCGCTCGCCGCGGACGCGGACGGCACCGCCTGGGCGACGCTCGCCGTGGGCCTGTGGGCCGCCTGCGTGGTCGACGACTACGCCGAGGGCGTCGCCTTCGCGATCTCGCTTGGCGGCGACACCGACACGAACGCCGCCGTCGCGGGCGCCCTGCTCGCCGCGCGCCACGGGGCCGAGGCGATCCCGGCGGCCTGGCGCGAGGGCCTGCGCGAGCGCGAGCGGATCGAGCGGGTGGCGGCGGCGCTCGCGGCCCAGCCGGGCGCGCCGCCGCGTTCCCGCGCGATCGGACGTTAGTCCGCGCGAGTACATTCCCGGCATGGCTGCGCCGCCGGATGCGCTCGACCGCTACCGCGAATACCTGCAGGCGGAGATCGACAGCGCGTTCCTCTACCTGACGCTCGCGGAGCTGGCGGACTCCGAGCAGCTCGCCGAGGTCTACCGGCGGCTGGCGGCCACGGAGGAGCGGCACGCGAAGGTCTGGCGCGAGCGCGTGCGCTCGGCGGGGGCGGAGCTTCCCCCGGAGCGGCCCACGCGCCGCGCGCGGGCGCTGGCGTGGCTTGCGCGCCGGCTGGGCCCCGACTTCGTCCTGCCGACCCTGGTCGAGCAGGAGGCGCTCGACAGCCACACCTACGACGAGTACGAGCGGCTGGGCGAGCCCGGGATGTCCGCGGACGAGCGTTCGCACGCGCGCATCCTGCGCACGATCAGGGGCGGCCTGCCCGGCAGCGAGCTGGCCCGGTTCGAGGGGCGCCACCGGGCGATCGGCGGCAACGCGCTGCGCGCCGCGGTGCTCGGCGCGAACGACGGGCTGCTCTCGAACTTCAGCCTGATCATGGGCGTCGCGGGCGCCGAGCTCTCGAACGAGTCGATCCTGATCACGGGGATCGCCGGCCTGCTCGCGGGCGCGGGTTCCATGGCGCTCGGCGAGTGGATCTCCGTGCAGAGCTCGCGCGAGCTCCAGGAGCACCAGATCGAGGTGGAGCGCGCCGAGCTCGCCGAGATGCCCGACGAGGAGCGGGAGGAGCTCGTGCTGATCTACGAGGCGAAGGGCGTCGAGCGCGCGAACGCCGAGCGGCTCGCCGACCGCCTGCTGGCCGACCGCGAGCAGGCGCTCGACACGCTGGTCCGCGAGGAGCTCGGGATCGACCCCGGCGAGCTCGGCGGCTCCGCTTGGACGGCCGCGGGCGCGTCGTTCGCGCTGTTCGCGATCGGCGCGGTGATCCCGCTGGTCTCGTTCATCTTCCTGTCGGGCACGGCGGCGGTCGCGCTCAGCGTGGCGCTCTCGGCGGCCGGGCTCTTCGGATTGGGGGCGGCGACCGCGCTCATCACCGGGCGCGGCGTCGCCTACAGCGGCATGCGCCAGCTGCTGATCGGCGTCGCCGCCGCTGCGATCACCTACGGGGTCGGGAGCCTGATCGGCGGCGTCGTCGCATGAGCCCGCGCCGGATGCGCGGCCGCTTGGCGGAGCCGGGACTGGAAAGGAGTGATTGATGACGGGCGCGAGCGACGGCGCCGAGGTGATCCCGGTCACCGACCCGGCGACGGGCCAGGTGATCGGGGTGGTCCCGGCGGGAGGCGAGTTGGAGGCGCGCGCGGCGGTCGCCGCCGCCGCGGACGCGTTCGAGGGCTGGCGGCGCACCGCGCCCGCTGAGCGCGCGCGGGCGCTCAAGGAGGCGGCGCGGCGCCTGCGCGAACGCGCGCGTGACATCGCGGAGCTGCAGACGCTCGAGAACGGCCGGCCGCTGCGTGAGTCGATGCGCGGCGTGGGGGAGGCGATCGAGAAGCTCGAGATGTACGCGGAACTCGGAGCGCTGCACCGCGGCCACGCGCTCCCCGGCGAGTGGGGCGCCACCGACATGGCGGTGCGCGAGCCGCACGGCGTGGTTGCCCTGCTGGTCCCTTGGAACGACCCGATCGCGATCGCGGGCGGCCAGATCGCCGCGGCCCTGGCCACCGGCAACACCGTGGTCTTCAAGCCGTCGGAGCTCACGCCGCTCTCGGCGATCGCGTTCGTGCGGGCGGTCGAGCTTCCCGACGGCGTGCTCAACCTGCTGCACGGCGACGCGCGCGCCGGGGCGCCCCTGGTCGCCGACCGCCGGGTCGCGCTCGTCGCGCACACGGGCTCGGTCGCCACGGGCCGCGAGATCGCGCGGGTCTGCGCCGAGCGCGGCGCGCGCTGCCTGCTCGAGCTCGGCGGCAAGGACCCGCTGATCGTCGACCGCGACGTCGACCCGGCGTGGGCGGCCGAGCAGGCCGCGGGCGGCGCGTTCGCCAACGCAGGCCAGATCTGCACCTCGGTCGAGCGCATCTACGCGCACCGCGACGTGGCCGACGAGTTCGCCGAGGAGCTCGCGCGGCGCGCCGACGCGCTGCGCGTGGGCCCGGGGCTGGACCCGGCGAGCGAGATGGGCCCGTTGATCGACGAGCGCCAGCTCGCGGTCGTCGACCGGCACGTGCGCGAGGCGCTCGACGGCGGCGCGCAGGCGCGTGCGGGCGGGCGCCGCCTCGACGGCGAGGGCTTCTTCTACGCGCCCACCGTGCTCGTCGGAGCACGGCCCGAGATGCTGATCATGCGCGAGGAGACCTTCGGGCCGGTGGCGGCCATCCAGGTGGTCGGCTCCTTCGACGAGGCGATCGCCGCCGCCAACGCGAGCGACTACGGGCTCGCAGCCACCGTGCTCACCGCCTCGCAGGCGAACGCGCAGCGCGCCTGGCGCGAGCTCGACGTGGGGACCGTGAAGGTGAACTCGGCGTGGGGCGGGGCGCCCGGCGCGGCGCCGCACCCGCGGCGCTCGAGCGGTGTGGGCGGCTCGGGCTACGGGCCGGAGCTGCTCGACGAGATGACACGCGTCAAGGTCGTCCACATCGAGCCCGCGCCGCGTCGGGGCTGAGGCCGCCGCTAGCGCTCGCGCTCCGGCATCGCCGGGGGCGCCAGCCGGTAGGTGGGCGGGGTCTCCGAGAGCCCGATCGGGTTGCGGGGCAGGCGGACCTCGCGGCCCTCCTCGTCGCGCATGACCACGATCGGGTCCAGCCCGAGCGCCTCGGCGAACGCGAACGCGCCGCGGATGTCGTTCACCTCGCCGGCGGGGACGCCGGTGTCCGCGAGCAACGCCGCCCACTCGGCGGCGGGCCGCGCGGCGAGCAGCTCGGTGAGGCGCTCGCGCAGGGCGGCGCGGTTGGTGACGCGCGCCGCGTTGGTGGCGAAGCGCTCGTCGGCGGCAAGGTCGGGCGCGCCCAGCGCCTCGCAGAGCCGCGCGAACTGCCGGTCGTTGCCCACCGCGAGCACGAGCTCGCCGTCGGCGGCGGGGAGCGGCTCGTACGGCGCGATGCTGGGGTGCGCGTTGCCCATGCGGCCCGGGATCTCGCCCGCGACGGTGTAGGCGGTGGCTTGGTTCACCAGCGCTGCGAGCAGGCTCGAGAGCAGGTCGATCTCGACGCGCTGGCCGCGGCCGCTTCGGTGCCGGTGCTCGACGGCGGCGAGGATCCCGACGGCCGCGAACAGCCCCGCGATCACGTCGACGAGCGCTACGCCTACCTTCTGCGGCTCGCCATCGGGCTCGCCCGTGATGCTCATCAGCCCGCCCAGCGCCTGCACCAGCAGGTCGTAGCCGGGCAAGGCGGCCCCGGCCCCGCGCCCGAACCCGGTGATCGAGGCGTAGATCAGGCGCGGGTTGCGCTCGCGCAGCTCCTCGCAGCCGAGGCCGAGGCGGTCCATCACGCCGGGGCGGAAGTTCTCGACGAGCACGTCGGCCTCCGCCGCCAGCGCCCGCGCGCGCTCGAGGTCGGCTGGGTCGCGCAGATCGAGCGCGACGCTGCGCTTGTTGCGATTCACGGCCTCGAAGTAGCTCGCGCGGCCGCGGGCGTCGAAGGGCGGGCCCCAGCCGCGGGTCTCGTCACCGGTCCCGGGCCGCTCGACCTTCACGACCTGGGCGCCGAGGTCGCCGAGGACCATCGCGGCGAGCGGCCCGGCGAGCACGCGGGAGAAGTCGACGACGCGCAGGTGGGAGAGGGCGCCGGGTTCCACCAGATTTGATATTTTCGCAAATCCGTGAGCGACGAGCGATCCTCTCTCAATCCCCGCGACCTCGTCGACCTGGACTTCCAGCTCACGGACGAAGAGCGGATGATCCGCGACACCGTGCGCGCCTTCGTTGCCGACCGGGTGACCCCGAACGCGGCCGAGTGGTTCGAGGAGGGGACGCTGCCGCGCGAGCTCGCGCCGGAGCTCGGCAAGCTCGGGCTGCTCGGCATGCACCTGCGGGGGTACGGGTGCGCCGGGGCGAGCGCGACCGCCTACGGCCTCGCCTGCATGGAGCTCGAGGCGGGCGACAGCGGCGTGCGCAGCCTGGTCTCGGTGCAGGGCTCGCTTGCGATGTACGCGATCTGGCGCTGGGGCTCGGAGGCGCAGAAGCGCCAGTGGCTGCCGCGCATGGCGACCGGCGAGGCGCTCGGCTGCTTCGGGCTTACCGAGCCCGACTCGGGGTCGGACCCCGGCTCGATGCGCACGCACGCGCGGCGGGTCGGCGGCGACTGGGTCTTGCGCGGCCAGAAGATGTGGATCACGAACGGCTCGATCGCCGACGTCGCCGTCGTGTGGGCGCGCACGGACGAGGGGATCCGCGGCTTCTTGGTGCCCAGCGGAACTCCCGGGTTCACGACGCAGGACATCAAGGGCAAGCTCTCGCTGCGCGCCTCGGTCACGTCCGAGCTTTTGCTCGACGACGTGCGCCTGCCCGACGACGCGCTGCTACCCGGTGCGACCTCGCTGCGCGGGCCGCTCTCCTGCCTCAACGA
>DATCLC010000009.1:0-6327 GCA_036564135.1 Solirubrobacterales bacterium
TGCGCGGCGATCTTCGTCGACTGGCAGTCGTGCTCGGAGGGCGGCGAGGAGCTCGTCGACCCGGCGCGCTCGCAGTACCGGGAGTTCTTCATCGTCATCAACGGCCTGCTCGACGGCGAGGAGGTCACGACCTGCCCGTTCATCTGGGTCGACCAGGACTTCGCGCTCGCGCGCGGCTGGATCCAGGGCTTCCCGAAGAAGCTCGGCGAGATCTGGATGACGCGCACCCTCGGCCTCGACGTCGCCGCCGACCCGGGCCGCGGGCCGGGCGCGCGCTACGGCGCGACCTGCTCGGCGCGCGGGCACCGGCTGGCCGAGATGACGTTGACCGTGGAAGGGGAGAGCGAAGAGGGCCCGCGCCACAACGCGCCGCCGCTCGTCAACGTCCGGCACTTTCCTCGCCTCGCGGCCGGGCGCCACGACGAGCCGGCGGTGCACGAGCTGGTGCGGGCGAAGAGCCGGGATCGCGCCGCCTCGGCCGTGCTCGAGGGCTCCGCGACCCTGGCGCTGCACGCAGCGCCGGGCGAGGAGCACGACGCGCTCAAGCCGGTGCGCGTCGGGCGCGGTTACCGGCTCACCTTCGGCTACACCGTCGACGACCTCGAGACCGTGAGGGAGCTGCCGTGATCGGGCAGGACGAGCGCATCGAGGTCGCAGGCGTCGCGGTCTCGCCCGACCACTTCATCGGCGGCGAGCGCGTCTCGAGCGAGCGGCGCTTCGACGACATCTCGCCGATCACCGGCGAGAGGCTCGCGGAGGTCGCGCGCGCCGGGGAGGCGGAGGTGGACCGCGCCGTGCGCGCGGCGCACGACGCCTTCCCGGGGTGGGCCGCGCTCGGGCCCGACGGGCGGGCCGAGTACCTGCACCGGCTCGCCGACCTGATCGAGGAGCACAACGACCGGCTCGCCGCGGTCGAGTGCATGGACATGGCGATGCTGCTGCGCTCGCTGCGCGCGCGGGTGATCCGCCGCGGCGCGCGCAACTTCCGCTCCTACGCGGACCTCGCTGTCGCCTACGAGGAGCGCGACTGGCGCTCGCAGGGCACGTGGAACCGGGTCCAGCGGATGCCCGCCGGCCCGGCCGCGGTGATCACCCCGTGGAACGCGCCGTTCATGCTCTCCACCTGGAAGGTGGCGCCGGCGCTCGCGGCGGGCTGCACGGTCGTGCTCAAGCCGGCCGAGTGGTCGCCGCTCTCCGCTTCGCTGCTCGCCGACCTCACCGTCGAGGCCGGCTTCCCGCCCGGCGTCTTCAACGTGATCCAGGGGATCGGCGAGGAGGCCGGTGCCGCGCTGGTCGCGCACCCGCTGCTGCGGCGGGTCTCGTTCACCGGATCGCCCGAGACCGGGCGGCTGATCGGCCAGGCGGCCGCAAAGAACCTCGTGCCGTTCACGGCGGAGATGGGCGGCAAGGGGCCGCTGCTCGTCTTCGAGGACGCCGACCTCGACGCCGCGGTCGCGCAGGCGGCCAACCAGTACGACGACTCGGGGCAGGTCTGCCTCGCCGGCACGCGGCTGCTCGTGCAGGAGTCGATCGCCGCCGAGTTCACCGAGCGCCTGCACGCGGCGATCGACCGGCACGTGCTCGGCGACCCGCGCGAGGATGAGACCACGATCTCGCCGCTCATCCACCCCGATCACCTGCGGCGCGTCGAGGGCTTCGTCGAGCGCGCGCGGGAGGCGGGCGACCGGATCGTGCGCGGCGGGCGACGCGCGGACGCCGGGGAGCTCTTCTACGAACCGACGCTGATCGAGCCGCGTTCGAACGACTCGGAGGTCATCCAGCGTGAGGTGTTCGGGCCGGTGCTCACGCTGCAGACGTTCCGCGATGAGGCCGAGGCTGTGGAGCTCGCCAACTCCACCGAGTACGGCCTCTCGGCGATCATCTACACGGGCTCGATGGGGCGCGCCGACCGGATCGGCAGGGCGGTCCGCGCCGGGGTCGTGTGGGTCAACACCTTTCTCGTCCGGGATCTCACCGCGCCCTTCGGGGGCATGGGGATCTCGGGAATCGGTCGCGAGGGCGGGGACTACGCCCTCGACTTCTACTCCGACCTCAAGTCTCTGCAGATCCGGGAGGGATCGGTGAGCTGAGGACGGGCCAATACAGGGATCCGGTCACACGGAACAGAGGAGGAGAGGCAAACAGATGGAGGCACAAACGTCAGGTGCCCAGCAGCTCGAACGAAGAGCGGTAGGGCTGCCGACGGCGATCAGCACGGTCTTCGGGCTGATCGTCGCCAGCACCGTCCTGCTCAGCGTCGGCCAGGGATACGCCGCGAGCTGGATCTTCCTGATCGCGATGGCGCTGGCGCTGCTGACCATGTACATGCAGGCGCTGAGCTTCTCGGAGCTCGCGACCCTGATCCCGAAGGCGGGCTCGATGAACGAGTACGTCCGCGCGGGTCTCGGTCCGTTCTTCGGCTCGCTCACCGCGCTGATGGGCTACATCGCGATCGTGATCTTCCCGGGCGCCGCCGAGGCGGCGCTGCCGTCGATCGTGCTGAGCGACTTTTTGGGGCTCGGCGGGTCGACGACCTTCTGGGTCGCAGTCATCGTCGTGATCGTCGCGGCGATCAACATCGCGGGCGTCCGCCAGTTCGCGGCGGTCGAGATCACGCTCACCGGGCTGATCGCGCTCTCGCTCGGGATCCTCGGGATCATCGGCCTCCTCGGCCTGGGCGTGAACGACCCGATCGGGCCGGCGCTGCCGTCGATCGACTTCGAGTGGGGGATCCTGAGCGGCCTGCTCGGGCTCGCCGTGTTCGCGTTCGTCGGGCTCGAGTACACCTGCCCGCTCGCCGAGGAGCTCGAGGAGCCCAAGCGCCAGCTCCCGCTCGGCATGTTCCTCGGGCTCGCGCTGATCGCCGTGCCGCTCACGCTGTACGGGTTCGCAGCGACCCGCTACGTGCCCGCCGACCAGCTCGGCGATCCCGCGAACCTCGCCTACATGGACATCGCGATCGCGATCCTGGGCGACTTCGGCAAGTGGTGGATCGGCCTGATCTCGGTGGCGGCGACGATCTCGACGCTGAACGCGGTGGTCGCCGGCGTGCCGCGTCTGCTCTACGGCATGGCCCACACCCAGCAGGCGCCGCGCGTGTTCGGGCACCTTCTGCCGTCGACCCGGACCCCGGCGTTCGGGATCATCGTGGTTTCCCTCCCGCCGCTGCTCATGAACGCGTTCGGCTGGGCTTCCTCGGAGACGTTCATCGAGCTGATCCTCGCCGGCGTGCTCGGCTGGGCGACCGCGTACATCCTGATCCACATCACGCTGATCGTGCTGCGGATTCGCGAGCCGAACGCGGTGCGCCCGTTCAAGGCGCCGCTCGTCCCGCTCCCGCAGCTGATCGGGACGGCGCTGCTCATCTGGGCCGCGGTGAAGATCTTCCCGGACCCGGAGATCCGCGACCACATCTACCGCGACTACCTGATCTTCCTCGGGATCTCGGTCGCGGTGGCGTTCCTCTTCAACCTCTCGACCATGCGCAGCGTGCGCGACCAGTTCAGACCGGTACCCCTGCGCGAGGTGTACGCGGAGGTCGAGTTCATCGAGGAGCTCGAGGAGGGACCGGGCGGTCCCGGACGGCCAGGGCCGGAGCCGCTGGCCAAGCTATAGGCGGGACTCGTGCGGGCGGTTTCCGCGCGCCGCGCGCAAGCGGCGCTCGCCACGGACATCGAGGCGTTCGAGCGGCTGGGCTACCGGCCGCTCGAACGCCGCCCGTACGAGGCCGTGCTCGAGGCGAAGGGCAAGGGCCCGGACCTGCGGCTGCGGCTCGCCGGCGAGGGCCGCATCTTCGGCGGCAACTGGGGGCTTGAGATCTCTACGGCCGAGCCCGTGCTGCCGCCGAGCAAGGGCCTGCGGGCGCGCGGGCAGGGGGTCGTGAAGATGCGCGGCGTCAAGTTCCGCGGCGACCGCGAGCTCGCCGAGCGGCTGAGCGCCGACGAGAGGCTTGCGGCGGCGCTCGAGCAGGTCCACTTCGAGCGCGTCACGGTCGAGCCCGACGGCCGGCCGGTGATCCGGCACATGGGCGGTTCGGTGGTGTGGATCCTGTTTCCGCCCGTGGTGCGCACGACGCCGCTGCCGAAGGGCCAGCCGCAGGCGGCGGTGCGCGCCCTGCGCGAGTTCGCCCGGATCGGCCGCGAGCTGGGCGCCGGCGAGGGGGCGCGGGGATGAGCGCGGTCGCGGGCCCGAACGCGAGCATCGAGGAGCTCTGCGCCGCGCTCACCGTCGAGCAGATCGAGGACGACCCCTATCCGCTGTACGCGCGGCTGCGTGCCGACGCGCCCGTCGCCTACATCCCCGTGCTCGGGCTGTGGTTCGTGACGCGCTGGGCGGACGCCGAGCGTGTGTGCACCGACCCCGCCACGTTCGCGGCGGCGGTGAAGGACTCGCCGCTCGACCGCACCTTCGGCGGGACGAACATCCTCACCACCGACGGCGAGCCCCACAAGCGGCTTCGCAAGATGCTTTTGCCGTCGTTCCGCCCGCCGGTGGTGGAGCGCGACCTGATCCCGATCATCGAGCCGCTCGTCGAGGAGCAGCTCGAGGTGCTCGTGCGCAAGCGCGCCGAGGGCGGGCGCGCCGAGCTCATGGAGGACTACTTCGAGCCGATCTCGGTGCGCAGCCTGGGCGCGGTGCTGGGGCTCGCGGAGATCGAGCCGGACGTGCTGCGCCGCTGGTTCGCGCAGCTCGCCGAGGGGGCGACGAACTTCGAGAACAACCCGGAGAAGCAGGCGATCGCCGACGCCGCGGCGGCCGAGATCGACGAGGTGCTCACCCCTATCTTCGAGCGGATGCTGCGCCGCGACGACGGCAGCGTGATCAGCGCGATGCTGCACGCGGCCGAGGGCTCGCTCGCCGAGCGCACCAAGCTGGTCATGCCGACGCTCAAGGTGATCCTGCTCGGGGGCATGCAGGAGCCCGGGCACGGGGGCGGTGGCACGGTCGTCGGCCTGCTCACCCACCCGGGCCAATGGGAGGCGCTCGCCGAGGACCCCGAGGGCCGAGTGCGCGCCGCGGTCGACGAGGGGCTGCGCTGGCTCGCGCCGATCGGCGCGCAGGAGCGGCACGCCGCCGCGGGCGCGACGGTCGCGGGCTACGAGATCCCCCCGGGGGCGAACGTCGCGGCGATCATCGCCTCGGCGAACCGCGACCGGGCGGTCTGGGGCGAGACCGCCGACGAGTACGACCTCTTCCGCGAGCAGCGCCGCAGCGCCGCGTTCGGGTTCGGCAAGCACTTCTGCGTCGGCCACCACTTCTCGAAGGTGCAGCTGTGGGTGGCGCTGCGGCGGCTCGCCGAGACGTTCCCGCGGCTGCGCCTCGACCCGGAGCGCCCGCCGCGGATCACGGGCTGGGAGTTCCGCGCCCCGCGCAACCTCGACGTGCTGCTCGATGGCTGATCCGGCGCGCGTGGTGGAGGGACGGCTCGCCGGGCGCGCGGCGCTCGTCACCGGCGGCGGCACCGGGATCGGCGCCGCGGCCGCGCGCCGGCTCGCCCGGGAGGGCGCGTCGGTGGTCGTGATGGGGCGCCGCGCGGAGCCGCTCGAGCGGCTCGCGGCCGAGCTGCCCGAGGGCCGCTGCCGGCCGGTCGCGGGCGATGTGACCAGCGAGGCCGACGTCGCCCGCGCCGTGGAGGCCGCGGTCGAGCTCGGCTCGGGGGAGCTGCACGCGGTCGTCAACAACGCGGGCATCGGCGGCCCGGGGTCCGTCGAGGGCGTGTCCCTTGAGCGCTGGCGGCGGGTGCTCGAGGTCGACCTCACCGGCCCGCTGCTCGTCATGCGCGCCGCGCTCCCCGCCTTGCGCGCGAGCCGGGGCGCGATCGTGAACGTCTCCTCGGTGGCGGGCCTGCGCGCGGTGCCGGAGTCGGCCGCGTACTGCACCGCGAAGGCGGGCCTGATCATGCTCACTAAGCAGGCGGCGCTGGATCTGGGGCCGGAGGTGCGCGTGAACGCCGTGTGCCCGGGCTGGGTGCGCACGCCGATGGCGGACGGCGAGATGGACGAGCTCGGCCCCGAGCGCGAGGCGGCCTACGCGGCGGTCACCAGGACCATGCCGCTGCGCCGGCCCGCGGACCCCGACGAGCTCGCGGGCGCGATCGCGTACCTGGTCTCCGACGACGCCTCGTTCGTCACCGGCGCGGTGCTCACCGCCGACGGCGGCTCGACGGTGGTGGACGCGGCCGCGATCCCATTCATGGAGGGAGGGGACTGATGGCAGACGCGCCGCGCATGGTGCTGGTCCTGTCCGAGAACTGGACGCTCACGCCGCCGCGCGATTTGCGGGCGCTGGTGCGGATGGCGGTCGAGGCCGAGGACGCGGGCTTCGACG
>DATCLC010000010.1:0-16798 GCA_036564135.1 Solirubrobacterales bacterium
GGCGAGCCCGAGCACGCCGGCGATCAGCAGCAGGTAGGCGATGTTCGGGTTGACGAGGAGCTGCAGGATGTCGTACTGCAGCGGCATGTCCCGCTCCTCGACGACGAGGCCCTCAGTGTCGAGCGTGCCCGCCTTCGGGCCCCGCACCCGGAAGCCGTCGAGCTCGGCGAGCAGCTCCTCCTGGGAGCGCGCGACCACGTCGACCAGGCCCGCGTCGAGCGCCTCCTGCGCGGTCACGTTGGTGGCCTCGCGGACCATCTCCTCGGCAAGCTCGGCGTCGCGGCCGTGCTCCTCGGCCAGCGCGCGCACGTAGGCCGCGGCGTCGTTCTCGACCTTGCGGCCGAGCACCTCGTCCACGTCCCCGCCGCCGATCGTGATCGGCGAGGCCGAACCGATGTTGGTCTGCGGCGCCATCGCCGCCACGTCGCCCGCCTGCGTGACGAAGAGCCCTGCAGAGGCGGCGCGGGCGCCGTCCGGCGAGACGTAGACCACGACCGGCATCGGCGCGGCGATGATGTCCTGCACGATCGCGCGCATCGACGAGTCGAGCCCGCCGGGGGTGTCGAGCCGCACGATCACGAGCTCGGCGCCGTCGTCGGCGGCGTCCTCGAGCGCGCCCGAGATCCAGCGTTCAGTGGCGGGATCGATCGAGCCCGTGAGCTCGAGCGAGACGGCGAGCCGCTCGTCCTGCTGGCCGCTCGCCGGCAGCGCCAGCATGAGCGCGCCAGCGACGAGGGCGATCAGCGCGCCGATGAGCCGGGCCGAGCGAAGCACGCCTCCACCCTATCCGCGGCGCCCCGCTACGGGGTCGTGGGCACGCCGGGGCTGCCCCAGAGGAAGAACCAGACCGTGCAGACGATGCCGACGAGGATCGTCGCCGTGATCACGATGTCCTCGATCGGATGCGTCTTCGGCGGGCGCTTGCGCTCGGCCGAGAGGCTGCGGTTCCAGTCGTAGCGCACCGGCTTGCCGGAGTCGTGGGTGACCCAGGCCTTGATCCAGGCGAGCAGGAACGCCATCAGCGCGTAGGAGATGATGATCCCGAACAGCGCGACGCCAAGGCCCGTGAACGAGGGCGCCGTCCCGCCCTGAAGCTGCGAGCCGACCCACACCCATAGGTAAGGGACGCCGGCACCGAAGAGGAGCACCCCGGCGGCGGCGAGCGGCCAGCGCACGATCCGCCACAGCAGGCTGCCGGTCCTGCGGATCACGGCCTCCATAGGGCCGATTGTGACAAGCCGGCGCGGGCGCGCAGACTCATCGCGCGTAGCGCTCGATCTCGTCGAGGAGCTGCTGCGCGGAGTCGTAGGGGCCGTAGCGCGTGTGGACGATCTCCCCCTCGGCATCGATGAACACCGTGTTCGGCGCGCCGCGGTCGGCCTTCACGGACGCCGACAGCGACCCGTCGGGATCCTCGTAGCTCGGATACGGGACCGGCAGGCGCTCGAGGAACTGCTCGGCCTGCTCGCGGTTGTCCTGGAGGTTGAGGCCCAGGAACGCGACCTCGTCGCCGAGCTCCATCGCCGCCTCCTGGAAGTACGGGAACTCGACGATGCACGGCCCGCACCACGACGCCCACTTGTTGATCACGACGGGCGTGCCCTCGAGCTCCGCGAGCCGGTCCTGGAGCGCGCGCTTGCCGCCGGTCAGGATCCGGTTGGCCTCGGACCGCAGGGCGGCGAGCTCGGGCGGCGCGTCCTCGAGCGGCGCGGTCGCCTCCTCGAGCGTGAGCCGCGAGTCCGGGTATCCGGCGCCGTCGTCGCCGCCGTCGCTCGCGCCGCCCTCGCCGCCGAGCGTCGCGAGCCCGATGACGATCAGCGCGACCGTCGCGAGCGAGGCCAGCGCCAGCCACAGCCCGCCGCGTCGCCATGCGCTTTTGTCCGTGTCAGAGCTCATCCGCCGATTCCGGGTGGTACCTTGTGGTTACGTTCCGAAGACGGAACTCCCTGGGGACACCGGTCAGGCGGAGGGGAAAGCCGCGCCGGTTGTCGCCCACGAGCTTACCCCGCCTGTGTCTCGCCTCTCCGCGTGTCGCAGGCGCCTACGAAACGCCTTCCTATGGCCAAGACCACCGACGTTGCCGCTGCGGCGGCACGCAAGCCGAGCCAAGCTGACCTCGAGCGCGTCGAGGCGTTCACGCGCGAGCCGGTGCTGCTCGAAGGCGAGACCTTCGACGACCTGCACCCCGGCAGCGCCCGGCGCCTCGCCTTCGAGGCTGCGCTCGCTGAGATCGAGGAGGGGCGCGAGTACCCCTCCACCGAGTGGCGCCGCAACTTCTCGCTGGTCCTGGGCCTCGAGCGGCTGCTCTCCGAGGAGCCGCCCACCCTGCGCGACGGCACCACGCTCAACGACCACCAGGTCGACGCGCTCTCCGGCACGCTCGCCGCGCTGATCTCCGAGATCGAGGAGAGCGACGCCGCGCGGGCGGAGCGCAATGGCGCGAGCGAGGCGTCGAACGGTACCGGGGCCGCCAACGGCGCCGGCCCGAACGGCGCTGGCGAGCTCGAGTCCGACGTGCTCTCCCCCGACGAGGAGCCCCAGGACTGGATCGACGAGGACGAGGAGCAGATCGACCAGGCCGCGCTCGACGACCCCGGCGCCAGCCGGCGCTTCTGGTTCGAGCACGCGACCGGCGCTGGCAAGACGGTCGCCGCGGTCGGCTTCGTCGAGGCGTCGCGGACGGGCGGCGTGCTGATCCTCACCCACCGCCGCAACCTCGTCGACCAGTTCATCGGCGAGCTCTCCAGCCGCGGCTACCGCGACCGTCTCTCGCCGCCGCTGCTCGACGGCGAGGACCACCCCTACGGGCCGGTCACCGTGGAGACCTACCAGTGGTTCGTGCGCAACGCCGGTCGGGTCTCCGACGCGTACTCGATCGTGATCTGCGACGAGGCCCACACCGCGCTCGGCGAGAAGACCAGCGCCTGCATCCGCCAGATGCCTGGCCCGGTGTTCATCGGGATGACGGCGACCGGCGCGCTGATCGCCCGGCACGTAGCCGACCTCTTCCCCACCCAGACCTCGCGCTTCGACCTCGCGCAGGCCGCGCGCCGCGGGGTGATCGCGCCGCTGCGCTGCCTGCGCATCCCGCCGGGTCCCGGAGTGCGCTCGCTCGCCAAGGTGCCGCTGCGCCGTGGCGAGGTCGACCAGGACTTCGACCAGGAGGAGCTGGCCAAGCTGCTGGATCAGGGCCCGTTCAACGTGGCCGTGGCCGACCTCTACAAGTCGCGCTTCCGCAAGATCCCGGGCGTCATCTACACGGCTGGCGTGCAGCACGCGAAGAACGTCGCGGCCGCGCTGCAGGACGTGGGCATCAAGGCGCGCGCGGTCTCGGGCGAGACGCCGAAGCGCGAGCTGGCCGAGATCCTCGCGGCGTTCGAGCGCGGCGAGGTGGACGTGCTCTGCAACGCGATGCTGCTCGCCGAGGGCTGGAACTCGCCGCGGGCGACGATCTGCATGCACCTCGCGCCGACCGCGTCGAAGCGCATCTACCAGCAGCGCGTCGGCCGCGTGACCCGCCGGGCGCCGGGCAAGGAGGCGGGGATCGTCATCGACTTCGTGCACCCGGCGACCACGCACGACGAGACGATCATCACGCTGCATTCGCTGCTCGACCGCGACGTCTACCGCGGCGGCGCGATCGTCGTCGGGCCGGTGCGCCGCGGTCGCGGCCGCCAGGTGCGCGTCGAGCGCCGCGTCGTGCCGGTCTCGGCCGACCCGGAGCGGCGCCTGGCCGTGCTCGAGCGCGAGCTCTGGCGGATCGCCGTCGAGAACCTCAACTACTCCGAGCAGCACGCCTGGGCGGCGCTCGCCGGCGCGCGCGTGACCGCGAGCCAGTGGCGCCGGGCGAAGGCGATGATGCAGCACGACGAGTCCAAGGAGCTGCGCCGCCGCTTCCTGCTCACGTGCGTGCAGCGCAACCGCAACCACCAGCTCCGGCTCAAGGCGATGGCGGAGATCGCCGCGCTGCGCGACCCCGAGGCCTTCGACGACTGCGTCGACATCGTGCAGACCTGGCCGCGCGACGAGCGCCGCGCGGGCGCCAAGGTGCTGCTGCAGGCGCTCGCCGAGCGGCGCATCGGCCGTCGCGACCAGGCGCAGGCCTGGGTGTGGCGGCTGGCCGCGTGCACGCGCGAGCTGCACGAGCAGTACGCGGTGCAGCGCTGGCCCGAGACCAAGCGGCTTCTCGGCCTGTTCGTCAACTCGTCGGGCCGCGCCCACGGGCGCAACGCCCGCCGCCTGGTCACCGCCGCGCGCCAGCAGGACCGCCGCCTCGCGGTCGCGCTGCTCGCCGCCGCCGTGGCGCACACGCCCGAGGCCGAGGAGGTGCTGCGCGGCGCCCGGATGCGCATGGCCCGCAAGCCCTCCGCGGTCGCGCGCGAGCTGTTGCGCAACTTCCCGAAGGGCGGCTCGAAGCGGCGTCGCCGCCGCAAGGCCAGCGCCGAGAGCGCCGACGGCGCGGCGCCGAACGGCGAGGAGCGCGAGAAGCTCGAGACGACCGCAGAGGGCGGCGAGGAAGCCGCCGGCGAGGAGGCGAAGGCCGAGGGCGAGGAGGCCGCTGAGTCGAAGGAGCAGGACGCGGACGAGGACGCCCGGGACGGCGGCGCCGAGCCGCGGGCCGAGGCGGACGACGAGTCCGGCGAGGGCTCCGAGGACGAGGACGCCGCGGGCGACGAGGACGGCGACGAGCCCGAGGCCTCCGCGGACGACGCCGGCGCCGAGGACGGCGCCGAAGAGGCGGAGTCCGAAGACGAGGGTTCGGACTCCGACGAGGACGACGGCTCCGGCTCGGCCGGCCAAAACGAGGGCGACGCGCGCGAGACCGCGGAGCCCGACGCGGCCGGCGAAGACTGACGTTCAGCCCTGGTTGCCGTTTTCCGGCAACGTCGGCTGAAAGTCCGGGGAGAGGGTGAGCTGGACCTCCCCCGCGCCCAGGGTCACGCGGCCCTCGGACGCGTCGACGATGAGGTTGCCGTGCTCGTCGATGCCCGCCGCGCGGCCGGAGCCGTCGGGCACGCTGCCCGCGCCCTGCCAGCTCACCTCGCGGCCCTCGAGGGCGTCGCGGCGGGCGAACTCGGCGCGGATCTCGGCGGGCGGGGCCTGCGTCCACCGCCCGAGCGCCCGGCGCAGCGCCGGAACCAGATCGACCGTTGTGACCCCGTGGCCCAGCGACGTGGCGGGCCAGCGCAGATCGTCGGGGAACTCGTCGTCGGCGATCGCCAGGTTCATGCCGATCCCGATCACCGCCCACTGGGGCGGGCGAGCCTCGATCAGCACGCCGGCGAGCTTGCGCCCGCGCAGCCACACGTCGTTCGGCCACTTGACCTGACAGCGCACGGGCGCGACCTCCTCGGCCGCCTCACAGACGGCTATCGGCACGGCGAGCGGGAGCAGGTTGTGCTCGAGGTCGAGGGGGCGCAGGATCGCGGAGCAGGCCAGGGCCGTGCCGTGCGGCGTCGCCCAGCGGCGGCCGTGGCGCCCGCGCCCGGCGGTCTGCTCGTCGGCGGTGACCATCGTGCCCGACGCGGCGCCCCGCTCGGCCAGGCCGCGCGCGTAGTCCATGGTCGAGCCGACCGTCGGTAGGTGGATGTGGGGACCCTCGAACGCCGCGCTCATCCGGCCTCGTCGCGGATCACGACCTCGTCGTCGCGGCCGGCGCCGAGCAGCTCGGCGGCGCTGCCGCGGTTGACCGCGAGCGCGAGCCAGCCACTCGAGTCGTCGTAGAGCGCGAGCTCGCCCTCGCCGACGGCGCCGAACGTGGGCGCGAACTGGGCGCCGTGGGTAGCGCCGCCCGCCTCTACGCTCACCGCCTCGCCGAAGGCGAGCTCGCCCGCGCGCACGTCGAGCACGAGGTTCCCGTAGCGGTCGGCGTAGAGCACGTGGGCGCGCACCTCGCCCTGCGCGAGCTCCGGCCTGGGCAGCTCGAGCTCCACGAGCTCGCTGGGGTCGAAGGGCTCGCCCGCGCTCTCCAGCGGCCGGCCGGCGGCGAGGTGCGCGGCCACCGGGGCGAAGAGGTCGCGGCCGTGGAACGTGCGCGCGGCCGGCTCAAGCCGCAGCGCTGTCTCGGAGACATCCACGACCTGCGCGACGCCCCCGAGCCGCCGCGCCGCCAGGGTGAGCAGGCCGTTGTCGGGGCCGACGAGGAAGCTCTCGCCCGCCCGCAGCGCGACGCCGCGGCGCTCGGTTCCCACGCCCGGGTCGACGACCGCCAGATACACGGCCGGCCCGGCGCGGTACGCGACCGCCTCCAGCGCGAGCGCCCCGCGGCGCACGTCGCCGGGCGGGATGCCGTGCGTGAGGTCGACCACTCGCGCCGCGGGCTCAAGGCGCGCGATCACGGCCCGGCAGGCGCCCGCGAACTCATCCTCGTAGCCGAAGTCGCTCAGGAACAGGATCGGCCGCTCGCTAGCCACGGCCTCAGGCTAGGCCATCGCGCCGCGCCGGATCGGGGGGGGAAACCAAACCGAGCCACCGTCGGCCCAAGGATCCGCCTCACACGCGCGGGCGATCCCATCCGAGGAGGACTTGTACGCCATGGCCGAACAGATCCACCTCGCTCGGGCCTGGCGGGCGTTGGCGCGACCGCTACTGCGCCGGTGGACGGGACCCCGTATTGCTTGCGCATGCAATACTTTGCTGCCCTTCCCGTACCCCCTAGCAGGAGGCGCGCTCGCCGGCCCTCAGCCTCTACGCCGTGTCGGCGAGCAGCGCCTCCAGCACCCCGTCGAGGTCATGTCGTTCGGCCTCGACGTGTACCTGCAGGCCCGCCTCGCGCGCGGTCGCGCTGGTGATCGGGCCGATCGAGACCAGGCGGGCGTTCTCGGGGAACTCCCCGCCCGTGATCTCCAGGAAATTGCGGACGGTCGACGACGAGGTGAACGTCACGTAGTCGGCCGCTCGCGCCGCCTCGATCGCGTCGTCGTCGGGCGCCTCGCGCACCGTCTCATACAGCGGCACGACGTCCACCTGTGCGCCCCGCTCGCGCAGCGCCTCGGGCAGCACGTCGCGGGCCTCGGCCGCCCGCGCGACGAGCACCGGCCTCCCCTCCACCGGCAGCTTCGCGAGCTCTTCCACAAGCGCCTCGGCGACCGCGCGCTCGGGGACGAGGTCGGCGATCACGCCGTGCTCGCGCAGCGCCGCCGCCGTGGCGGGCCCGATCGCGGCAACCTGCGCGTTGGCGAGCGCCCGCGCGTCGCGTCCCTGGCGCGCCATCGCCTCGAACAGCGCGTGCACGCCGTTCGGGCTGGTCAGGCAGACGAGCGCGTACGCGTGCAGCGACTCGACCGCGTCGCGCACCGCGTCGGTGTCGAGCCGCGGTTCGATGCGGATCGCGGGCAGCTCGACCACGTCGGCGCCCAGGTCGCGCAGGGTCGCGGCGAGCCCGCTCGCCTGCGCCCGCGCGCGCGTGACCACGACGCGCTTGCCGTGCAGCGGACGCCGCTCGAGCCAGGCGATCGCCTCGCGTCGGCGGGCCACCTCACCGAAGAGCAGGATCGACGGCGGGCGCAGGCCGGCTTGCGCGACCGCCTCGGGCAGCTCCACGAGCGTCGCGGTCACGACCCGCTGGCCGGGGTGGGTGCCCCGCTCGATCGCGGCGGCCGGCTCGGCGGGGTCGCGCCCCGCCGCGGCGAGCCGGCGCGCGATCTCCGGCAGGTTCTTGACGCCCATGTAGAGGACTAGCGTGCCCGGGAACCGCGCGAGCGCCTCCCAGTCGAGCGCGCTCTCCGGCTTGGCCGGGTCCTCGTGGCCGGTCACGAAGGCGACGGCCGAGGCGTCGTCGCGGTGGGTGACGGGGATCCCCGCGTAGGCGGGCGCGGCCACGCCCGCGGTCACCCCGGGGACGACCTCGAACGGGATCCCGGCGTCGGCGAGCGCCTCCGCCTCCTCCCCGCCCCGGCCGAAGACGAACGGATCGCCGCCCTTGAGCCGCACGACGCCGAGCCCGCGCCGCGCCCGCTCGACCAGCTCGCGCTCGATGTCCTCCTGGGGGACGGCGACGTCGCCAGGGCCCTTGCCCACGTACATCAGCTCGGCGTCCGAGCGCGCACCAGCGAGCGCCTCGGCGGGGATCAGGCGGTCGTAGAGGATCGCGTCGGCGCTCGCGATCAGCTCACGCGAGCGCACCGTCATCAGCCCGGGATCGCCGGGGCCCGCCCCGACGAGGTAGACGACCCCCGGGCGAGCGCTCACCCCGCCTCCCGCGCGGCGCGCTCGAGGATCTCGCGGGCGCCCTGGTTCTCGAGCTTCTCCACGAGGGCCTCGGCGAGCGCCACCGGCTGCTCGGGATCGCCGCGCACCGCGTCGCGCACCCACTGCGAGCCGTCGGGCAGCCCCGCGTAGGCGGCGACCGCGAGCGTGCCGTCCATGTGGCGCGCGCAGACCCCGAGCGGCGTGTCGCAGGTCGCCTGGAGCGCGCCCACCACCGCCCGCTCGGCCGTGTACTCGACGAGCGCGTTGCGGTCGGTCACCCGGCCGGCGGCGCGAGTGGCCTCCTCGTCGTCCGTCCGCGCCACCAAGGCGAGCGCCCCCTGGCCGGGCGCCGGGACCATCTCCGCGGCGGAGAACCGGAAGCTGATCGCCTCGCCCAGTCCGAGACGCAGGAGCCCGGCGGCGGCGAGCACGAGGCCGTCGACCTCGCCGGCCGTGAGCTTGCGCAGGCGGGTGTCGACGTTGCCGCGCACCTCGACGACCTCGAGGTCGGGGCGCAGCGCGAGCAGCTGCGAGCGCCGCCGCAGGCTCGCCGTGCCGACCCGCGCGCCCTCGGGAAGCTCGTCCAGCGAGCGGGCGGGACCGACGAAGGCGTCGGCCGGGTCCTCACGCGCGGGGACGCCGGCCAGGGCCAGCCCCGGCGTCTCCTCCCCGGGCACGTCCTTCGCGGAGTGCACGGCCAGGTCAGCCTCGCCGTCGAGCACGGCGCGCTCCACCCCGCGCACGAAGCGCGCCTTGTCGCCGGGCTCGCCGTCGCTGGTCACCGGGACCAGCTCGGCGCCGCCCAGCGCGGTCGCGATCCACTGCGCCTGGACGATCGCCAGCTTGCTCGAGCGCGTCGCGATCCTCATCGGCCGCGGTCCGGGGTCAGCGCCGGCGCCTGCGCCGCGCTTCGAGGTCGCTCACCTGCGCCCCGGAGTCCTCGACCGGCTCCGTGCCGGCGTCCAGCCCGAAGAGCTCGCGCGCCGCGTGGACGCTCGCCGCCCCGTTGCCCTCGGCCGCCGCCCGCTTGAGCCGCAGCGTGGGCTCGTGAAGTATCCGGCTCGCGATCGCCCGCGCCATCTTCTCCAGCCGCTCCCGGTCGGCCTCGCTGAGCGACTCCCAGCGGCCCTCGTTCTCGGCGAGCACGCGTCGCGCGATCTCCTCGCCGCGCGCGCGCAGCGCCGCGATGGTCGGCGTGACTCGCTGCGCGGCGAGCCACTCCTCGAAGCGGCCGAGCTCGTCGTCGAGGATCGTCTCCGCGCGCCGTACCTCGCTCTCGCGCCCGCTCGCGTTGCGCTCCACGAGCTTCTGCAGGTCGTCCATGTCGGCGACGCTCACCCCGCGCAGGCTGCGGCACCCGGGCTCGATGTCGCGGGGTACGGCCAAGTCGATCAAGAGCAGCGGGCGGTCGGAGCGCGCGGCCATCACCTCGGCCAGATCCTCGCGCTCGATCACGTGGTGGGGCGAGCTCGTCGAGGAGACGACGATGTCGGCCTCGCCCAGCAGCGCGGGCAGCTCGTCGAAGCGCACCGCCTTGCCGCCGAAGCGCGACGCGAGTCCGATCGCGCGAGCGTAGTGGCGGTTGGCGATAAAGACCGCGTCGACGCCGCGGTCCGACAGCGCCCTCGCGGTCAGCTCGGCGGTCTCGCCGGCGCCGATGACGAGCACGCTGCGCTCGTCGAGCTCGCCCAGGGTGCGCTCCGCGAGCTCGACCGCGACGTGCGGCACGGACAGCGCCCGCTTCGAGATCCCGGTCTCGCTGCGCGCCCGCTTGCCGGCGGCCAGCGCGCCGCGGAACAGGCGGTTCAGGATCGGGCCGGTGGCCCCCTCGACGAGCGCGAGCTCGTAGGCGCGCTTCACCTGTCCCTGGATCTCGGCCTCGCCGATGATCATCGAGTCGAGCCCCGCCGTGACCCGGTACAGGTGCCCCGCCGCCTCCGCGCCGCGCAGCGAGTAGAGGTGCGGGACCAGGCCGGTCGGCGGGATGCCCGCGCCCGAGGCGAGCACCGAGAGCGCCCGCGACTCGGCGGCGACGGGGTCGGTCGAGTACAGGTAGAGCTCGGTGCGGTTGCAGGTCGAGATCGCCGCGGCCTCCTCGACCTGCTCGGCGTCGACCAGCTCCCCGAGCGCGCTGACGGCGCGCCCCTCGGTGAGGGCGAGGCGCTCGCGCATCTCAAGCGGCGCCGTCTTGTGCGAGACGCCCAGCGCGAGCAGCTCGCTCATCGTCGCTCCCCGGTTCGGGCGGCGGCCGCCGCGCCCGCGGCGGCCCCGGGCTCCTCCTCCGCGGGGGCCCGCGCCTCGTCGCGGCGCCGCTCGGCGAGCTCGGCGAGCTCGGCGAGCTCGTCGCGCGTGCGCTGGATGCGCGCGGCCAGGATCGCCACGTAGATCAGGATCAGCGCGAGGAAGACCAGGTACGCGGCCGCGACGTACTTGCCGGCCTCGTCGAGCGGCAGGGCGGGCATCAGCGCACTCCCTCCGCGGGCGGCAGCGGGGCGATCCGCGAGTGCGCGCCGACCGGCGCCGCCTCATCGAGTGCCCGTCGCAGCCGGTGGACCTGGCCGCGCGTCTGCTTGGCCGCGATCTCGAAGCGCACCATCGTCACGAAGAGCAGCGCCATGCCCGCGAGCGCGACGAGGAACGTGAACATCATCTCGCCCGGCATGCCGCCCTCGGCGGTCGCGAACACGCGCGGGTGCACCAGCGACTCGGCGAGGCGGACGGCCATGAAGTTGAGCGGGACGAAGGCGCCGGCGGTGATCGCGAACACCGACGCGTAGCGCGCCTGGCGGTCGCGGTCCTCGATCGAGTAGCGCAGCGGGTAGTAGGTCGCGTAGAGCAGATAGACGATCAGGAACGAGACGAGCGTCGGCTCCTCCCAGACCCACCACTTGCCCCACGCGGCCTTGGCCCAGATCGCGCCGGTGATCAGCGCCCCGGTGCCGAAGATGATCGCGACGTGGATCGAGACGTACGAGCGGAAGTCGTGGATGCTCTCGCCCGTGCGCAGGTGGCGGATCGAGTGGATCGCCGCCGCGATGAAGCCGATCAGCGCGCAGATCGCGATCGGCACGTGCAGGTAGAAGATCTTCTGGACGAAGCCCTGGTCGGCGTCGTTGGGCGCGTAGAAGAACACCAGCGCGAACGCCGCCACCAGCACGACCGTGGTGGCGAGCGCCATGACTGGGAGGCTCGGCATCTTCAGCTTCATCTCGCGTGCGGGCGCGCCGCGCTCAGTCCTCGACGAGGAAGTCGTAGACGGCGTAGCCGACCAAGAGGAAGGTTAGATCGTAGAGAGCGAGGGCCGCGACCCACTTGCCCACTCCGTCGTACTGGGGGCCGCCCGCGGCGAGCAGCGGCTCGGCGGCGCCCGCTGCCGCGATCACGAGCGGGACGAGCAGCGGCAGGAGCACGAGCGGCGTGAGCAGGTCGCGCGCCCGCGAGTTCGCGCCGATCGTCGAGACGACGGCGCCGGTCGCCCCCAGGCCCACGTTGGCGAGCAACAGCACGCCCGCGAGCGGGACGAGCCCGCTCCACTCGTCGAGGAAGAAGACGGCGAAGACCGGGAGCGCGATCACCTCGAGCGCGAGCAGGTAGACGGCCAGCGCGACCACCTTCGCCCAGAACAGCGCCGAGGCGTCGACCGGCGCCAGCCGGATCGCGTCGAAGCCGCCCTCGTCGCGCTCCGGCACGAACAGGCGGTTGATCGCGAGCAGCGCCGCGAACAGCACCGTGACGAGCAGGACCCCCGCGGCGAGGCTGCCCTCGAGCGTCGTGCGGTCGAGCCCGAACCGGAAGATCACGAACGTCGTGACCGCGAACAGGACCATCGCGGGCAGCGACTGCAGCGTGCGCAGCTCGACCCGCAGGTCCTTGGCAAGGATGGCCCGGAACGCGCTCACCCCGGCGCCCCCGCGTAGACTGCCCGGGCCTCCTCCGCGCTGATCCCGTCAGCCGGCCCCTCGTAGGCGGGCCGCCCATCGGCGCTCAAGACGAGCGCCCGGTCGGCCTCGGCGAGCCCGCCCTCGACGTCGTGGGTGACCACGATGCGCGTGCGATCGGACGCCGGGCCCAGGAGCGGGGCGACCGTGGCCAGGCCGTGCGGGTCGAGGTGGGCGGCGGGCTCGTCGAGCAAAAGCAGCTCGGGGTCGTGCAACAGGCAGCGGCAGACGGCGAGGCGCTGCAGCTGCCCCGCCGAGAGCGTGCGCACGAGCTGGCCGTCGCGCCCCTCCATGCCGACCGCGCGCAACAGCTCGCCGCGGCGCGCGCCCGGGTCGGCGACGCCGTGCAGCCGCGCGTGGAAGTCGAGCGCCTCGGCGACCGTGAGGTCGCGGTAGAGCAGCGGCGAGTGCGCCAGGTAGCCGATCCGCCCGCGCGCCCGCCAGGCGTCCTTGGGCACCCGCGCGCCCAGCACCTCGAGCTCGCCGGCGCTCGCGCGCAGGAGCGTCGCGACGATCCGCAGCAGCGTCGACTTGCCCGCCCCGTTGGGGCCAAGCACGACGAGCGTGCTTCCTCTCGGCAGCGCGAACGAGACGTCGCGCAGCACGGGCGCGTCGGCGAAGTCGCGGCGCAGGCCGCGGGCGCGCACCGCGAGCTCGCCCGATCCCGGCGCGGCGGCGGTTTCCTCAGACATCGCGGGGGATCTTTCCAGCACGGGCGCGCTGCGCGGCGGCGTGGACGTAACGTTGCTGGTGGTCTTTCACCGCTGGCTCATAGCGCTGCTCTCGCTCGCGGGCGTCGTCGCGGTCGCGGCCGGCGTCCTGCTCGCGGACGGCGAAGGCGACGGGTCCGCCGACGAGCCCTCGCCGGTGGACGCGCCGGCCGCGGCGGAGCCGCCGGAGGCCGGTGCCGAGCCCGGCCGGCCGCGCTCGCGCCCCTCGCGCGAGGGGCGCGAGCGCCCGCGCGGGGCGCTCGGCCGGATCGAGTGGCGCGACTCGCGCGCCCTCGGCGCGCACCACGACGGCCGGCTCGTCAGCGGCGTGCTGCTGCCCAGCCAGGGGGCGACCTTCTTCACGTGGCATCCGGTCAAGGAGCACAAGCCGAACCCGGCCTGGCGGCGCTGGGGGACCGACGTGCTGATCCGGCGCACGCTGCGCGTCCTGCGGGGCTTCGCGCGCGCCCATCCGAACGCCCCGCGGATCGGGATCGGCGACATCTCGCGCGAGCACGGCGGCAACTTCGGACCTGAGGTGAGCGGCGGGCTCGGCCACGTCTCGCATCAGAACGGGCTGGACGTCGACGTCTACTACCCGCTGCGCAGCGGGCGCGAGCGCGCGGCGCGCCGGGTGAGCGAGATCGACACGCGCCTCGCGCAGGACCTCGTCGACCGCTTCACGGCGGCCGGGGCGGTGCGCGTCTTCGTCGGGCCCAACACGGGGCTGCGGGGCCCGCGCGGCGTGGTGGTCCCGCTCGCCAACCACGACGACCATCTGCACGCGCGCTTCGCGCCGTAGGCCGGCGGGCGGGCTCAACCGCCCTTGCGCAGGATGCGGGCGCCGAGCCGCGCGAGCGGCCCGGCCCCCTCGCGCAGGGCCCTGGCGCGGCCGCCGTTGCGCCCGTACAGCAGGCGCGCCGTGGCGCGCACGGCGTCGCCCAGCGTGCGGTCGTACGGCTGCCACCAGAAATTGCGTGTGAGCCCCGGCTCCCAGGAGACGAGCTTGATGTTCGTGCACTCGTAGAACCCGAACTTCGAGTGCGAGCGGCCGAGGCCCGAGTCCTTGACGCCGCCCCACGAGCACTGGGCGGCGCCGTGGGAGTAGGAGTGGTCGTTGATCCAGACCATCCCCGACTGGATGCGCCGCGCCATGCGCTCGCCCTTGGCGCGGTCCTTCGTCCAGACCGAGGCGCCCAGCCCGAAGTTCGAGTCGTTGGCGCGCGCGAGCGCCTCCTCCTCGGAGCCCACGACGATGATCGGCACCACCGGGCCGAAGATCTCCTCGCGCATGATGCGCATGTCGTCCTCGACGCCGGCGAGCACGGTCGGGGCGATGAAGCGCCCGGAGAAGCCCTCGACCTCGCGCGGCCCACCGGTGAGCCGCTCGGCGCCCCGCGCGAGCGCGTCGTCGACGAGCTCGGTGACCAGGTCGGCCTGCTCGGCGGAGACCATCGGGCCGATCTCCGTGTCCCACTGCATGGGGTCGCCGACCCGCAGACGCTCGGTGCGGCGCCTCACGCTCGCGAGGAACTCGTCGGCCACGGACTCGACCACGTAGGTGCGCTCGATCCCCGAGCAGGTCTGGCCCGCGTTCGCGAACCCGCCCCACACGCAGCCCGAGGCGGCGTTCTCGATGTCGGCGTCCGCGCAGACGATCTGCGGGTCCTTCCCGCCGAGCTCGAGCACCGAGCCCTTCAGGTTGCGCGCGCAGACCTCGCCGACGCGCCGGCCGACCTCCACCGAGCCCGTGAAGAAGACCTTGCCGACCCCTGGGTCCTCGCAGATCGCCTCGCCGATCACGCCGCCGCCGTGCACGGTGCGCACCAGGCCCTCGGGCAGGCCACCGGCCTCGAAGACTCGCTGGATGCGCTCGCCGAGCAGGGGCGTGAGGCTCGCGGGCTTGAGGATCACGCCGTTGCCCGCCATGAGCGCGATCGCCACCTCGCCGAAGGGGATCGACCACGGGTAGTTCCAGGGCGCGATCACCCCCACGACGCCGATCGGCTCGTACGTGAAGTGACTGCGCTTGGTCTTCAGGTAGATCTGCGGGAAGCGGATCGGCTCGTCGCGGAGGATCCTCGGGCCCTCCTCGGCGCACCAGTTGAGGAGGTCGATCGTGGGTACGACCTCCATCGTGTAGCTCTCCGTGATCGGCTTGCCCTGCTCGCGCGTGAGCAGATCCGCGACCTCGTCCATCTGCTCGACGAGCGCGGCCGCGGTGCGCTTCATGTAGCGGGCCCGATCGGCGAGCCCGAGCTGCGCCCAGAACGGCTGTACCTCGGCGATCTCGGCGACGACGCCTGCGACGTCGGCGGGCTCGATCGTCTCGACGGTGCCGAGCAGCTCCCCGGTGGCGGGGTTGCGTGACTCGAGTCGCCCCATCCCGACCGCAGTCTAGACCCGCAGGCCCGGCCGGCTCCGCACCTTCCGGGCCCCGCGCACAGGCCGGAGCCCCCCTCGGCTCCGGCCCCCCTGCCTTGCTAGATGCGCTCTCGCCACCCGCCAGAAGTGAGAGCGGTCTCCCCGAGCACGTCCCCCGCGCGTGCCCGGCATCGCATAAACACGCCGATCCGCGGGAAGTTGCGCTCGGCGCGGATCGAAAAGCCCCCGGCGCCCTAGCCCGCCTGGCCCCGCCGCTTGCGCAGCCACTCGAGCCGCTCGCGCAGCGTGCGCTCGAAGCCGCGCTCGACCGGCTCGTAGAAGCGCAGGCCGCGCAGCTCGGGTGGCATGAGCTCCTGGTCGGAGACGCCGTCCGGCTCGTCGTGCGGGTAGACGTAGCCCTGGCCGCGGCCGAGCGCCTTGGCGCCCGGGTAGTGCGCGTCGCGCAGATACGGCGGCGGGAGCTTGGCGCCGTGCTCGCGCACGTGGCGCATCGCCGCGGCGATCGCGGTGGTCGAGGCGTTGGACTTGGGCGCGAGCGCGAGGTAAGCGGCCGCCTGGGCGAGGTTGAGGGCGCACTCGGGCATGCCGACGCGGTCGACGGCCGCGGCGGCGGCGTTCGCGACCACGAGCGCCTGCGGGTCGGCGTTGCCGACGTCCTCGGAGGCGAAGATCACCATCCGGCGCGCGATGAAGCGCGGGTCCTCCCCGCCCTCGAGCATGACCGCGAGGTAGTAGAGCGAGGCGTCCACGTCCGAGCCGCGGGTGGCCTTGATCCACGCCGAGATGTAGTCGTAGTGGCGGTCGCCCTGGCGGTCGTAGCTGAGCGCCTTGCGCTGCAGCGCGTCCTCGGCGGTGGCGAGATCCACGCCGTGCCCGCCCGCCCGGGCCGCCTCGACGGCGCGCTCCAGGGCGCCGAGCGCGGCGCGGGCGTCGCCGCCCGCCCGCGTGGCGAGCAGCTCGAGCGCCTCGTCGTCGACCGGCGGCGGGTCGGCGATCCCGCGCTCGGGGTCGGACAGCGCGCGCCGCAGAAGCTCGGCGACGTGCCGGGGCTCGAGCTCGCGCAGCTCGTAGATCTGGCTGCGCGAGAGCAGCGCCGAGTTCACCTCGAAGTACGGGTTCTCCGTGGTCGCGCCGATCAGCGTGATCAGCCCGTCCTCGACGGCGGGCAGGAGCGCGTCCTGCTGGGCCTTGTTGAAGCGGTGGATCTCGTCCAAGAACAGCACCGTGCGCCGCCCGGCGCGGCGCCGCTCGCGGGCGCGCTCGATCACCGCCTTGACCTCGGCCTTGCCGGCGTTCACGGCCGACTCCTCCTCGAAGGCCGCGTCGGATGCCCCCGCGATGATCCGCGCGAGCGTCGTCTTGCCGGTCCCCGGCGGCCCGTAGAGGATCGCCGAGTGCGGCTCGCCGGTCTCGATCGCAGTGCGCAGCGCGGACCCGGGCGCGAGCAGGTGCTCCTGGCCGACGAGCTCGTCGAGCGTGCGGGGGCGCATGCGGACCGCGAGCGGCGCCCCGGGCCCGGCCGCGGGCGCGGCGTCGGGGGAGCGCTCGGGGGCGTCGTCGAAGAGCCGCTCCGTC
>DATCLC010000011.1:0-6450 GCA_036564135.1 Solirubrobacterales bacterium
AGCAGCGGCCTCGTGGTCACCCAGATCCGCGCCGGCCGCAAGCTCAAGTGCGAGCGCGGCGAGTGGACGGGCACGGGCAGCTACAGCTACCGCTGGCTGCGCGACGGCGAGGAGATCGACAACCCCTCGACCAACCCCGCCACCTACAACACCACCGTCGCCGACATCGGCGCCGAGATCACCTGCGAGGTGGTCCGCAACGGCAAGAACGGTGTCTCCGACCCGGTGGAGTCGCAGGGGGTGGTGGTGACGCCCTAGGGCGCGGGCCGCTCGGTCAGGCGGAAGTGGACAACGTGAATGCGGAGGGGAGCGGGTTGACGGTCAAGGGTGCGCTCGCGGCGCTCGCCACGGTGGCGGGCGCTGCTCTGGCGGTGTTCGCGATGGCCCTCGCCGGGCCCGTCGCGCAGGCGGGGGCGCTCGACGTCCAGCGGCTCGAGGACCGGATCCTCGACCCCGCGGCGCACGCGCGCATCACCTACGAGAACACGGTCAACGTCGCGAGCTACCAGCAGGACGGGATCCTCACCTACAAGGGCTGGCAGTACGCGGCCTGGTACCGCAACGACGGTCCCGGCGCCGCGCAGGCCTCGGCGGTGATCGCGCGCCGCGAGCTGCCCGACGGCGAGTGGGAGGCCGCGCGTCTCGACCACCCGCTGTGGAGCAACGACTCGCACAACACGATCGCGCTCGGGGTCACGCCGAGCGACGGTCGCCTGCACGTCGCCTTCCCGACGCACGACAACCCGGTGCGCTACACGCGCACGATCCCGGGGGTGCTCGACGACCCCGAGGAGTACGAGTGGTCGTCGAGGCTGTTCGACCGCATCCACGTGCTCTTCCCGGGCGCCGAGACAGCGCCGCAGACGTTCACCTACCCGCAGTTCGAGAACACCGGCGGCAAGACCCTGCTCACCTGGCGCGACGGCATCACCAACGACGGGCGCCAGGCGTTGCTGCAGTACAACGACGACCCCGCGGGCACCTGGACCTTCCTCGGCCGCTTCACCCACAACGCCGGCGGCACGTACGACGGCGGCTTCGGCAACAGCTCCACGCGCTACGGCTACATCCACGGCTTCACCGCCGACCCCGGCAGCGGCAACCTGGCCGTGGCCCTCTCGTGGCGCGAGCAGAACTCGGCCTGGTGCAACCAGTCGAACGGCGTGGGCAACCACGACCTCGGCTACACGGTCTCCGAGGACGGCGGGCGCACCTGGCTGAACAACGACGGCGACGTGGTGGCGAGGACCACGCTCGGCCACACGGGCGGCACGATCACCCCGTTCACCGACGGGATCGTCGTCGAGCCCATCGGGATCAACAAGGGCCTGATCAACCAGGAGGCGCAGGCCTTCGACTCGCAGGGCCGCCTGCACGTGATGACGAGCCGCGTCCCGGATGCCGACATCGTCGGCAACTGCGTGAGCGACTTCTATCCCGAGCGCGCCGCGAAGGCGACGCCGTTCCACCACTGGCGGGACGCTGACGGCACCTGGCACACGATGCAGCTCCCGTTCCGCAGCGGGAGCGCCGGGCGCACGAAGATCGCGTTCGACGCGCAGGACAACGCCTACGTCGTGCTCCCCGACGCCCGGATCGTGGCGGCGACCGCCGCGAGCGACTGGACCGACTGGCACGTGGTCTTCAGCGACCCCGAGGTGAGCGCGGTCAGCGAGCTGATCGTCGACCGCCAGCGCGTGCGCAGCGAGGGCATCCTGACCGTCGCCTACCAGGAGCCGCCGTCGAACGTGGCGATCTGCCGCGGGAGCTCGAGCTCGTCCGCCTGCGCGTCGGCCTTCCGGGTCGCGAGCTTCGCGCTCGGCTCCGACGGCCCCGACGCGCCGCGCGAGGACGACGCCGAGCCCGCCGCGCGCCCGTTCGAGGGCTTCGCCGACGACGAGGCCAACCTGGCGCTCAACCGCCAAGGCACGGGCGCGCCGCAGCTTTCGGCGAGCTCGTCCCAGGCGCAGTACCCGCCGGCGCGCGCCAACGACGGCAACGTCGAGACCTTCTGGGTCTCCGCCGGCACGCAGGCGGGTCAGGGCCCGCGCCCCGACGCGCCGGTCCTGTTGACCGCCGACCTGGGCGAGGCCGCCGACCTGGGCGAGGTCACGGTGGTGCCGCGCGTCAACTACGGCCCGCGCTCGTTCTCGGTCGAGGTCTCCCAGGACGGCAGCTCCTGGGAGGAGGTCGCGAGCGTCCCGCACGCGTTCAACGCCGAGACGACGGTCCGCTTCGAGACCGTCGCGGCGCGCTACGTGCGCCTGCGGATCACCGACGCCTGGAACACTGCCCAGCCGCCCTCGAACGTGCAGGTCGCCGAGCTCATCGTGCGCGGCCGTGACGACGACGCGGACGACGAGCCGCCGGCCGTCGATTACGAACTCGAGGGCACGATTGCCCCGAGCGGCGCGTACGTCAACCGCGCGGTCCTCGCGCTGAGCGCCAGCGACGCGGGGTCCGGCGTGGCCGCGATCGAGTACCGGGTCGGGGCCGGCGAGTGGAAGGAGTACAAGGGCAAGCTGCGCTTCGCCGAGGCGGGCAGCTACACGGTCCACTTCCGCGCCCGCGACTACTCGGGCAACGTCTCGGCGGAGGAGACGGTCGAGTTCGAGGTCACGGTCAACGAGACGTGCACCCCGCTGCGCTCCGACGAGTTCGACGGCGCCCAGCTCGACACCGGCCGCTGGAGCTTCCGCCACCCGACGACCCCTGCGAACGGCGCGGGCGCGCCGCGCGTGGAGGACGGCGCCCTCGTCCTGCCGCTGGGCTCGTACTCGCTCGACCTTGATCGCCCCGGCCCGGTGACGCTGCTGGGCCAGCCGCTGCCCCCGGGTGACTTCACCGTCGAGGCCAAGTTCACCGCGCCCGGCCTGAACACCTCGGGCGGCACCTCGGCCTACGCGCAGGTCGGCTTCAAGCTCTTCCAGGGCGACGACAACTGGATCAAGGTCACCCAGACGCGCAACGCCGACGGCGGCGCCACGGCCACGACCTACTTCGAGATGGCGCACGAGTCGAACTCGTCCAACCGCACGCTCGGCCCGCGCGTGGGGCTCGCCGCCGCGGTCGCGAACCTGCCGACCTGGTGGCTGCGCGTGCAGCGCGAGGGCGACGTGGTCACCGCGGCGTACTCGCTCACCGACCCCGACTCACCGCAGGGCGCCAACTGGGTCGATCTCGGCCTCGCGCCCGACATCGACCAGGTGATGCCGCCCGGCAACGGGCCGCGCTACCTGGCGCTGTACGCCGGCAACGGCAACACCGAGGCGCGCGTGGACTACGTGCGCTTCGTGGGCGAGGAGGTGACCGGGTGCGACGAGGCGGCCGACGGCCTGGTCCTGCACTACAAGCTCGACGAGGCGTCGGGCAACGTCGCCCACGACTCCTCGCCGACCGGGCGCGACGCGACCGTGGAGGGCGGCGCCGCCTGGGAGGGGGGCGAGGGCCTCGGGTTCACGGGCTCGAACCACGTGCGGATGCCGAACGACGTGCTCGCCGGCGTGGAAGAGATCACCGTCGCCTTCGACGTCTGGATCGACCCGACGCTCACCCCCAACTACTTCTTCTTCAACTTCGGCAACGCGGCGTCGGGGCAGTGCAACGGCTGCCTGTTCGTTAGCGACGGCGCGGGGAGCTCCAACTTCCGCGGCGCGATCACGCCGGACAACTGGCAGGGCGAGCGGGGCCCGACGCGGAGCGGGCCGCTGCCGCGCGCGACCTGGACCCACGTGGCGTTCACGATCTCGGGTTCCGAGGGTCGCCTTTACGCCGACGGCGAGGAGGTCGCCGCCGCGAACGACATCACGCTCAAGCCGAGCGAGATCGGCGGCGGGCAGACGAGCGCGAACTACATCGGCCGCTCCCCGTACTCGGCCGACAAGCTGTTCGTCGGGCGGATCAAGGACTTCCGCGTCTACGACCGCGCGCTGAGCGAGGCGGAGATCGCCGCGCTCGCCGCCCCCGAGGAGCTCAGCGAACAGGAGAAGGCCGAGGCCGCGGCCGAGCGGCTCGTCGTCCACGACATCGAGGACGTCCGCGGCAACCTCCACCTGCCCACCGAGGGCGAGTACGGCGCCAGCGTGAGCTGGGAGTCGTCGGATCCCGAGGTGATCAGGGAGGACGGCATCGTGAGCCGGCCGGCGAACGGCGACGGCGACGTGACCGTGACCCTGACCGCCACCGTGACGGTGGGGGAGGCTACGGTGACGCGGGAGTTCCAGGCGCTCGTGCGCGAGCTCCCCCCGCCGGCGCCGTACGCGGGCTACCTGTTCAGCTACTTCACGGGCGAGGGCACGGCGAACGGCGAGCAGATCTACTTCGCGCTATCCAACGGGAACGACCCGCTGCGCTGGCACGAGCTCAACGACGGACAGCCGGTGCTCACCTCGGACCTGGGCACCAAGGGTCTGCGCGACCCGTTCATCATCCGCTCGCCCGAGGGCGACAAGTTCTTCCTGATCGCGACCGACCTGCGGATGTTCGGCTCGAACAACTGGGACGCCGCGCAGCGCACTGGCAGCAGGTCGATCATGGTCTGGGAGTCGACCGACCTGGTCAACTGGACTGACCAGCGGCTGGTCCGCGTCGCGCCGGACACGGCCGGCAACACCTGGGCGCCCGAGGCCTACTACGACCCGCAGCTCGGCGAGTACGTCGTCTTCTGGGCGTCGAGCATCTACGGGGAGGACAACCCGGGGCACACCGGGCCGTTGCCGCACAACCGGATGCTGTACGCGACCACGCGGGACTTCCACACCTTCTCGGAGCCCCAGGTCTGGTACGACCCCGGCTACGCCGTCATCGACTCGACCGTGATCGAGCACGACGGCACCTTCTACCGCTACACGAAGGACGAGCGGAATCGCGGCGGCTCGGCGCCGTGCGGCAAGTACATCTTCGCGGAGCGGGCGAGCAGCCTGCTCGGCAACTACCAGTTCATCACCGAGTGCATCGGCCAGGGCTCGATCAGCCAGGGCGAGGGCCCGACGGTGTTCAAGTCGAACACCGAGGAGCGCTGGTACATGTTCATCGACGAGTTCGGCGGCCGGGGCTACGTGCCGTTCCAGACCACCGACCTCGAGTCGGGGAACTGGAGCATGGTCGCGAACTACGACCTGCCGGCGAGCCCGCGTCACGGCACCGTCCTGCCGATCACGCAGGCGGAGTGGACCCGCGTGCAGGAAGCCTACGGCGAGGAGGTCCAGCCGCCGGCGGTCGACGCGAGCCTGCTCGGCGGCACCTGGCAGGGCAAGTACGTGAACGAGGCGCGCCTGCGCCTGGCCGCCTCGAGCCCGATCGGCATCCAGTCGATCGAGTACCGCGTGGGCGAGGGCGACTGGCAGGCATATGACGGCGAGCTCGTCTTCGACGAGCCCGGCGACTACCGCGTTGAGTACCGCGCGACCGACGCGCTCGGCCAGACCGGGCCGGTCGGGGAGGTCAGCTTCACCGTCGTCGCCAGGTCGGGATGCGTGCCCGAGCTCTCCGACGAGTTCGACGGCGCGGCGCTCGACACCGGCCGGTGGAGCTTCCGCCACCCGACGACGCCGGCGGTGGGGGCGGGCGCGCCGAGCGTCTCCGGCGGCAGCCTCAACCTGCCGCTGGGCGCCTACTCGGTCGACCTGGCGCGGCCGGGCCCGATCGGGTTCATCGGCCGGCCGCTGCCGGAGGGCGACTTCACGGTGACCGCGAAGATCTCGGCGCCCGGCCTCAACACGGACAACGGCGGCCAGGGCTCGCAGTACGCCCAGGTCGGCCTGAAGCTCTTCCAGGACGACGACAACTGGGTGAAGCTCGCCCACAACCGCAATGCCGACACCGCGGGCGCGGGCTCCCGCCCGACGTACTTCGAGCTCGCCTACGAGAACAACGGGCAGCGCACGCTCGGCAACCGCGCCGGGAACGGCAACGGCAACCTGCCGACCTGGTGGTTCCAGCTCACCCGCCAGGGGAGCAGCATCACCGCGCGCTACTCACTCAGCGACCCCGACGGTCCGGGCGGGGCGAACTGGGTCGAGCTGACGGCGAACCCGATGCCCAGCTTCTCGGCCATCTTCGACCCGGCCGACGGCCCGGTCTACATCGGCCCCTACGGCGGCAACGGCTCGATCACGGCCGCCTTCGACTACATCCGCTTCGAGCCGGATGAGCTCGACTGCCCCGACAACGTGGCCCCGGCCACCGCGGCGCAGCTCGACCCGGCCCAGCCCGGACCCGGCGGCACCTACACCGGGCCGGTCACGGTCCGGCTCACCGCGGCCGACGAGCCGGGCGGCTCCGGCGTCGCCTACACCGAGTACCGCGTCGACGGCGGCGAGTGGGTCCAGCTCGAGAACACCGAGGGCGACGAGCCCTTCGCCTCGAGCGCGACCTTCACCGAGCCCGGCTCGTACGTGGTCGAGTACCGCTCGGCCGATGTCGCGGGCAACGTCGAGGAGGCAAAGCAGA
>DATCLC010000012.1:0-23344 GCA_036564135.1 Solirubrobacterales bacterium
TGCCGTTCTCGATGGGGCCGCTGGGCTCCGACAAGTCGCACATCGGGGTGCAGCTCACCGACTCGGCCTACGTCGCGGTCTCGATGCGGATCATGACCCGGATGGGCAAGGGCGCGCTGGAGGTGCTCGGCGAGGACGGCGAGTTCGTGCCCTGCGTGCACTCGGTGGGCGCGCCGCTTGAGCCCGGCCAGAAGGACTCGCCGTGGCCGACGAACCGCGAGGTCAAATACATCGTCCACTACCCGGAGACACGCGAGATCTGGTCGTACGGCTCCGGCTACGGCGGCAACGCGCTGCTCGGCAAGAAGTGCTTCGCCCTGCGCATCGCCTCGGTCATGGCGCGCGACGAGGGCTGGATGGCCGAGCACATGCTGATCCTCAAGCTCACCAGCCCGGAGGGCGAGGTCAAGTACGTCACGGGCGCCTTTCCGTCGGCGTGCGGCAAGACCAACCTCGCGATGCTGATCCCGACGCTGCCCGGCTGGAAGGTCGAGACGATCGGCGACGACATCGCCTGGATGAAGTTCGGCGAGGACGGCCGCCTGTACGCGATCAACCCGGAGGCCGGGTTCTTCGGCGTGGCGCCGGGCACCGGCTACCACACCAACCCCAACGCGATGGCCGCGGTTGAGCGCAACACGATCTTCACCAACTGCGCGCTCACCGACGACGGCGACGTGTGGTGGGAGGGCATGACCGAGGAGCCGCCCGCGCATGCGATCGACTGGCACGGCAACGACTGGACGCCGGACTCCGACGAGCCCGCGGCGCACCCGAACGCGCGCTTCACGGTCTCGGCGGCGCAGTCGCCGTCGATCGCGCCGGAGTGGGAGGACCCGAAGGGTGTGCCGATCGACGCTTTCCTGTTCGGTGGCCGCCGCGCGACGGTCGTGCCGCTCGTCCGCGAGGCGTTCGACTGGGAGCACGGCGTGTTCCTCGGGGCGACGATGAGTTCCGAGCAGACCGCGGCGGCGTTCGGCACGGTCGGCCAGCTGCGCTTTGACCCGTTCGCGATGCTGCCGTTCTGCGGCTACAACATGGCCGACTACTTCGGCCACTGGCTGCGGATCGGCGAGCAGGCCGACCCCGAGAAGCTGCCGAAGATCTTCTACGTCAACTGGTTCCGCAAGGGCTCGGACGGCGAGTTCCTCTGGCCGGGCTTCGGCGAGAACAGCCGCGTGCTCGAATGGATCTTCCGGCGCTGCAACGGCGAGGCCGAGGCGGTCGAGACCCCGATCGGGCTGGTGCCGGCGCCAGGCGATCTCAACACCGAGGGCCTCGACATCTCCGAGGAGGCGCTCAACGAGCTGCTCACGGTCGACGAGGACGCGCTGCGCCAGGAGCTGCCGCAGATCGAGGAGCACCTCGCGCGCTTCGGCAACCGCCTGCCGCAGCAGGTGCGCGCGCAGTTCGAGGCGCTCAAGGCGCGCCTCGGCTAGGCGCGGAGGCACGGGCGTCCGGCGGCGCGGGTGTGAGGGCGCCACAAACACTCGTTGTTCCCGGGGGGCGGCCGCATCGAGCGACCACCGCCCCCCGGGCCTTTTTGGCCACTTGTGGCGTGGCCGCCTCCGCGCCCGCCCGGCGCGGATGTGACGAAAGTGAAACGCGGGGGCGTCCCTAGGTAGCGAACGCGCCGAGCAGCTTCGGCGCGACCTGTTTCTTGCGGCTCATCACGCCCGGCAGGGGCAGCGAGCCGTTCTCGAACGACCGGTTGAAAGCGCGCTCGACCGCGCCCGTCTCGCCGGCGGCGAGCAGGTCGGTGCCCTGCGTGAGGATGTCGGTGACCATCAGCGCCGACAGCGCGTGCCGGTGGCTCTCGCGGTAACGCTCGAGCGCGGCGCGCAGCTCGTCGGCGCGATCGAGCAGGCCCACGCCCACGACTTCGATCTGCGCGATCGACATCGTCTCCCCGTTGGCCAGGCGGTACTCCTTGGCGTCGCGGGCGATGATCTCGTCGGCGGAGACGTCGGTGACGTCGGAGCCCGCCTCGAACATCTCGCGGCCGAAGGCCATCGCGTCGATGTCGAGCGCGCGCTCGAGGAACGCGACGATCTCGCGGTCGCGCTCGGTCGCCGTCGGGGAGTTGAGCAGCACGGTGTCGGAGAGAACGGCCCCGAGGAGCATCGTCGCCGCCGGGCGGCTGGGCTCCATGCCGTTCTGGCGGAAGCGCTCGACGACGAGCGTGGCGGTCGAGCCGACTGGGTCGAAGGTCGCGCGGACGGGGACGTGGGTCTCGATCGAACCGATGTGGTGGTGGTCGAGTATCTCGACGATCTCGGCGTGCTCCACGCCCGGGACGCTCTGGCCCTGCTCGGCGTGGTCGACGAGCAACACCCGGCGCGGACGCGGGGCCACCAGGTCCGAGCGGGTGATCAGGCCGATTGGCCGCCCCGCCTCGTCGACCGCGACCGCCGCCCGGTAGTGGACGTCCTTGATGTCCTCGGCGATCTCGCTGACCAGGTCGTCGGGGTCGACGGTGAGCGGGTCGGTGTTGGCGAGTGCCCGGCAGGGGGCGGCGAGCGTGACCATCCGGCTCGAGACGTAGCTGTCGAGGGGGGACAGCACGACGGTGGTGTCGTGGCGCTTGGCGAGCTCGAGGATCTCCTCGGATGGGCGCGCGCCGTTCGAGATGATGAGCAGCGCGGCGCCGAGCTCGATCGCTTGGCGCTGGGCGTCGTCGCGGTTGCCAGCGACGACCACGTCCCCCTCGGAGATCTTGCTGGTCGCGTGCTGCGGGTCGATCGAGTGCACCCACACGCGGCCGGCGACGACCTTGTCGGCGCCGCAGAGAAGCTCGCCGTCGAGCACCTCGACGATCTTCGAGACGGCGGTGGGCGCGTCGACGAGGCTGGAGGTGGTGCGCGACTCGCGGATGTAGCGGTGGGCGAGCGCGCGCTCGGTCATCACGCCGACCAGCCTCCCGTCGTCGTCGATGATCGGGACGATGTCGAGGTTTTCGCGCGCCATCGTGAGCCCGACCGAGCGCACGGGCTCGTCGTGGCGCGCGACCGGGAACCGCTCGCGCATCACGTCGCTCGCGCGGAGGTAGACGTGGCTCATGAGCATGGGCGGCTCGCAGGCGGCGCGCTCGAGGGCCCACTTGGTCTGCGCGTTGGGCTCGCCGAGGCGCACCGGCACGTACTCGTGCTCAGCGTCGAGCCGGTTCTTGAGCTCCGCGTATCCGATCGCCGAGGCGATCGAATCGAGGTCCGGGTTGCGGTGCCCGGTCACGTAGATCCGGCGCCGCTTGGGCAGCTCGTGCGTCTGGGTGATGGGCGCCCGCGCCACGCCAACATGATGACGCCGCAATCAGCCACCCATAGCGTGGTCGGCTTCACGCCCGCCTCGCAAAGATGCAACGAAATCGATACGGCGGGAGGCGAGCACGGCGCGGATCTCGCTCGCCAACCGCGCCGGGTCGTCGCGAAGCTGCCCGGTCGTCACCCGCATCGGCGTCAAGCCGGCGGCGATTAGGGCGCGATCCCGGGCCCGGTCCAGCTCGAACGCCACCGTGCCGCCGTGGCTCGAGCGGTCGTCCAGCTCGACTACGAGCCCGGCTTCTCGCCAGAAGAAGTCGACCTCGAAGCGCTTCCCCTCGATCAGGAGGACGGTGTTGACCTCCGGGAGCGGCAGGCCGTGCTGGACGCAGAACCGCAGGAAGCGATCCTCGATGCTCGACCGCGTGCGGGCCTCCCGCCGGCCCTCGAGCCCAGCCAGCCTCGCGAGACGCTGACGACCCGCGGCGAACGGGTGGCGGTCGAGGACCTCGCCGATGTCCGCGTCGGCGACGAGGCCGTTGAACTCGGCCTCGCGGAGGATGCGGGGGAGCCCCTCGACTCCTGAGGCGGCGAGGTCGAGAAGCGTTCGCGCGACGGTCGTCGCCGGGATGCCGTCTACGACCTCGATCTCCTCCAGACAAACCCGCGCGCGCCGGATGAACACACCGTGCCGCCTACGCCTCGGAGCCGGAGCGAGCACGCAGACCGTCCCCTTCGGCTCGGGCGTGATTCCGCGCAGCGCCGTCGCCGAGAGCTCGCCCGCGACGCTGTCGGGGCCCACGGAGAGCAGGGCGGCGCTCAGCCGCGCGCGGAACGTCCGGGCGTCGTGGCCGACCGCGTAGACGCCCGGGTACACGTTGCGCAGGCGGCCCTGCGCGCGTCGGTGCTCGATCGCGCGGCGGCCGACCCCGAGTTGCAGCAGCTGCCGGCGGCCGACCACACCGTGCTGCTCTCCGGCCACGTGGGCGATCGCCTCGTCGTCCGGTTCCCCGCCGCGTTCGATGCGCTCCCCCGAGAGCAGCGTGGTCGCGTACGTCGTCGCCATGCCCTGACCCTGACGCGGAAGGTGCGACGAGTGGCGCGCGGGATGTGCCGACTCCCGCCGCTGGCTGTTGCGATTTCGTTACATGTTGTTCAGGCACACGTGGAGGCGACCACGCTCCACGTGGTCAAATCGGCCGGGTGGCCCGTGGTCAAATCGGCCGGGTGGCGCGTGGTTGCATCGGGCGCTAGAGGCCGTACGCCTCGCGCAGCTCCGGGTCCTTCGCGGCCAGCATTTCGGCCAGGTCGACCATCACCTTGCACTGCTTCCAGGTGGCGTCGTCCTGCATCTTGCCGTCGATCATGTGGACTCCGCGGCCGTCGGGGATCGCCTCGATCACCTTCTTGGCGAACTTGACCTCCTCGGGGTCCGGCGAGAACACCCGCTTGGCGATGTCGATCTGCACCGGGTGCAGGGACCAAGCGCCCACGCAGCCGAGCAGGAACGCCGCGCGGAACTGCGCCTCGCAGCCCTCTGTGTCGCGGATGTCGCCGTACGGCCCGTAGAACGGGAGGATCCCGGCGGACGTGCACGCGTCGACCATGCGGGCGATCGAGTAGTGCCACGGGTCCTGCTGCGCGGTGGCGCGTGGCGCCTCGGGGTTCGAGGGATCGGGGTCCTCGATCACCCGGTAGCCGGGGTGGCCGCCGCCCACGCGCGTCGTCTTCATGCGGCGCGACGCGGCCAAGTCAGCGGGCCCGAAGCTCATGCCCTGCATGCGCGGGCTCGCCGTCGCGATCTCCTCGACGTTCACCACGCCGAGCGCGGTCTCGAGGATCGCGTGGACCAGGATCGGCCGCTCGAGCCCCGCCTTCGCCTCGAGCTGGGCGAGTAGGCGGTCGACGTAGTGGATGTCCCAGGCGCCCTCGACCTTCGGGATCATGATGACCTCGAGCTTGTCGCCGATCTCGGTGACCAGCCGGGTCAGGTCGTCGAGCACCCAGGGGCTCTCCAGCGAGTTGACCCTGGTCCAGAGCGCCGTCTGGCCGAAGTCGACCTCCTTGGCGATGCGGATCAACCCCTCGCGCGCCGCCTCCTTCTTGTCGACCGGTACCGCGTCCTCGAGGTTGCCGAGCAGGATGTCGGCCCGCTCGGCCATGTCGGGCACCTTCGCCGCCATCTTCTCGTTCGACGGGTCGAAGAAATGGATCATCCGCGACGGCTTGAACGGGATCTCAAGCACGGGATCCGGTGCGCCGATCGCGAGCGGCTTGGCGAAGTCTCGGGGGTTTCTCAAGCGAAGCCTCCTGTAGTGCGTTCCCTTCCGCCGCGGAACGCTACTGCGCGCGGCGCGGCGGCGAGTGCGGTCGGCCCCGCGCCGTCCGATCCCCGGCCCCGACTACCCTGACTCGCGATGGCGACGGTGCGCCCAGCGAGACCCGACGAGGCGGACGCGGTCCTGCCCCTGTATGAGTGGCTGTTCGCGCCGCCCGGCAGCAAGCCCGCGCTCTGGGACGAGGTACGCGCCCGGGCAGCGCTCGCCGCGACGATCGCCGGCGACGACTCCGACGTCCTCGTCGCCGACGAGGCGGACGAGCTCATCGGGTTTTGCACCGCGTACCTCGACATGCACTCCGTGCGCTTCGGCCCCCGCGTCTGGATCGAGGATCTGGCGGTCCATCCCGACCACCGCTCGCGCGGCATCGGCAAGGCCCTGCTCGACGCCGCCAAGGACTGGGCCCGCGCGCGGGGCGCCACGCACCTCGAGCTCGACTCGAGCTTCGCGCGCCAGGACGCCCACCGCTTCTACGAGCGCGAGCGGCCGAGCTGGAGCTCGCGCAGCTTCGGCTGGCAGCTCTAGCCCGAGCAGCCCTCGGCGCCGCCCGACCCCGGGCGCACGATCCCGCTCTCGTACGCGAACACAACCGCTTGCACCCGGTCGCGCAGGCCGAGCTTCGCGAGCACGTTGCTCACGTGCGTCTTTGCCGTCGCCTCGCTCACGATCAGCGCCTCCGCCAGCTCGCGGTTGGAGAGGCCACGCGCGAGCAGCCGGAGCACGTCGAGCTCTCGGTCGCTCAGCCAGCCCGCTCGCGCGGCAAGCTCGGAGTCCGGCCGCGGGACGCGCGCGAACTCCTCGATCACGCGCCGCGTGATCGCGGGCGCGAGCATCGAATCGCCGCGCGCGATCGCCCGTACGCCGGCGATCAGCTCCTCGGCGGGCGCGTCCTTGAGCAGGAACCCGCTGGCGCCCGCGCGCAGCGCCTCGAACACGTACTCGTCGAGGTCGTAGGTGGTGAGCACCAGGATCCGCGTCTCGACCCCCTCGGCGACGACCCGTCGCGTGGCCGCCAGCCCGTCGAGGTTGGGCATGCGGATGTCCATCAGCGCGACGTCGGGGCGGTAGCGTCGGATCGCCGCCACGGCGTGCTCGCCGTCCGGCGCCTCGGCCTGGACCTCGATGTCCGGCTCGCCTTCGAGCAGCGAGCGGAGGCCAGCGCGCACCATGCCTTGGTCGTCGGCGATCGCCACCCGGATCGTCATCGCGCCCGCGCCTCGCGGTAGGGGAGGGCGGCGCGCACCCGGAAGCCCCCGCCGGGCCGCGGCCCCGCGTCGAGCGTGCCGCCGTAGAGCTTCGCGCGCTCGCGCATGCCGATCAGCCCGTGGCCGCCGCCGTCGAGCTCGGCGCCGGCGCCGCGGCCATCGTCGGCCACCGTGATCTCGAGGTCCCGCTCGCCGTAGCGAAGCCCGACCTCGACCGCGGTCGCCCCGGCGTGCTTGCGCGCGTTGGTGAGCCCCTCCTGGACGATGCGGTATGCGGCCAGATCGACGCCCGGCGGCAGCGGCGCCCGCTCGCCCTCGATGGTCACCTCGACCCGCAGGCCGGAGGCGCGCGTCTCCGCGGCCAGCGCGTCCAGCTGGTCCAGCCCGGGTTGCGGCGCGAGCGCCAGTCGCTCGCCATCGGAGCGCAGGATCCCGAACAGGCGGCGCATCTCCGCCATCGCGTTGCGCGCCGTAGTCTCGAGCGCGCGCAGGTCCTCGGCCTCGCGCTCGTGCCCCGGGCCGAGCCGCCGCCGCACGGCCTGCGCCTGAATGGTCACCACGCTGATCGAGTGCGAGATCACGTCGTGGAGCTCGCGCGCGATCCGGGCGCGCTCCTCCGCCCGCGCCGCCTCGGCGCGCAGGTCGCGCTCGCGCTCGAGCTCCCGCGCCCGCTCGGCGAGGCGCTCGGTGCGCCGGGAGCGGTCGCGGACCAGCGTGCCGACCGCCCACGCCCCGCCATATAGGAGCGCGGTCGCCACGAAGTCGCTCGGCGCCGCCTCGTCCGAGAGGGCAAACAGGATCCAGAACGGCGCCACCGCGAGCACGGGGCCGAGCCAGGCGCGGGGCGGGTCGAGCTCGGCGCCCACCGTGTAGGCCGCGATCACGACCCCGGCGAAGAGCGAGAAGGTGGAGTCCGGGTCCAGTACGAGCAGGCAGACGACGACGACGCCCAGGACCGCCACCGGGAAGCGCCGGCGCCAGGCCAGCGCGGCGAGCGCCGCGGCGGCGAGCAGGGCGTGCAGCCACCGGGGCCGGGTGACCTCGCCCGTCCACGCCTCGAGCTCCGCGACCGCGACGAGCACCGCGGCGACGACGATGTCGATGCCCGGCGGCCTGCTCCAAAGCGCCGCGCGAGCCCGGTCCGCTTGAAGCCAGGTCCCCACGCGCCCAACGCTAGAGCAGGCGGCCCCGCGCGGCATCGGTCGCGCGGCCGATCGCGCGGCGGGAGAACTCCGCCTTTCGGATGAGCGGAAATGTCCGCGCCGCCGATGGCGGGCCGCGCCCCGGAATCGATGCTCCGCCGCGACACACCGGCGCCGGTCGGCTCGGCGCCGGGCGACAGCGAAGGAGAACCATGAGCAACGCGATGAGGCCCGCGGCGTTTGCCGCCGTCGCGCTCGTCGGCGCCCTGGCGGCGCTCGCGGCGGCGTGCGGCTCGGACGACGCCGGCGCCTCCGAGGACGGGGCGGGGGAGCGGCTCACCTACGTGATCGAGCCCGCCGATCAGACCGTGACGCTCGTCGACAACCCGGGCAAGCGCGTCGCGCCCCCCGGCTCCAAGCTCGACAAGTCGAAGGAGACCCCGGGCGACCACGCCGTGCAGGCGGCGGTCCTGCGCGACGCGGCCGGCGAACGCGCGGGCGAGATCCACGCGATCTTCACGACCGTCGGCGACCCGGGGATCGAGGCGGTGAGCGCGACGCTCAGCCTCGCCGACGGCGATCTCGTCGCCCAGGGGATGATCGGCAACGGGACCGAGGACGAGCTCGCGGTAGTCGGCGGGACGCGCGCGTACCGCGGCGCGAGCGGTGCCCTGCGGGTCCAACAGGACGGCGACGTGGTCCGCATCGACATCGAGCTGGAGGGGGAGTGATGGCGGACATCAAAAGGCGACTGCCTAGCCCGGCGATGCTGGTCGCGCTCGCGGCCCTGTTTGTCGCCCTGGGCGGCGTGAGCTACGCGGCGCTCGCCAAGGACAGCGTCAAGTCGAAGCACATCAAGGACGGCGCAGTGAAGTCGGCGGAGATCGCGGACGGCGCGGTCAAGGGGGTCGACGTCAAGGAAGCGACACTAGATCCCGTTCCCCGCGCTGAGGACGCGGAGCGGGTCGGGGGCGTCCCCGCGGGCGACCTCGTCCGCAAGGCCGAGATGATGTGGGTTGAGTTCGAGGCCGACGGGACGGTCACGGCGGCAAGCGATCCGGAGATCACGGTCGTGGACCCGCCCGCGTATGGCGTGATGCGGGTGCTCTTCCCGAGGCAGGTGAGCGGGTGCCTAACGCTCTCGCAGACCGAGGGCTCGGACGACGTCAACGACTCACCGAGCGCGAGCCGCACGCACCCGACCGACGGGGAGCCGACGGGGATCGACGTGGCGACCGAGTGGTACGACGGCACGACAACGGAGGCAGACGCCTACAAGGTGCTGGTGCTCTGCCCGTGAAGAATCCCTAGGCGATATCGGGCCGCGGCGGTGACGAGCGCGGGGGCCGTGGGTCCCCGCGCTCGCGCGCGCCAGAGGGCGCCGCGCGGCTGGCATCCAGGCGGGGTTCCGGGCGCCCGCCCGGGGGTATGCTTCGCCCCGGTTCCGGCTCCGCGCCGGCGCCACCGGAAGGGGACCGAACGCGAGACTTTTGAGAGAGGAGTCATGGCCCTAGCCCCCGCGACCGCATACGACCTGACCGACGAGCAGCGGGCCATCATCGAGATGGTCCACGAGTTCGTCGACAACGAGATCATCCCCGTCACCGAGGAGTACGACGCGGAGGACAAGTTCCCCGAGCCGATCGTCGAGCAGATGAAGGAGCTCGGCCTCTTCGGGGTCACGATCCCCGAGGAGTACGGCGGGATGGGCCTCGACCTCACCACCTACGCGATGATCGTCGAGGAGCTCTCGCGGGGCTGGATCTCGATCTCGGGCGTCGTCAACACCCACTTCATCGGCTCGTACCTGCTGATGAAGTTCGGCACCGAGGAGCAGAAGGAGTACTTCCTGCCCAAGATGGCCACGGGCGAGCTGCGCGCCGCCTTCTCGCTGTCCGAGCCCGAGGCCGGCTCCGACGTGCAGAGCATCAAGACCACGGCGCGCAAGGGCGACGACGGCCGGTGGGAGATCAACGGCCAGAAGATGTGGGTGACCAACGGCCTCGGCTCCGGCGTCGTCTTCGTGCTCGCCAAGACCGACCCCAAGGCCGACCCGCCCTACCGGGGCATGACCTGCTTCATCACCGAAAAGGAGCCCTGGGCGGAGCAGAACACGGGCGACTTCGCGGGCCTCGACATCCCGCCCAAGATCAAGAAGATGGGCTACAAGGGCGTTGAGTCCACCGAGCTCGTCTACAACGGCTACCGCTGCCCGCCGGAGCGCATCCTGGGCGGCGAGGAGGCCGGTCTGGGCCAGGGCTTCAAGCAGATGATGGACGCGCTCGAGGTCGGCCGCGTGAACGTGGCGGCGCGCGGCGTCGGCATCGCCCAGCGCGCGCTCGAGCTCGCGGTGCGCTACGCGCAGGAGCGCAAGACATTCGGCAAACCGATCGCCCAGCACCAGGCGATCCAGTTCAAGCTCGCCGACATGGCCACCAAGGTCGAGGCCGCGCGGCTGCTCACCCGCAAGGCCGCGCGCATGAAGGACGCCGGGCAGCGCTCGGACCTCGAGGCGGGGATGGCGAAGCTGTTCGCCTCGGAGGCCGGCAAGGAGTGCGTCGAGGAGGCTTTCCGCATCCACGGCGGCTACGGCTACTCGAAGGAGTACGAGATCGAGCGCCTCTACCGTGACGCGCCCCTGCTCCTGATCGGCGAGGGCACGTCGGAGATCCAGCGCATGGTGATCGGCAAGAAGCTCCTGGAGCGGCACAAGATCTGACCCGAGAAAAGGCGACCGGGCTCGCCCGCGCATAAGTCCCACCTTCCGGGGGAACGGGCTGACGAGCGCTGGCAAGCCAACGTTCGTTCCCTACCCACGGAGGTATCCCCACATGTCGAAGAAGCTTCTGCTCCTGCCCGCGCTGCTCGTCAGCGTCCTGCTGCTCGCGTCCTGCGGCGGCGACGACGACAACGGCGGCGGCGAGAGCGGCGGCGACGGCGGGGCGCTCAGCACCGAGGAGTACTCGGAGCAGGTGAGCGATGAGATGGCTACGTTCGAGCAGGAGTTCCGCGACCTCGGCGAGGCGGCCGCCAACCCGCAGAACGCCGACGAGTACATCGCGGCCGTCGAGGACATCCAGGGCCGCCTGACGGAGACGGCCGACAACCTGGACGGGATCGAGCCTCCGGGCGAGGCCGAGGACATCCACGCGCGCCTGACTCAGGCGTTCCGCGACCTCGAGGCGGCCTACGGCGGCATCGTCGAGGCGGTGGAGAGTGAGAGCCGCAAGCAGATCGCGAACGCGGTGAGTGACCTGCAGGCCGCGACCAAGGCGTTCCAGGACGAGGTGACGGCGATCGCCACGGAGTCCGAGGAGGCCGGTTTCCCGATCGAGAACCTGGCACCAACCTCCGAATGAGCATCTGGGCGTAGGATCTCGCCCGTGGCTACGACGAGCGAGATCATCGCCCAGGCGGTGGAGCGCTTCCAGAAGGAGGTTCCCGCGCTCGCCAAGCTCAAGCTCGTGTTCGGGCTTGAGCTGCGAGCCCGCGGCGACACCCAGCTCTTCCGCGTCGAGGTCCCAGGGCCGAAGGTGAGCAAGGGCTACGCCGACGACGAGCGGCTGCACATCGCGATCACGCGCTCGCACTTCAACGAGCTCGCGAAGGACGGGAAGCTAGCTCACTGGCGCGAGGCCTACGAGCGTGGGCATCTGCGGGTCGAGGGTGACCCGAACATCCAGCGCCTGATCGGCCAGGTGATCGAGCGCCACCAGGCCCGCGCGCAGCTCCGCAAGGCTCACTGAGCCGACCCGCTCGGCTTGCCCGGGGCGCGTCGGGCGCCCGCCTGCGGACGCGGGCGCCGCGCGGGGGTAGGGTGCAGGCAAACCCAGACGCGAGGAGGAGCGATGGCAGACGTGCGCCTTGATCTGGACACGGTTCGCGAACTGGCGGGACGCCGGGCGCCGGACGGGTTCCTCTCGATCTACGTTGACGCGGCGTCGGGACGAGGGAGGGGACTACGGGACGCGGCGATCGAGCTCAAGAACCGCTTGGGCGAGCTGGAGCGCAACCTCGCCGAGAACGGCGACGCGCGACCCGCGTCCCTGCGCAAGACGATCGCGAGCCTCGGGCCCGACCTCGAGTGGCTCACCGACCCGACCGTACCCGGCAGGGGCCGCGCGCTGTTCGCGGCCGTCGGTAATGGGGAGCGCCTGCGCTTCACCAGCCAGATGCCGCTTCCCAACCGCGTCGTCTACGAGGAGCACGCCTTCGTCCACCCGCTGCTCGAGCTGCTCGACGAGGGCGAGCCGACCGGCGTCGTGGTCGCCGCCGAGGACGAGGTCTCGATCTACGAGTGGAAGCTCGGCGAGCTCGAGGAGCTCGCCCGGATCGCGGCCGCCGACAGCCTCGAGGCGCCGCACGAGCGCTCGGGCCCGGTGAACGTGGCGGGCCAGCGCCGGGCCACCACCCCGGCGCGCGAGCAGCGCCAGGCGCGCGAGCGCGACCGCGCGCTGCAGCTCGTCCGCCGCGGGTGCGCCGACGCCGCGCACCTGGCCGCGGAGCGGGGCTGGGAACGGGTGGCGGTGAGCGGCGGCGAGCGGCTGACCGACCCCCTCGCCGAGGAGCTCGACGGCAAGGTGGCGGCCCTGGTGCGCGACCGCCGCAACCTGGCGGGCTTCGGCCGGCCGCAGCTCGCCGAGGCGATAACGGAGGTCCTGAGCGCCGACCACCGCGAGCGCGAGGCCCAGCTCCTGCGCGAGATCTCCGACGCGACGCACTCTGGCAAGGGAACGCTCGGCCTCTCGGACGTGCTCGGCGCGCTCAACGACGGGCGCGTCGCGCACCTCGTCTACGACCCGTACGTGCGCTACGTCGGCACGGTGGGGGAGGACGGCCGGCTCTACCCGCCCGGCGAGGCGCCGCCCGGCGGCGGCCCTGCGGCGGAGGAGACCAGGTTGACCGAACGGCTCGTCGAGCGGGCGCTCGAGACCGACGCGCGCGTCTCCCCGGTCGAGGGCGCTGCCGAGCGGCTTCCCGAGGCGCAGGGCATCGGCGCGCTGCTGCGTTGGTAGGGGAGAGCGGCGCCGCGCAGCAGGAGCTCGCCGAGGGCGGCATCTGGATCACCCGCCTCGGCGAGGGCCCGCCGGGCCGGCGCCTGGCGGTCAAGGACCTCTTCGACACCGCCGGCGTGCGCACGACGTACGGTTCGGCGATCTTCCGCGAGCACGTGCCCGACCGGACCGCGGCCGCCGTCGAGCGGCTCGAGGCCGCCGGCTGGGTGACTGTGGGCAAGGCCAACCTGCACGAGTTCGCCTACGGCATCACCTCGCACAACCAGCACTTCGGCGATGTGCCCAACCCGCGCTTCCCGGGGCGCATCGCGGGCGGCTCGAGCGGCGGGTGCGGCGCCGCGCTCGCGGCGGGGGAGGCCGACCTCGGCCTCGGCACCGACACCGGCGGCTCGATCCGGATCCCGGCCGCGTGCTGCGAGGTCGTCGGCTTCAAGCCCACCTTTGGGCTCGTGCCGCTCGACGGGTGCTTCCCGCTCGCCCCGAGCTTCGACCACGCCGGGCCGCTCGCGCGCGACGTCACGACCTGTGCCCGCGCGATGCGCGACCTCGTGCCCGGCTTCCGCGAGCGCGAGGTCGCATCGCTCGGGGAGCTCGAGATCGGCGTCGCCTGGCTCGACGACGCGGAGGGGCAGGTGGCGGAGGCCGTCGAGGCCGCCGTCCGCCGCCTGCCCCGGGCCCGCGCGGTCGAGCTGCCGCGGCCCGACGGCGTGCTGCCCGCCTTCCAGCGAGAGGTCGCCGACGTGCACCGCGAGCTGCACGCGGAGCGCGGCGCCGAGTACGGGCGCGCGGTGGGGTACAGGGTGGAGAGCGCGCTCCAGGTGAGCGCCCGGGCCGCGAGCGCGGCCGGGGATGCCCGCGAGGCCTACCGGCGCGCCTTCGACGAGGCGATGCGCGGCCTCGACGTCGTGGTCACCCCGACGCTGCCCGTCGAGCCCTTCCCGCTGAGCGTGGACGAGCTCGAGGTGCGCGACCGCCTCACCGAGAACACGTTCCCGTTCAACGCGCTCGGGGCGCCCGCGCTCGCCCTGCCCGCGGGGCGGACCCGCGGCGGGCTGCCCGCGTCGCTGCAGGTCGTAGGGCGGCCGGGCGACGACGCGCTCGTGCTCGCGGCGGGCGCGCTGATCGAGCGCGCGCTCGCGGGGTGATGCGCGGGGGCACACGGGGCTTCATACTCCGGCGCCGGGGAGGAGCCGGAACTACAGGAAGGGATAGATGAGCGAGACCGAAACGCACGAGCTGATCACCGACCAGGCGGGCCGCGAGGCGTCCGGCGCCCGGCCCTACGGCCGCTACCTCGAGGAGTTCGAGGTGGGCGCCGTCTACAAGCACTGGCCTGCGAAGACGATCACCGAGGCGGACGACCACCTGTTCTGCCTGCTGACGATGAACCACCACCCCCTGCACATCAACGACGAGTACGCGCGCAGCTCGCAGCAGGGGCGCAACGTGGTGGTCGGCCCGCTCGTCTACTCGATCGCGCTGGGCATGTCGGTCGCCGATGTCTCCGGCAAGGCGATCGCGAACCTCGCCACCGAGGAGCTCAGCCACCCGAACCCGGTCTTTCACGGCGACACGCTGTACGCCGAGTCCGAGGTGCTCGAGGTGCGCCCGTCGAAGTCGAAGCCCGACCGCGGTGTGGTGCGCGTCCACACGCGCGTCTACAAGCAGACGGGCGAGCTCGTCGCCGAGTTCAAGCGCGCCGTGCTCGTCCCGCGCAAGAACCCCGGCGGGGCGCAGGCAGAGGCCGGCTAGCCCCGCCGCGGCTCCTGCGTCCGAGCGCGCCCGGCCCGCGCCGCCGCGGGGCGGACCCGTAGGCGGATGCGCGGCGCGCCGGGCGCGTGTCCCTCGGCGCGAGCGGACGCGTGCCGGCGATCGTGGCGGGCGATCTGGCTGACGCGCGTACCGAGCCTTGCAAACCCGGGGCGCGCGTTCTAAGGTGCCGCGCGACAACTGGCACGACTGAGGCTTTGCACAGGGGGTCACGGAGTGCGGAGTCATCTGGACGTTGTGATGCGGACGGCTGGATCGGGCGCCGGACGGGCGCGCGCGGCGGCATCGGCGCGGTGCAGGGCCTGCGCGGCGGGCGCGCTTGCGGCTGTGCTCTGTGTGGCGACGCTGGGCCTTGGCCTGACCCGCGCAGACGCCGCGTCGCCGTTCGCCGCGGCGTACAAGTCGAAGCTCTACTTCGGCGCCTTCGGCGGCTTTGCGGGTTGCGAGCTCTGGGCGACTGACGGCACGAAGAAGGGCACCAAGCTCTTCAAGAACGTCGCCACCGGGCCGGTGGATTCCCGCCCGTTCTGGTTCGAGCGGTTCCAGGGCCGGCTCTTCTTCACGGCCAACCATCCCGATTACGGCAGGGAGCTCTGGGTCACGAACGGCAAGAAGAAGGGCACGAAGCTGTTTGCGGATCTGAGGGACGGGGCCGTCGGTTCGTTCCCTGGGGACATGACCAGGCTCGGCAAGCGCATGTTCTTCTCCGCGTACCACGTCAGCAAGGGCAGGGAGCTCTGGGTCACCGACGGCACCAAGAAGGGGACGAAGCTGTTTGCGGACATCAACCCTGGCTTCGCCGACTCCGGCCCCGGTGGGTTGACGAAGCTCGGCAAGCGCATCGTCTTCCAGGCAAACGACGGCGAGCACGGCTACGAGCTCTGGGTCACGAACGGCACCCGAAAGGGCACGAAGCTCCTCAAGGACATCGACTCGGGATCCGAGTCCTCCGACCCCCAGTTCTTCACCAAGTTCGGCAAGCGCCTGCTCTTCCAGGCGGACGACGACGAGAAGGGGAACGAGTTCTGGGTCACGGACGGCACGAAGAAGGGGACCAAGCGCCTCAAGGACATCAACCCCGGCAGTGACGGATCCTTCCCCGAGTACTTCGCCGTGCTGGGCAAGCGCGTCTTCTTCGCGGCCTATGAGCCGGATAGCGGGAACGAGCTCTGGGTCACGGACGGCACGAAGAAGGGGACCAAGCTCTTCAAGGACATCAGCCCCGGTGTTCCTGACAGCGACCCCTACGGCATGACGAGGCTCGGCAAGCGCCTCTACTTCTCGGCCGACGACGGCGAGCACGGCTACGAGCTCTGGGTCACCGACGGCACGAGAAAGGGGACCAAGCTGCTCCGCGATATTCGCGAGGGCGGAAGCTCCAATGCGCGCGTGTTCACCCGGTTCGGCAAGCGCCTCTACTTCGCTGCCGACGACGGCGTGCACGACTTCGAGCTCTGGGTGACGGACGGCACCAAAAAGGGGACGAAGCTGTTTGCCGACATCAACCCCGCCGGGCCCGCGGTGTTCTGCTCGGGCTGAGCGCTCGCCGGGTCAGCCGGCGGTCGCGGACTCGATGAGCTCGGCGACCGCGGCGAGCGCCTCGTCGAAGCCCTGGCCCGGGATGCCGCCGATGCACGGTGAGGTGGCGCCCGCTGCCTGGTACTCGGCGACCTTGGCGCGCACGTCCTCAGCGGTGCCGAGGCCCGCGAGCGAGGCGAGCAGCTCGTCCGAGAGGCCCGCCATCGCGCGCTCGGTATCGCCGGTCGCCATGCCCTCGTCGAAGGCCGCCAGATCGTCGCCGAACCCAGAGTTGGTGAGCATGCGGCGGTAGAAGGGCAGGGACGCGTAGGGGATCAGGTCGCGGCGAAACGCGTTGCGAGCGGCCTCGATGTCGTCGGCCACCGCGACCGGAACCGCCGCGACCACGTCAAAGCCCGCGAGCTCCTTGCCGACCCGCTTGCGGCCCTCGGCTACGGCGGGGATCACCGTCTCGCGGATGTAGTCGGGGTTACAGAGCCAGAGCATCACGCCGTCGGCTATCTCGCCGGCGAGCCGCAGCATGTTCGGCGAGAGCGCGGCGACGTAGATCGGGATCTCGGGGCGCGGGGGGTAGCCCGCGAACGCAAAGCGCGAGCCGAAGAACTCGCCCTCGGGTGGCGTCTCGCCGCGCAGAATGGCGCGCACGATCGCGACGTACTCGCGCATCTGCTGCACGGGCTTGGTGATCTTGGCGCCGTACCAGTGCTCGACGGTGACTTGGTGTGAGACGCCGAGGCCGAGCACCATCCGCCCGCCAGAGATCTCGTCGATCGTCGCCGCCGTCTGCGCGGTCGCGGCGGGCGTGCGCGAGAAGATCGGCAGCACGCCCGTACCGAGGCGGACGCGCTCGGTAACGGTCGCGTAGTGGGCGAGCAACGTGAACGAGTCCCGGGCGGCGATGTGGGTGACGTACACCGACTCGTAGCCCAGCTCCTCGGCGCGCCGGACCCGGTCAAGCGCCGAGTCGAGCGAGCGCCCCGCGCCGATGAAAGCCCCGATCGCCATGGCGGGATCCTACGCCGGGGAGCGGACCGCACCCCCACCCCAAGCGAGGCGGATCCTTGGGCCTATGGGCTAAGGATCCGCATCGCTCGGGTGGCGGGGGTGGCGGGGTGGCGCGTGGTCAGCTGTCGAAGCCGAGCCCCAGGCGGTCGAGGGTGCGCAGCCAGAGGCCGCGGCGGCCGCCGCGGCGGTCGGCGGCGGCGAGGCGGTTGCGGGTGAGCTCGATCACCGCCCAGCGCAGCGGCTCGGGCGGGAAAGGGAGGGGCCGCGAGCGGAACGCGCGCAGGCGCGTGGCCTCGGAATCGCGGCCGTCCAGTAGGTCGAGCGCGAGGCTGGCGCCGAAGCGGCTCGCGCCCACGCCGAGGCCGGTGTGGCCGACGGTGTAGGCGAGGCGGCCGCGGTGCGCGGTGCCCGTGAACGCGAAGAACCGCGAGCAGGTGTCGATCGCCCCGCCCCAGCGGTGGCTGAAACGCACGCCCTCGAGCTGCGGGAAAGTCTCGAAGAAGTGCTTGGCGAGCAGGGCGAAGGTCTCCTCGCGCTGCTCGAGCTCGGGGGCCACACGGTTGCCGAAGTGGTAGATCGCGTCGTAGCCGCCCCACAGCAGCCGGTCGTCGGCGGTCAGCCGGTAGTAGTGGAACTGGTTCGCGCAGTCGGAGAGCCCCTGCCGGCGCTCCCAGCGCAGCGCCGCGCGCTGCTCCTCAGAAAGCGGCTCGGTGACGAGGACGTAGTCATAGACGGGCACGATCCGCCTGCGGATCGCGGGCACCAGGCCGCGAAACGCGCTGGTTGCGAGCAGGACCCGGTCGGCCCGCACGCGTCCCCGCGGCGTGCGCAGCGCGAGGGGCCCGTCGCCGCGGTCCTCGACCGCCTCGACCGGGGTGCCCTCGTACACGCGAACGCCCGCCTCCTTGGCGACCCGCGCGAGCCCCCAGCACAGGCGCGCAGGGTCGACGAGCCCCGAGCCCGACCGCAGCCAGAGCCCGGCGCGGTAGAGGGGGGAGGCCACCTCCGCCCGCATCCGCTCGGCGTCGAGCAGCTCGGCGTCGTGGCCGAGCTCGCGCATCGCCTCGACCTCCTCGGTGAGCCAATCGACCTCGTGGGGCTCGAGCGCGACCGTGATGTCCCCGTTCAGCTCGAGCCCGCAGTCGATCCCGTGGCGCTCGATCGTCTCGACGATCTGCGCGAAGCTCTCGAGGCCGAGCCGCTCCAGCGCAGGCATCTCGTCGGGAAAGCGCGACATCCCGTTCGAGATCCCGTGAGTGAGCGAGGAGGAGAGGAATCCACCGTTGCGGCCGCTCGCCGCCTCGGCGATGCGCGTCGCCTCGAGCAGGACGACGTCGCGCTCGGGGTCGCGCTCCTTGGCGAGCACCGTGGCCCACAGGCCGCTCAGTCCGCCACCGACGACGGCGAGCGCCGTGCGCTCGTCGCCCTCGAGCGCCGGCTCGGGGTCCGGGCGCGCGTCGGTGTCGAGCCAGAAGGGCCGTGGCTCGGCGTCGGCGTAGGCGGCGCGGTGCCAGGGCTTCGGGGGCTCGTCGCTCCACGGCCAGGTGCGGTTCGCTGCGCTCGCCATGCCTCGCCGCATCCTACGCGCGCCGCCCGCTTCGATCTCACGCCGGGGTGGAACTGGCGCGCCGCCCAAGCACCGTGCCTATCCTCGCCTTGCTATTCCGGGACTAGGGACTCGGAGAGTCGAATGGCGCGGAACGCGGTTGGTCTGAGGGCGGTCGTGTCGTTCTGGGCTGCGCTCGCAGCGCTCACGTTGAGCGCGGCGCCGTCGGGGGCCCAGCAGTACACCGCGCCCGATCCCGGCGGGAACGAGAAGGCCAAGGTCAAGGTCCCGCCCCGGGGCAAGCTCTTCGGCCTCAACGAGCAGATCTCGGGCGGCGCCTTCGGTGTGGGCCCCGGGACCTACGCGACCCTCTCCCGGCTCGCCGGCGCCAATACGATCCGCACGCAGATCGACTGGAGGCTCGCCGAGCCGGAGCGGGACGTCTGGGACGAGGAGCGGTGGGAGGAGTGGCAACACGCCTACAACGCCGCCTCGGCCGCCGGTCTGCGGCCGATCCTCATCGTCGGGCTCGCCCCCTGGTGGGCTCGCGATCCCCAGTACCGGGGCTGCAGGGAGCTCCACCTCGCCTGCCGTTTCCCGCCGTCGCGCGCCATGTACGACGAGTGGATGGAGTTCATCAACGAGGTCGTCAGGCGGTTCCCGTGGGCGATCATCCAGGTCTGGAACGAGCCCAACCTGCGGCCCTGGTGGGCGCCCGAACCCGAGCCCGAGCGCTACGCGGAGCTCCTGTACTGGGCCCACTGGACGGCGAAGCGCCTCAATCCGGACGTCCCGGTGATCGCCGGCGGCATCGCCAACAACCTGGACGGCAAGAACGGGATGCCGATCAAGACGTTCCTGGAGCGCGCCTACAACGCGCCTGAGCCGTACGACTTCGGCGCGAGCATGGACCTGCTCGGCGTGAACGTCTTCCCTCACTCGGTCAAGTTCGGCAAGAACACGCTGTTCGCCAAGTCCCTCGAGGACATCCGGAACGCTCGGGAAGCGGCCGGCGACGACACGAGGCTGCTGATCACCGAGACCGGGATCGGCTCGGGTGAGCCCTGGCCGTACACCGAGAGGCAGCAGGCGCGCGCCTCGATGCGCCTCTACCGGCGGCTGATCACGATGAAGGACGTCGCCGGCGTCGTCTTCCACCGGTTCATCGAGCCCGGAGAGCGCGGCAAGGTCCAGGCGGCCCCGCAAGAGTGGGGGTACGCGTGGACGCGGTTCGACACGTCGCCGCTCGCGCCGAAGCCGGTCTTCTGCCTGTTCGCCGAGCGCGCGCGGAACTTCTACCCGCAGTGCCTGCGAACCCGCGTCAAGGGCCCGAGGCAGGGCGCCAAGGTGAAGCGCGGCAGGCGCGTCGTCTTCAGGTTCCGCACGCCCAGCCTCGGCGCCAGGTTCCGCTGCTCGCTCGACGCCAAGCGGCTGCGCAGGTGCAAGCGCAGGTTCGACGCGGGCAGAAGGCTGCGGCCCGGACGACACGTGCTGCGCGTGCGCGCGATCGACCGCAACGGCAACCGCGGCGCCCTGGTCGCGCGCAGGTTCACCGTGAAGCGGGCGAAGTAGCGCTCGAGGGCGCGCGCTCGGCGCCCCAACGGGCGCACTGGGGCCGCCCGCTCGCGGTGCTCGACCGCGGGCCGGGTCTGCGGCAGCCGCGCTGGTGTTAGTGCGCCTCGCCCGGGGCGTGGGCGGGCGGACGGGACTCCTCGGCGAGCGAGGTGATCTCGAGTACGCCGCGGGCGGCCTGCTCGAGGACCTCGACTGCCTCCTCCTCGTGCCGCGCGTAGAGCTCGACGAGCAGGTGGATGATGATCCGCTCGTCGTCGTGCTTGTGGAAGCGCACGTGGGTGAAGAACTCGCGCGTGCCGGAGTCGCCGAACGCCGCGTAGGTGAGTGCGTCGGCGGCCTCAGGCCCGGAGCAGCTCTCGACGAGATCCTGATCGACGGTCACCGTGCACGACGCGACAAACGGCTTGCCGGCGACCATGCGCTCCCAGCGGTCCTCGACCGCGACCACGCGGCCTTCCTCGATCGTCAGGTGCGGCTGATCGTGCATGCAGTCCAGGCACTGCACGACCGCTTCCTGTACCTCCTCCACGCGCTCGGCGGCCTCACCGGTCTCGGGATCGACGCGAAGGATCGCGTCGTAGTGGACCTGGGCCTCCAGACGCTGTGACCAGCACCGGTAGCAGCGAAGCCAGGCGCCTCGCTCGCCTTCCAGCTCCTCGTTCACGCCACTCAGCCTAGCGAGCGCGTTGTCGATTACAGGAAGATTGCGCGACGGGCCCGCGGCGGGCCTGCTCAGCCGCCCCTGCGGTAGGGGTGCTCGTGGGAGAGCAGCGAGTACATGACCATGTCGCGGCGCTTCCCGGCGACGGGCATGTACGAGCGCAACAGGCCCTCCTTGGTGAAGCCGGCGGCCTGCGCGACGCGGTGCGAGGCCTCGTTGTCGGGCTCGATCGTCACCTCGACCCGGGCGAGGCGCAGCTCGTCGAACGCGAACGCGGTGATCAGGATGAGCGCGCGCGTGGCCACCCCGCGGCCGCGCGCCCACGGCGCCACGAAGTACCCCGAGACGCAGCGGCTCGCCGGCCGGTTGATCTCGTGCAGGCTGATCGTGCCGAGCGGCGAGTCGTCGTTGGCATCGGTGATCACGACGTGCAGGTCCGTGCCCGCGGCGACCCCGGCCTGGCCGCGCTGGATCCACTCCAGCGCATGGCTCGGGCGATAGTCCGGCGGGACCGTCGTGTAGCGCTGGATGTCGGGATCCCGGCACATCTCGACGATCGCCTCGACGTCGCTGTCGGCGGGCAGGCGCAGCCGCACCACGCCGTCGGTGAGGCCCTCGACGGGGAAGGCGATCGGGCGCGGGCTCACCGGCCTACGAGGCCGGCGTAGCCGCCGAGCTCCGCTCAGCCACCAGCTCAACGATCTCGCCCATGATGCGGTTGATCTCGAAGTCCTTCGGGGTGTACACCCGGGCGACGCCCTGTTCGCGTAGGCGCTCGGCGTGCGCCGGCGGGATGATCCCGCCGACGACGACCGGGGCGTCGACGCCGCGGTCGCGGAGCAACCGCACGGTTTCGGGGATCAGCTCCATATGCGATCCCGACAGGATCGAGAGGCCGACGACGTCCACGTCCTCGTCGGCGGCGGAGGCCGCGATCTGCTCGGGCGTGAGCCGGATGCCCTGGTAGACGACCTCCATGCCGACGTCCCGGGCGCGGACGGCGATCTGCTCGGCGCCGTTGGAGTGGCCGTCGAGGCCCGGCTTGCCGACCAGCATGCGGATGCGGTGGCCGAGGCGCGCGGAGACCTCCTCGACCCGCTCGCGCACCGCCGCGAGCTCCTCGTCCGAGCCGCCCGCGGCGGCGGCGCCGACGCCCGTCGGGGCCCGGTAGTCGCCGAACGCCTCGCGCAGCGTCTGTGCCCACTCGCCCGTGGTAGCCCCGGCTTTCGCGGCGTTGATGGTCGCGGGCATGATGTTGCGGCTCTCGTCGCGGGCCGCCTCGGCGAGCTCGGCGAGCGCGCGCTCCACGGCGGTCTCGTCGCGCTGCTCGCGCCAGCGCTCGAGCGCCGCGCGGCACTCCTCCTCCACCTCCGGGTCGGGGGTGAGGATGCCGCCGTCGGCGCTCGCGGTCAGCGGGGAGGGCTCGGTCTCGGTGAAGATGTTCTGGCCGACCACCTTGATCTCGCCGCGCTCGATGCGCGCGATCCGCTCGCGGTGCGACTCGACCAGGCGGGCCTTCATGTACGGGACCGCCTCGACGGCGCCGCCGTGCTCGGCGACGACCGCCATCTCCTCCTCGGCGCCCTCACGCAGCTCGGCGACGAGGCCGTCCATGACCTTGGAGCCCTCGAAGATGTCGGGGTACTCGAGCAGGTCGGTCTCGTAGGCGAGGATCTGCTGGATCCGCAGGCTCCACTGCTGGTCCCAGGGGCGTGGCAGGCCGAGCGCCTCGTTCCAGGCGGGGAGCTGGATCGCGCGGGCGCGCGCGTTGCGCCCGAGCGTGACGGCGAGCGCCTCGAGGACGATGCGCGGCACGTTGTTCTCCGGCTGCGCCTCGGTGAGGCCGAGCGAGTTGACCTGGACGCCGTAGCGCATGCGCAGCAGCTTCTCGTCGGTGACGCCGTAGCGCTCGCGGCCGATCTTGCGCCACAGCTCGGCCATCGCGCGGAGCTTCGCGTGCTCCTCGATGAAGCGCACGCCGGCGTTGACGAAGAAGGAGATGCGGCCGAACACGCGCGGGAAGTCGTCCTCGGAGACCTGGCCGCGCGCCTTCACCTCGTCGAGCACGGCGATCGCGGTCGAGAGCGCGTAGGCGATCTCCTGGACCGGCGTCGCGCCCGCCTCCTGCAGGTGGTAGCTGCAGACGTTGATCGGGTTCCACTTCGGGATCTCGTTCACCGTGAACGAGACCGTGTCCGCGATCAGCCGCATCGAGGGGCCGGGCGGGAAGGCGTAGGTGCCGCGCGAGAGGTACTCCTTGATGATGTCGTTCTGGGTCGTGCCCTGGAGC
>DATCLC010000013.1:0-9884 GCA_036564135.1 Solirubrobacterales bacterium
GAGAGGTCGATGATCGGCGGGATGAAGCCGTCGTCGAGCGAGCGCAGCCCCTGGACGAGCTCGCCCTGCATCGGCTCCGCGGCGACGATCTTGGTGCTGGGGTCGTGCTCCTTGAGCCGGCGCCCGACGCCCATCAGCGTGCCGCCCGTGCCGAGGCCCGCGACGAAGGCGTGCACCTCGTCAAGCTCTTCTAGGATCTCGACCGCCGTGCCGTTGTAGTGCGCCAGCGGGTTGGCCGGGTTCCCGTACTGATACGGCATGTAGTACTCGGGGTTCCTCTCGGCCAGATCGAGAGCCATCTCGACCGCCCCGTTGGACCCCTTCGCGCCCTCCGAATAGATGATCTCCGCGCCGAACATGCGCAGGAGCTGTGTGCGCTCCTCGGTCACGTTGTCCGGCATCACCACCTTGACGGGGTAGCCCTTCATCCGGCCGATCATCGCCAGCGCGATGCCGGTGTTGCCCGACGTGGGCTCGAGGATCGTCTGCCCCGGGCTGATCGCACCCTCGGCCTCGGCGGTCTCGATCATCGACTTCGCCACGCGGTCCTTCACGGAGCCCGTCGGGTTACGCCCCTCCAGCTTGGCGTAGATCCTCACGCAGCCGGGCTTCGGCGAGAGCGACGGCAGCTCTACCAATGGGGTGTTGCCAACGGCATCGACCACGCTGCCGTACCGGCCCCCGCAGGGGCGATTTAGGGTGCGCTCCGCCATCGCTTCAGGAAGTGTAGTTACGCGTGCGTATAGCCTTCGGCGTAGGCCCGGCCGGGGCCGGGCAGCGACCCGAAGCGAGAGGAAGGGAACCGATGAGAGGAACTCGACTGTGGATGGCGCTCGCGCTCCTGCTCGCGCTCGCCACCGTGTTCTTCGCCGCTTGCGGCGACGACGATGACGAGGGCGACGGCGGCGACACGACGGCAGCCGAATCCGAGGCCCCCGCGACCGGTGCGGACTTCGAGACGATCAACGAGGGCGTGCTGACGGTCGGCACGGACGCGCCGTTCCCGCCGTTTGAGATCGGCCAGCCCCCGAACCTGTCCGGCTACGACATCGACGTGATGGACGCGATCGCCGAGGAGCTCGGGCTCGAGACCGAGTACATCGACACCGGCTTCGCGACGATCTTCCGCGACGTCGCCAACGGCCAGTTCGACACGGTGGCCGCCGCGTCGACGATCACCAAGGGCCGCGAGAACCGGGTCGACTTCACCGACCCCTACTACGAGGCCCAGCAGGCGCTGCTCGTCACCGAGGGCTCGGACATCCAATCGGTTGAGGACCTCGACGGGGCCATCGTCGGTACCCAGGACGGCACGACCGGCGAGGTCTACGCCAACGAGGAGACCAACGCCGCCGAGGTCCGCGGCTTCCCCGAGGGCCCGAACGCCGTGAGCGCGCTGGTCACCGGCCAGGTCGACGCGGTGATCATCGACCAGCCGGTCGCGGTCGACGCGATCGAGAAGCAGGGCGGCGTCGAGATCGTCGAGGAGATCGCCACCGACGAGCTCTACGGGTTCGCCGTGGCGCCCGACAACGACGGTCTCCGCGAGGCCATGAACGAGGCGCTCGCCACCCTGAAGGAGAACGGCACGATCACGGAGCTCTACCAGAAGTACTTCAACACGGACCCGCCGGCGTCCGTGCTTGAGGGCACCAACGAGCTCCTCACGGACGACTGAGCGCGCGTCCGCAAAGCGGCTGGGAAAGGGGCGTCTTCGGACGCCCCTTCCTCTGCGTGGCAAACTGAGGCGACTCAGGCATTCCGGGAGGAGAGATGGATTTCATCCTCGATTACTACTTCGACGGCGGGGTCGTCAGCGAGAACATCGACACCCTGCTCAAGGGCTTTTGGTTCACGCTGAAGCTCGCGGTCCTGAGCGGCGTCCTCTCGCTGCTCTGGGGTCTGGTCCTGGCGGTCCTGCGACAGCTCCCCGGCAAGCTCTTCCTCCCCATCCGCATCCTCGTCATCGCCTACATCGACGTCTTCCGCGGGATCCCGATGCTGCTCGTGCTGCTGCTCGTCTCGGGCGGGCTCAGCACGCTGTCGGCTCCGATCGGCGGAGAGGTCTTGCCGCGCTGGCTCGGCGTGCCCGAGTGGCTCGGCCAGCCGTCGCCGTTCTGGTACGGGGTGATCTCGATCACGATCACCTACGGCGCCTACATGGCGGAGGTCTACCGGGCCGGGATCGAGGCGGTCCCCCGTGGCCAAATGGAGGCCGCGCGCTCGCTCGGCATGAGCCACGGCATGGCGATGCGCCACGTCATCGTCCCGCAGGCGGTGCGCAAGGTCATCCCGCCGCTGCTCAACGACTTCATTGCGCTGATGAAGGACACCTCCCTGGTCAGCTTCCTCGGGCTGGCCGAGGTCGTGCAGGTCGGCTTCGACATCCAGACCGCCGAGTTCAACGGCTCCGGCCTGGTGTTCGGCGCGCTGCTGTTCCTCGTCGTGACGATCCCGTTGGCGCGCCTCGTCGATTGGTTGATCCGGCGTGAGCAGCGCCGCACCCAGCGCGGTGCCGGGCCCGAGCCTGATGATGAAGACGCGATCCCGCCGGCGCCTCCCGCGACGGGCATGGCTGGAGCTTGACCGTGACGACCGAGGATCACACGAGGAACGCGAACACGGCGGCGACGGCCGGCGACGGCGCCCTGCTGCGGCTCGAGGACGTCCACAAGCGCTTCGGCAGGCTCGAGGTGCTCCGGGGCGTGAACCTCCAGGTCCCGCGCGGCACGGTGACCTGCGTGATCGGGCCCAGCGGCTCGGGCAAGTCCACGCTCCTGCGCTGCGTGAACCTGCTCGAGCCGCCCAACCGCGGGCGGATCATCTTCGAGGGCGAGGAAATCACGACTGCGAAGGGCAACGACATCGACCGCGTGCGGCGCCGGCTCGGGATGGTCTTCCAGAGCTTCAACCTCTTCCCGCACAAGACCGCGCTCGAGAACGTGACGATGGCGCCAGCCAAGGTCCTGGGCCGCGACCCCGAGGAGTGCCGGGCCAAGGGCGAGGCGTTGCTCGCCCGCGTGGGGCTCGCCGACAAGCTCGACGAGTACCCGGACCGGCTCTCGGGCGGGCAGCAGCAGCGCGTCGCGATCGCCCGGGCGCTCGCGATGGACCCCCACCTGATGCTCTTCGACGAGGTGACGAGCGCACTCGACCCAGAGCTCGTCAAGGAGGTCCTCGACGTGATGCGCGAGCTCGCCGCCGAGGGCATGACCATGGTCGTCGTGACCCACGAGATGAACTTCGCGCGCGAGGTGGCCGACGAGGTCGTCTTCATGGACGGGGGCGTGGTCGTTGAGCAGGGCCCGCCGCGCGAGGTGCTCGACAACCCGAGCCACGAGCGCACCAAGCGCTTTTTGGGCCTCGTGCTTGAGCACTAGCGCCCGGCCCTCGATACCCTGCGGGCGAATCGCCCTGGCGGGGGCGAGCAGGGGGGGCCGGCCCATGGATGGCGCGAGCCCGACACTCCACTGGAAGCCGCGCGCGGTGGCGCTCGCCACCGTCGCGCTCGCGATCGCACTCGCGGGAGGGTTCGCAACTGGGCCAGCCGCGGAGCGCGCCCAGGGGCAGGCCGGACACGCGCAGCGGCCGAACCTGATCGTGATCACCACGGACGACCAGGCGCTCAACCAGTGGTCGCCCGACGTCATGCCGCGCACCTTCGCGCGCATCGCCCAGGGAGGAACGGTGGCCACCAACGCGATCGCGGTGCCGCCGCTCTGCTGCCCGGCCCGGGCCTCACTCCTCACCGGCTCCTTCCCGCACAACCACGGGGTCGTGCGCAACGAGTACGCGCTGCTCAAGGGGAAGCGCAACACCCTCCCCGTCTGGCTCAGGAGGGCGGGCTACCGGACCGCCTTCGTCGGCAAGTTCCTCAACGGCTACGGGAGGTTCAGCGGCGGCGAGCCCGCTCCGGGCTTCGCCGAGTGGTGGTCCCTGGTCAGGCCCCAGAGCCGCTACTGGGAGTACACGGCCTCCGAGAACGGCACACCGGAGAGGTACGGCCTCGAACTTGAGGACTACTTCACCACTCAGGTGAACGGGCGCGCGGTTGACCTGATCGAGGACGCGGCGCAGCGCGCCAAGCCGCTCTTCGCCTGGATCTCGCACCTGGCGCCCCACGGCACCAAGCACAGCGAGCACCGCGACCCGTATTGCACAAGCGGGCCCGCGACCCTGCCCGGCGCCCTCGACGCCACCCCGGGCGGCGGCCCGCCCCTGCGCGAGCGGCCCGTCCCACGCTCCCGGGCCTACAACGAGCCGGACGTCGGCGACAAGCCGAGGTTCATCCGCAAGCTCCCGCCCATCACGGCGGAGCGGGAGGCGCGCATCGACGCTCTGGTCCGCTGCCGCTGGGCCGCGCTCCAGGAGGTCGACCGGGGCATCGAGGAGATCTTCGACGCGCTCGAGCGCACCGGGCAGCTCGAACGCACGGTCGTAGTGCTCCTCACGGACAACGGCACGACCTCGGGCGAGCATCGGCTCACCAACGAGAAATGGGCGCCCTACGAGCCCGCGATCCGCATCCCGTTCGTGATCTGGATCCCCGAGGAGGTACTCGGCAGGCCGCCGATCGACGAGCTGCGCGGCCTGGTCGGCACGATCGACGTCGCGCCGACGCTCCTCCAGCTCGCCGGCGCTTCGCCGTGCAACGCCCGGAAGTGCCGGCGCATGGACGGCGTCTCGCTGGTGAGCCCGCTGCGCGGCGGCGACGACCTGCGCGGCCGCCGGCTCTTGCTCCAGCTCTACCACGTCCGCTGCCCCACCTACCGCACCGTGCGCACCAAGCGCTACCACTACACCGAGTGGCTGCGCAAGGTCAAGGGCGCCCGCCCGGGGCGGCGCTGCCGGGTCACCGAGCGCGAGTTCTACGACCTGCGCAAGGACCCGGCGATGCTGCACAACCGCCTGCGGGGCGGCGCCGAAGGCGGTCGCCGCGTGCGGCGGTTCGAGCGCATCGCCCAGCGGCTCGCGACGTGCAGCGGCATCCGCGGGCGCGAGCCCCGCGGCGATGAACCCTTCTGCGGCTAGGCCGGACTAGCCGGCGCCGCCGGCCATCGCCGGCAGGATCACGACGGTGTCGCCGTCGGACACGGGCGTGTCGAGCCCGTCGAGGACGCGGACGTCCTCGTCGTTCACGTAGACGTTGACGTAGCGGTTCAGCTCGCCCTCCGCCGCGAACAGCTGGCGCTCGGTTTCGGGGTGCTCGCCGACGAGCGAGGCGAGGACCTCGCCGACGGTCGAGCCCGAGGCGCTCACCTCGGCCTGCCCGCCCGTCTGCGCACGGAGGACCGGTGGGATCTTCACGGTTGCCATCGCCAGAAACCTATCGGGTCGCCGGTCGCCCGCGAGCGCTACGCCGCCGGCGAGGGCTCACGCGCGGGCGCGCCGCAGAAGAGCTCGTAGTCCGGGAACTTGCCCATGTCCTCGGGCGCGATCTCCGGCGCGTTCTCGCCGCAGATCGGGCACTCCGGGTCACGGCGCACCTTGAGCTCGGTGAAGCGCGTGCTGAGCGACTCGTACAGCAGCAGCCTGCCGCTGAGCGTCTCGCCGACGCCGGTGACGAGCTTGACGACCTCGTTCGCCTGGAGCAGGCCCATCACACCGGCCATCACGCCGAGCACGCCGTTCGCGCCGCAGCTCGGGGCGAGCTCCGGGGGCGGCGGCGTCGGGTAGAGGCAGCGGTAGCACGGGCCGTCGTACGGGATGAAGGTCGAGATCTGGCCCTCGAAGCCGAGGATCGACGCCGAGACCACCGGCTTGCGCAGCCGGACCGACGCGTCGTTGAGCAGGTAGCGAGTCGGGAAGTTGTCCGCACCGTCGACGATCACGTCGTAGCCGGCGAGGATGTCGAGGATGTTCGAGGCGTCGAGGCGCAGGTTGTACTCGACGACCTTGACGTCGGGGTTGAGCGCCTCGATCGTCTGCTTCGCCGAGGCGGTCTTCGGCACGCCCACCCGGTCGGTGGTGTGAATCACCTGGCGCTGCAGGTTGGAGGCGTCGACCACGTCGTCGTCGACGATGCCGATCGTGCCGACCCCGGCGGCCGCCAGGTAGAGGGCGGTCGGCGAGCCGAGGCCGCCCGCGCCGAGCAGCAGGACCTTCGAGTTGAGCAGCTTGAGCTGGCCCTCCACCCCGATCTCCGGGAGCAGCGTGTGGCGGGAGTAGCGCGTGCGCTGCTCGGGGGTGAGGGTCGCGACGACGGGCAGGCCGGCCTCGGTCCAGGCCGTGATGCCGCCCTTGATGACGGCGACGTTCCGGTAGCCCATCTGCTCCAGGATGTCGGCCTGGCGGGCGCTGCGGTTGTCGGTGCGGCAGTAGAGGACGATGCGCTTGTCGCGCTCGGGAACGAGCTCCTCGATCTTGCCCGCGAGCTCGGCCTGGGGAACGTGCTTGGCGCCCTCGAGATGCGCGTCGTCCCACTCGTGCTGCTCGCGCACGTCGATCAGCTCAGCGCCGCTTGCGATCTCCTCGCGGGCGGCCTCGAGCGAGAGCATCTCGATCCGTTCCTTGACCTGCTCGATTGGGTCCGCTGCCGTCGCCATCAGTCAAACATCCAAATCTCTATCGGGATTCCAGTACTTCAGAAAGTGTAGCCGAGCCCGGCCCTCACGAACACCGGCCGGCGCCGAAGCGCCGGCCGGTGTCAAATCGCTTGAGGCCTTCGGGGCTGCGCCCTACAGCGAGGGGCGCATCTGCCGCAGCCGGCGGACGCGCTCCTCGATCGGCGGGTGCGTCGAGAACAGCGCCGCGATGCCGCTGCCCCGGAAGGGCTTCACGATGTAGAGCGGCTCGGCGGCCTGGTTGACCTGCATCGGGATCGCCTTCGCGCTCTCCTCGAGGCGCAGCAGCGCGCTCGCGAGCGACTCGGGGTTCCCGCAGATCTGCGCGCCCGTCGCGTCCGCGGAGAACTCGCGCTGCCGCGAGATCGAGAGCTGGATCAGCGACGCCGCCAGCGGCGCCAGCAGCACCATGGCGAGCGCGCCGATCACGCCGAGCGGCGAGTTGTTGTCGTCGCCGCCCACCCACATCAGCATGTAGGCCAGGTACGTGATCGCGCCGCCGATCGTCGCCGCGACCGACTGGATCAGGATGTCGCGGTTGCGGATGTGCGCGAGCTCGTGGGCGATCACGCCGCGCAGCTCGTCCTCGCTCAGGCGGGTCATGATGCCCGCCGTCACCGCGACCGCCGAGTTCTTCGGGTTGCGGCCGGTCGCGAACGCGTTCGGCTGCTCCTGCGGGATCACGTAGAGCCGCGGCATCGGCAGGTCCGCGCGCGTGGTGAGCTCGCGGACCATCTGGTAGAGCCGCGGCGCCTCCGCCTCGGACACGGGCCGGGCGCCGCTCATCCGCAGGGCGAGCTTGTCGCTGAACCAGTAGGCGCCCATGTTGAAGATGGCCGCCATGATCAGGAACATCAGCGCCGTGCTCGAGCCGCCGATCAGCGCGCCGATGACCACGAACAGGCCGGTCAGCGTCGCGAGCAGCAGCGTCGTGCGCAGCCCCGCGGCGAAGTTGCTTTGACGGGTGGTGGTCATGCCTTCTTTTTCGTCTCCTTCTGGGTCCCGAATCTGACTAGTTCGGAACGTCCCAACTAACCGTAGCCACCTGCTTGCGGCCCGTGTCCATCTTCCCAGACCCTCCCCCCAGGCCTATAGGGGCCAGCCCCTAATCGGCCTGAGGGGCACTCCCGAAAGCCCGGCCGCTGCCGATAATCAACACATGAGGCACCGCCGGACGCTGCTTACGCAGGTGCTCGTCGTGAACCTGCTGCTCGTGGTCGCCGCCGTGATCGCGGCGAGCCTCGCGACGAACCCGGAGATCGACCTCGCCGAGAACCCCGCGCAGGGCATGGTCCTCGGCCTCGCGGTCTCGCTCACCGTGCTCGTGAACGTGTTCTTGCTCCAGCGCCGCTTCCGGCCGCTCGAGCGGCTGGTCGACCAGATGGAGCGCGCCGACCTCAGCCGCCCCGGGGCGAACCTCCGCGACCACGAGGACGTCGGCGGCCCGGAGGAGGTGGTGCGCCTGCAGACGACGTTCCGGCGGATGCTCGAGCGCCTCGAGGCCGAGCGCCGGCGCGCCTCGAGCGCCGCGCTCGCCGCGCAGGAGGAGGAGCGCGCCCGCGTCGCGCGCGACCTGCACGACGAGGTCAACCAGTCGCTCACCGGGCTGCTCCTGCGGCTCGAGGCGGTGCGCGAGCACGCCCCGCCCGAGCTCGCCGCGGAGATCGCCGAGACCAAGCGGCTCGCGAACGCGGCGATGGAGGAGCTGCTCACGCTCGCCCGCCAGCTCCGCCCCACCGCGCTCGACGACCTGGGGCTCAAGGCCGCGGTCGCGGGCACCGTGGACGAGCTCGCCCGGCGCACCGGGGTGAACGCCACCTTCGAGGGCGAGGGGTCGTTCCAGGACGTGCCCGCCGACGCCCAGCTCGTCGTCTACCGCGTCGCGCAGGAGGCGCTCACCAACGCCCAGCGCCACGCCGACGCCGAGCACGTGCGCGTCGAGCTCAAGCGCCTGGACGGGGCGATCGCGCTCACCGTGAGCGACGACGGCCGCGGCTTCACCTTCGACCAGGCCGACAAGGGGCTCGGGATCGGCGGGATGCGCGAGCGCGCCCTGCTCGTGGGCGGCGAGTTGCGCATCGAGTCGCGCCCGGGCGTGGGCACAAGGGTTCTGCTGATCGTGCCGATAGGGAATGGTGATGACCAGCGCGATCCAGACACCACCGGCAACGCAGTCCCCCAACACGCAGGCGAAGGGGCGTGAGCGTCCGTTGCGCGTCGTGATCGCCGACGACCACGGGATCGTCCGCTCGGGCGTGCGGATGCTGCTCGAGCGGCAGCCCGACATCGAGGTCGTCGGCGAGGCGTCCGACGGCGCCGAGGCCCGCGACCTGGCGATCCGCGAGCGGCCCGACCTCGCGATCCTCGACGTGAAGATGCCCAAGCTCACCGGGCTGCAGGCGACGCGCGAGATCCGCGAGCACGCCCCCGAGGTCGCCGTCCTGATCCTCTCCATGTACGACGACGAGCGCTACCTGTTCGAGGCGCTCAAGGCCGGCGCCTCCGGCTACGTCCTCAAGGCGCAGGCCGACGAGGATTTGATGGCCGCCGTGCGCGCGATCGAGAAGGGCGAGCCCTTCCTCACCCCCGCCGCGCAGCAGGCCCTGATCAAGGACGTGCTCGGCCAGGGCTCGCCGCGCTCGGACGAGCTGACCCCGCGCGAGCAGGAGGTCGTGAAGCTCGTCGCCGAGGCGCACACCAACAAGGAGATCGCGGAGATCCTCCACCTCTCCGAGAAGACGGTGGAGAACCACCGCTCGAACGCGATGCGCAAGCTCGGCATGCGCGACCGCGTGGAGCTCGTGCGCTACGCGATCCGGCGGGGGTTGATCGAGCCGTAGGGCGAAAGCGTTCGGCGCAACCGGGGCCGAGGCACGGGGAGGCCCAGGCGGTCGGCCCCCACAGAGTGCCGCGACAGGATCTGCTTCAACGGAGCCGGGACTCCAACGTCCCGGACACGGCAGCGAGGACTTCGGAGTGGGTGTGGGTGTCGTTGCTTCAACGGAGCCGGGACTCCAACGTCCCGGACACGGGCTCATGGAAGATGCCGACCTTCACCGAGTTACGGCTTCAACGGAGCCGGGACTCCAACGTCCCGGACACCACCCCGGATCGCCGCAGCAGGTGCAGGCCGACGTAGCTTCAACGGAGCCGGGACTCCAACGTCCCGGACACCTCACGAAGGCGCAGGCCTCGCGGATCATCGACGATCTGCTTCAACGGAGCCGGGACTCCAACGTCCCGGACACGGGCCCAGTGGACCAGGCAGCGGCTCTCGGGGCTCACGCTTCAACGGAGCCGGGACTCCAACGTCCCGGACAC
>DATCLC010000014.1:0-15221 GCA_036564135.1 Solirubrobacterales bacterium
CAAGCGTGAAGGTGAAGTGCTCGGGCCGGCCGCGGAAGAACACGTTGCGCAGGATCCCGGCCTTGCCCGACTTCTCCTCCGGCTCTACGGATACCTAGGCCCGGCTAGTCATCGCTGACGATCCCCATCTCGACGTCAAAGCCGGTGCCGGTGAGGGCGGCGCGCAGGCCGGGGAAGCGGACCTTGAGGTCGCCGGTCCACGTACCGGCTGCCTCGCTGTAGGCCGCCGTGCCGCTGAACGGCGCGGGCGGCTCGACCAGCCCCGTGAAGGGAAGGAACGTGAACGTGAAGTCGTCGGGCCGTCCCCGCAGGACGACGTTGCGACCGATGCCCACCTTGCCGACCCTCTCCTCGGAGTACGCGTAGAAATCGGGCCGGGCGCCGTCCTCGTCGCGCTTCTCCGCGCCGAACGACACCTGGCGACCCGCCCGCTTGCGCTCGGCGTAGAGGTAGACGAGCTGACCCGCGGGGATCCCGCGCCGCGCCCGCAGCGGGCAGACGTAGTTGCCGTACTTAACGAGCTTGCCGCGGAGGCGGCGCTTTTTGACCCGCGTGTAGCGGCCCTCGCCCTTGAACCGGAAGACGCCCCGCCAGACCCCGGGCTGGACCTTGTCCCCACGGCCGGTGCAGCCGCGCGGCGGCTTGATCGTCCTCACCTTGCCCTTCGCCTTGAACCGCAGGTTGACCTTGCCGAACTTCCCGAACCGAGCCCGGAGGCGCTTCGTCGAGGTCTTGCCGCGGGTCGTGTACCACGCGAACCCAGGCTTGCGGTACGCGGTGATCATCAGGTTGCCCGAGGAGCCGCCCACGGTGACCCTGTAGCCCTTGGTGCCCTTGACCGCGTTGACTTGCGGGACCCACTCGTTGCCCCCGCCGCCGAGCCGCTCGCGGACCAGGTCGCGGTAGGTGTCGTACCCCTGCGCCTGCGCAGGGCCCGCCGCGGCGCCCAGCGCGATGGTCGCCGCAACCAGCGCCGCCAAACCCGTTCTCCTCATGAGCCCCCGTCGATGTCGTCGTTTCCGGCGACGTCGGCTCCGCGGCCCCCGCCGCCCCTTCTGCGCCCGGCCCTCAGCGGCCCGGACCGGGGGCACCGTATCAGCGCGGTCCGGGGGTGTCCAGAAAGCCGGCGGAAAGAGCCGGCCCCCGCCGACGCGGGGGCCGACGTTCCACTCCGCTCGCCTACGGCTCGGACTCCAAGAGGTCCAACACGACGCCGAAGCCGCTGCCGGTCAGCTTGTACGTCTTGCCCGGCAGCTTCACCTTGAGGTTGCCGGTCCAGGACTCGTCCGCCCCGTCGTAGGCGGCCGTGCCGCTGAACGGAGCGGGCGGGTGGACGGTCGCGGCGAACGGCTCGGTGAGCTCGAACGTGAACTGCTCGCTCGAGCCCTTCACGCCGGCGAAGCGCAGGATGTCGACCGCGCCCACGGACTCGTCCGCGCTCGCCTCGAAGGTCGGTTTCACGCCATCGCCCGTGAAGGTGTACGCGAGGAATGAGACGCTGCCCTTCGGCCGGGTGCGATCGGCCGTCAGGTAGACGTATTGCCCGGGCGGCACGGTCTCCGGGCACTCGAAGTTGCCCGGCCTGGAGACGAACCCACGAGCCCGCCTCTTGCTCACCTTCGTGTAGCCCTGCTCGCCCTTGAACTTGATCGTCCCGCGCCCTTTCGGGTGCGCACAGCTCAAGAACCGCCCTGCCCCTCCGTTGCCCGAGCGGCGGCAAGGAGCAGCGCCGCGGGCTGGAGTCCAGAGCCCGTCGCGGGGCGCTGGGGGGCCCGGAAGCGCGAGGGGCCCGGCGAGGTGCCGGGCCCCCGGCGCTTACGGCAACACTCCCATCCCGGCCGAGAACCCGGAGCCGGTGAGGGCGATTGCGTTCGTGCCCGGGAACTTGACCCGCAGGTTGCCCGTCCACGAGCCGCTCGACGACGAATAGGTGCCCGACCCCTTGAACGGGCTCGGCGGCTGCACCACGCCGGAGTACGGCGAAATCGTGAACGTGAACTGACCGGGTTGCCCGCGCAGGCTCACGGTGCGGGTGATCTTCACCTTCCCGTTGCGCTCGCGCGAGGTCGCGCGGAAATCCGGCCTCGCGCTCGGGTTGTCGCGGAGCTTGAACGCCTCGAACTCCAGGTCGCCCTGCGGGCGGTCACGCTCGGCGAAGAGCCAGACGGTGGGCTGGGTGATCCCTGGGATGTCGCACGTCAGGTCACCACCTTTGATCACGTTGCCGCGCGCCTTCTTGGCGTTCACCTTCGTGTAGCCCTTCTCGCCCTTGAACTTGATCGTGCCGCGCCACACGCCGGGCTGGCGCTTCGCTGCCCTCCCGGTGCAGCTGCGGGGGCGGTACTTGCGCGCCTTCCCCTTCTTCTTAAAGCGCACATCGATCTTGCCGAACTTGCCGAAGTTCGCCTTGATGCGCTTCCCCGTCCCTGTGCCGCTGACCACGTACTCCGTGTGCGTCGGCGCGCGCTGCGTCTGGAGCAACACGTTGCCGAAGGCGGACGTGACGGAGATCTTGTAGCGGTTCGTAGCCTTCACGGTCAGGCTCGGGAGCGCACCGCCGCTGCCCAGCCGCTCGTAGGCAGCGTCAGGTACCTGCGCCTGCGCGGGGATCGCCACGGCGCCGGCCGCGACCCCGGCCAGCGCAAGCGCCGTTGCGAACCGACTCCTCATCGCCATTGGTCCCCTTTCTCTCGACTCGGCAACCCAGGCGCGCTCGCCCGAGCCGCCTACAGCCGAGCGAAGAGCTCGGCCCATGAGTAACCCAGCCGCGCGTGAACCTACCAGCGCCGCACGCGGGAGTCCATGGGTTCCAGCGCGCGCCGGCGATGGGTGACGGGTCCTATGGCCGCGCGCTCGCTAGCGCCGCCGGGCGGCTGTGCAGCCGCCCAGCCCCGACTCGCCGACCGAGCGAAAACGTTGCTCACAGCAACGAAATCGCACGGTCGGTGGTGTGGTCGGGCTCACGGCTCAGAGACATCCATCAGGACAAAGAAACCGGGGCCGGTGAGCGCTGCCCTGCGACCCGGGAACGCGACCTCAAGATCGCCGGACCAGGTCTCGGTGGTCCCGTCGTACGTGGCCGTCCCGCTGAACGGGCGTGGCGGCTGGACCGTGGCCGTGAGCGCGTCGAGGCTGAACGTGAAGTGGTCGGGCTGTCCACGGAGCTCGACGGTCCGCAGGATCCCGACCCTGCGGATCCGTTCCTCCGACGTCGCGAGGAACCGCGGCCGATCGCCCGGGTCGACGAGCCTGCGCACGCTGAAGAAGACGTTCGCCCCCGGCTGCATGGCTGACGCCTGGAGGTGGACGGTCGAGTCGGTGCCGGCGCGCGCGCCCGCTCCGGGCAGGTGTAATCGCCCCGCCTGACCCAGCGGCCACGCACGCGGCGCTTCCTCACCCTCGTGTAGCCGCGCTCGCCCTTGAAGCGGACGATGCCGCGCCAGACGCCCGGCTGGACTTTGTCGCCCCTCCCTACGCAGCCGCGGGGCGGCTTGCGGGTCCGCGCCTTGCCCTTCTTCCGGAACCGCAGGTCGACCCTGCCGAGCTTGCCGAATCTGGCGCGGATGCGCTTCCTCGTGGCCTTGCCTTTCGTGGAGTACAACACGGACCCGGGCTTGCGCATGGCGGTGATCACGACGAGGGGCCCGGTGCCGGCCACCCGCACCTTGTAGCCCTTGGTCCCCTTGATCTGCCCCACCTGCGGGATCCAGCCGGTTCCCAGTCCGGCAAGTCGCTCGCGGGTCGGGTCCTCGTAGCTCCCTCGCAGTTGCGCTTGCGCTGGGCCCCCCGTGGTCGCGGCCGCGATGGCGGCCAACGCGAGCGCGGCGGCGAAGGGTCTCCTCACGATGCGAAGCCTCCTTGTCGTCGTCCCAGGTCGAGGCGGCGGCGAAGGTACCAGCGCGACCCGCCCAAGTCCACCCGCTCCGACCGGGAAAGCAGCCAGGCCGGCCGCGGGTGTCCCCGGCGTCGGGGAGCGGTCCGCCGGCGAGGGTGCAGCAACGAGAAAGAGCCGGCCCCCGCCAATGGCGGGGGCCGGCTCCTCAAGCTCGGCTGCTTTGGCTTCGCGCCGGCGGCCCGGTGGCCGCCGCGGCTTTAGACCTCCTCGCGCAGCCCGGCCAGGACGGAGTCGTTGGCCAGGCGGCGGAGGGCCGACGCCTCGAGCTGACGCGCCTCGCTCTGCGTGACGCCCAGCTCGCGGGCCGTGTCGCGGAGCGACTTGGCCTCGCGACCGCCGGTGCCGAATCGAGCGCGGACGACGTTCGCCTCGAGCTCGGGGAGCTTCGAGAGCGCCTCCTCGATCGCGCGCTCCTGCTCGCGGACGAGGAACTCGTCCTCGAGGTCCGCCGTGCTCTCGGCCCGGAGCTCGCCCAGCGTCGTGTCGCCGTCGCTGCCGATCGGCTGGTCGAGGCTGGCGCTGACCCGGGTCAGGTCGCGGACGGCCATGACCTCCTCGAGCGGCAGCTTGGCGCGCTCAGCGACCTCCTCGTCCGTGGGCTCACGGTCGAGCATCGTCGCCAGCTCGGCGGCGGTGCGGTTCACAGTGCGCTCTCGCTGCGCGATGTGCGCCGGGATGCGCACGGCGCGACCCGTGTTGTCGAGCCCGCGCTGGATCGACTGCTTGATCCAGAGAACCGCGTAGGTCGAGAACTTGTAGCCGCGGCGCCAATCGAACTTCTCGGCAGCCCGGATCAGGCCCAGCATCGCCTCCTGGACCAGGTCGCTCAGCGGCAGGCCGTGGCCCTGGTAGCGACGCGCGAACTTGATCACGAGCCGCAGATTCGAGTTGATCAGGCGCTCCTTAGCCTCGAGGTCGCCCTTCTCGATGCGCTTGGCAAGCTCGATCTCCTCGGCCGCCGTCAGCAGCGGGTAGCGGGCGGCCTGATTGAAGAACAGCTGCAGGCTGTCGGTCGTCGCCTCGGCGAGCTCGTGCGCCTCAGTGCGCCGGCGCGCGCGCGTAGCAGCACTCTCCAGCGCGTGCTCACCGCGCTGGCGGTGCGTTTCGGTGCGCTGGCTGGCAGCGCCCCTGGTGCGTGGCATATGCCTCCCATCGTGCGTCATTACTTCAGAAAGTATAGCGAACACTCGTTCGTTGTCAAGTCAACAAGCGCGCCCAAAAAACCCCGTAAACAAGCCAAACCCCACCGGTGTGGGAGTGCTTGCTCGCCGGATTGCGGTCCGGCGGCCGAGAGGAACAGCCCAAAGGGGCTCGCGGCAGCGGCCGGACAATGTAGCGCGAAATCTCATTCCGCGCAAGTGCCCCGGCCACGCGCCGCCAAACACCCGCATCGAAAGGCTCGGGCGCGTGTTCTCAAATAGTAGATCGACTCGGAAGATCCGTCCACCAAGCCAAGGGAGGGAACCTTGACCCGCACAACCGTGCCCGTCGCTGGCGCCGCGCTGCTCTGCGCGCTCGCGCTGGCGGCTTCGCTCGCGCCCGCCGCCAACGCCCAGGCCGCCGACGACGCCCAGGCGCGCCAGGGGATCGCCGCGTGCCCCACTTTCCACGTCCTGCACAACGACCGGGTCGGCAAGCTCAAGCTGCCCGAGGGCCACTACACGATCACCCCGTTCGACCCGAGCAAGCTGAGCTGCGAGAAGGCGGCGAAGCTGTTCGCTGAGTTCCTCCAGGACTTCGACGGCAACCTGCCGCGCAACTGGCGCGTGCGGCCGCGGATCAAGGCCTTCCAGCGCGGCCACAGCCAGGTCGGCTTCTACGTGAAGCGCGGCCAGCCGAGCGGCGGTGGCGGCGGCCAGCACCCGGCGAAGGGGCGCGCCTGCCCGAACCTGTTCCGCGTGCTCCACAACGACCGGATCGGCCGGCTCAAGCTGCCCGCGGGCCGCTACCGGATCACGCTGCTCGCCAGGCGCAAGCCGAGCTGCCAGCGCGCGGCTGGGCTGTTCGCGAAGTTCCTCGAGCACCCGAACGGCAAGCTGCCGAGCCCCTGGGACCTCGACCCGAGCACGGCGACCTTCTCCAAGCGCAAGGGCGTGGGCTTCCGCGTCAAGCGCGTGGGTTCGTAGCCAGGGTCGCTTAGGCACGCGGGCGCGGGGTAGCCGCGCCCGCGTATGCCGAACGAGCCTGGGACGGCAGACCAAGGCGATAACGCCGAGCGAAGCGCAGGCTCGCTCCAGCTGAGCGGGGCTGCCGTCGCCGGCGTGCTCCTGGCGCTCACGCTCGCCGCCGTCGCCTACATCGTGGGCTACGTGAACGGCAAGGGCACCCGCGAGGGCGGCTCGACCAACGAGGTCAGCATGGCGCCCGCCTTCGAGGCCGACGAGCTCAACGAGCCGCCGACCGAGAACTGGCCCACCAACGGCGGCTCGCTCACGAACCAGCGCTACTCGCCGTTGGATGAGATCAACACCGAGACCGTCGCGGACCTCAAGGGCGAGTGGATGACCAACCTCGACGGGTCGGGCATCGCCGGCAAGTACTCGGGCGAGGCGACCCCGATCGTCTACGGCGGCGTGATCTACACGATCACCGGCGCCAACGACATCTTCGCCCACGACCTCGAGACGGGCCGCGAGATCTGGAAGTGGGAGGCGCAGCTCGATCAGAAGATCAACACGATCTGCTGCGGCTGGACGAGCCGCGGCGTGGCGGTCGGCGACGGGCGGGTCTACGCGGGGCTCCTCGACGGCAGGCTGATCGCGCTCGACCAGCGCACCGGTGAGCTCGAGTGGGAGACGCAGGTGGGCGACTGGCGCAAGGGCGAGACGATCACCAACGCGCCCCTCTACTACGAGGGCCGCGTCTACACCGGCCTCTCCGGCGGCGAGTACGGCATCCGCGGCCGGCTGATGGCCTACGACGCCTCAAGCGGCGACGAGGAGTGGCGCTTCTGGGCGATCCCTGGGCCTGGCGAGGAGGGCCACGAGACCTGGCCGCAGGACAACAACTCGTGGAAGCGCGGCGGCGCGCCGATCTGGCAGACCCCGGCGGTCGACCCGGAGCTCGGCCTCATGTACTTCTCGGCCGGCAACGCCTCGCCCGACTTGAACGGGTCGGCGCGCGAGGGCGACAACCTGTTTGCGACCTCGATCGTCGCGATCGACGCCGAGACCGGCGAGTACCGCTGGCACTTCCAACAGGTACACCACGACATCTGGGACTACGACGCGCCGAGCCCGGTCGTTCTCTGGGACGCGGAGATCGACGGCGAGGACATCAAGGGCCTGAGCCAGCCCGGTAAGACGGGCTGGCTCTACATCCTGAACCGCGAGACCGGCGAGCCGATTCACCCGATCGAGGAGCAGCCGGTGCCGCAGGAGCCCTCGCAGGCGACCGCGGAGACCCAGCCGATCCCCTCGTACCCGCCGTTCTCGTCGCATGAGGTGAGCGACGCCGACTTCAAGCAGATCCGCGACCTGGCGCGCGACACGCTCGGCAAGAACGCGCCGGTGCACCGTGCGGATGACATCTTCACGCCGTTCGGCGAGACCACGACCGTGATCGCCCCGGGCCCCTCCGGCGGCACCAACTGGCCGCCGTCGAGCTTCTCGCCGGAAACGAACATGGTCTACGTCTGCGGGATGGACTCGGCCTCCGGCTACCAGTCGGCGAAGCTCCAGGAGTTCGAGCGCGGCACCACGTACCTCTCGTCGATCTTCACGTTCACCGGCTTCGGCGCCCAGGACGGAGTGGTGGCGGCGATCGACGTGACCACGGGCGAGATCGCCTGGGAGGAGAACTGGAAGGACCAGTCCTGCTATTCGGGCACGACCGCGACCGCGGGTGGGCTCGTCTTCGTCGGCCACAACAACGGCGAGCTGCGCGCCTACGACGCCGAGACCGGCCAGCAGCGCTGGGCGTTCCAGACCGGCGCGGGCGCGAACTCCACGCCCGCGATCGTCGAGCACGGCGGCCGGGAGTACGTGATCTTCTACGCCGCGGGCAACTCGCTGGCGGGCAGCGCGCACGGCGACTCGCTGTGGGCGTTCTCGCTCGACGGCACGATGGGCCCCGTTGAGCCCGGCAGCTCCGGCCAGCAGGCGGCGCACGCGGGCGAGGCCGAGCCCGAGGTCGAGCAGGAGGAGTCGACGACGCCCAAGGGCAAGGGCAAGGGCAAGGGGCCGAGCTCGAAGGAGACCGACGCCCGCGAGTCCGGCCAAGGCGAGCAGATCTTCTCCGACAACTGCGCGGGCTGCCACGGCGCCGACGGCGGCGGTGGGAACGGCGGGCCGGCCCTCGACGACGGCGGCTTTTCGCTTGAGCAGGCCATCGAGCAGATCACAAACGGGGGCGGCGGGATGCCGCCGTTCGGCGGCCAACTCAGCGACGAGGAGATCCGCGACCTCGCGTCCTACGTGCTGAACGAGATCGCCGGCGGCGGCTAGCGGATCCGGCGCGGCGGATCAGGCCTCGGGCGCGGGCTCCAGCACCTGCTGGATCGAGTCGGCGAGCCCGCGCTCGTTGACGTCGACGACGACGCCGTTCACCCACACGTCCTCCTCGGCGGTCTCGAACCGCTGCGGCATCTGCGTGCGGAACCCCTCGAGCGCCTGCTCCCAGCGCACGCCGAGCACGCTCGCGCGCGAGCCCGTCATGCCGACGTCGCTGATGAACGCGGTGCCCTTGGGCAGCACGCGCACGTCGGCGGTCGGCACGTGTGTGTGGGTGCCAAGCACCGCGGCGGCGCGGCCGTCGAGGTGCCAGCCCATCGCCACCTTCTCGCTCGTCACCTCGGCGTGGAAGTCGACGACGAAGGCGTCGGCGTCGTCGGCGAGGCGCTCGAGCAGCGCGTCGGCCTCCGCAAACGGCGAGCGGGCCGCCTGGAGCTGGACCATGCCGATCAGGTTGATCACGGCGATGCGCATGCCGGCGGCCTCGACGATCGTGTGGCCGCGGCCGGGGCTGCCCGCCATGAAGTTCGCCGGGCGGATCACGCGGTCGGTCGAGTCGAGGTACTCGTACGCCTCGCGGCGCCGATAGGCGTGGTTGCCGAGGGTGATCACGCTGAACCCCATGTCGAAGAGCTCCTGCGCGGTGCGCTCGGTGATCCCCAGGCCGCCGGCGGAGTTCTCCCCGTTCACGACGCAGAGGTCGGGCGCGTAGCGCTCGCGCAGGCCCGGCATCGCGCGGGCGAGGCCAGCCCGGCCCGGCCGGCCCACGACGTCCCCGACGAAGAGAAGCCTCACTCGGTCAGCGTAAATCACCCTGCCGCGCCAAGGCCGCGCGCGGGGCTCACTTGGCGTCGGTCTGCCAGCCGGGGCGCGGCGGGCGGCCCTCCACCCGGGCGGCCCAGCGCCCGTCGGCGGGCTCGAGGCCGAGCGCCTTGACGACGCGGAACGCGAAGCGCAGGACGTCCTCGGGCGCCTTGCGCTTCGGCGCACGCCAGCCCAGCACCCAGCCGACGTCGGCCATGAGCTGCCAGCCCTTCGGCGTGCGGATGCCCTTGGGCTCGAGGCTGGGCAGGAGCGGGCGGCCGGGCTCGAACCCGGTCAGCGTGATCACGAGGTTGTTCACCTCCTCGTCGACGTTGAGCTCGACGCTCACCTCGGGCTCGCCGGCGGCGGGCCGGGCGACGAGCCAGCGCTGCGCCTTGGTGCGGCGCTCCAGCCAGCCCCTCTTGCCGGTCAGCCGCCGGATGAGGGGCTCGATGGGGAGCAGGTCGTCCGCTCTGAACTCGGTCGCGCGTGCCACGGCCCGGCACCGTACCGCCGCCGCGCTCGACTTTGCTCGTCTCCTGGACCAGAAACCTCGATCACCACCGCGCCCCGCGGCCGGTGATCGACTTTTCTCGCCTCCGGGACCAGAAACCTCGATCACGGCTGCGGTCCGCCGGCGGTGATCGACTTTTCTTGTCTCCTGGACGAGAAACCTCGATCGCGGGCGGTGGGACCGGACCCGGCGCCCGCGACTGCAGGTAGCGTTTCGCGCCCATGGCAGAGGCCGAGCCAACTGCCGACGCGAGCCCGGTCATCGAGGTCCGCGGGCTCTCCTACTCGTTCGGCGAGCGCGTGGCTCTGCGCGACGTCTCGTTCACCGCCGTGGCGGGGGAGCTGCTGGCCGTGATCGGCCCCAACGGCGCGGGCAAGACGACGCTGCTTTCGATCCTCGCCGGCATCCGCAAGCCCGACGCGGGCACGGTCCACACGCCGGCGGGTGCGATCGGGTGGGTGCCGCAGCAGGCGGCCCTCTACCGGCGGCTCACGGTGGAGGAGAACCTGCGCCTGTTCGCGCGCCTCGAAGGCGTGGACGACGTCGAAGCGGCGGTCGAGGGGATGCTCGAGCAGACCGGCCTCGGCGACCGGCGAGGCGACCAGGTCGGCACGCTCTCGGGCGGCAACCAGCAGCGCGTGAACATCGCGATCGGCCTGCTCTCACGCCCAGCGGTCCTGCTTCTCGACGAGCCCTCCACGGGCCTCGACCCGCGCCAGCGCGCGCGCCTGTGGGAGTTCGTGCACGGGCTCGCCGGAGGCGGCACGACCGTGCTCTACACCACCCACCACCTCGGCGAGGTCGACCGCTACGGCGACCGCATCCTCGTGCTGGCGGACGGCGAACCGCTGTTTGACGGCACGGCCGCCGAGCTCCACGCGGCGGTGCCGGAGTCGCGCGCCAGGGACTTCGAGTCCGCGTTCGTCGCGTTCCTGCGGGAGCGGGGGCACTGATGCGCTGGCTGCTCCTCAAGGACCTGCAGATCCTGCGGCGTTCGCCGCTGATCGTCGGCCTGTTGATCGCCTACCCGCTCGTGATCGGCCTGCTCATCGGCTTCGCGCTCTCGGGCGACGACGGCAAGCCGCGCGTCGCCTTCGTGAACGAGGTGCCGCCCGACGAGGCCTTCGACCTGGGGGCGGGCGAGCAGGAATTCGGCGCCGACCAGGCCCGCGCCGAGCTCTGCGAGCGGGTCGAGTGCGTGGACGCCCCGAACCGCGAGCGGGCCCAGGAGATGGTGCGCGACGGCGAGGTCCTGGGCGCGCTGATCCTGCCTGAGGACCTGCTCGACCAGCTCCGCTCGCTGACCAGCCTCGACCCCGAGCCCGCGACCGTCGACGTCTACGTGAACGAGGACGACCCGGTCAAGGCGCAGCTCGTCGACGACCGCATCCAGGCGCTCGTCACCGAGGCGAACCTGATCCTCTCCGAGCGGATCTCCGCGCAGGCTGCGGACTACATCGACCTTTTGATCGAGGGCGGGACGTTCCAGCTCCCGTTCCTGGACGACGAGCTCGACATCCTCGGCCTCGTGCGGGCCGGGCAGATCCTCCAGGGCGTGCGCGGCACCCTGCCCGCGGGCTCGCCGGCGCGCACGGCGCTCGACCAGGTGATCGAGTTCGCGCGCCTCGCCGAGGACAACCTCGACTTCGCCCTGCCGCTGCTCGGAGCGATCTCCGAGCCGATCGCCGTCGAGAAGATCGACGTGTCGGGCACCTCGACCTCGATCGACTCGTTCGCGATCGCGGCGGCGGCGACGTTCACCCTGATGTTCGTGACCGTGCTGCTCGTGGCGGGCTCGCTCGCGCTCGAGCGCGAGGAGAACGCGTTTGTCCGGATCACGCGCGCCAGCGTGGGGCGGGGCGGCCTGCTCGCCGAGAAGATCGCGCTCGGCGTGATCGCCTCGCTCGCCGTGACCCTGCTCATGCTCCTCGTGATGACGCCGTTCGGCGCGGTGGGCTGGGGCCGCGGCCATCTGATCGTGCTCGCGATCCTCGCCGGGGGCGCGGCGTTCGCCGCCTTCGGCGCCGCGATCGGCGCGGCTGGGCGCGACGTGCGCGCGAGCTCCCTGCTCGCCTTCATGCTCTCGCTGCCGATCGCGCTGCTCTCGCTCGTCCCGTCGGGCACGGTGAGCGCGACGCTGTTCGACGCGCTCGAGGTCTTCCGCTCGCTGTTCCCGTTCCACCCGTCGCTCGAGGCGATCTCCGCCGGGCTCGACGCCGGGTCGGGGTCGCTCTGGGTGCGCCTGCTGCACCTCGCCGCGCTGCTCGCCGCCTACGCGGCGCTCGCGCGGGTGGCGCTGCGGCGCCTCGCGTAGGGCCCCGCGTTCGGCCGATTGGCCCGCGCGGGCCGCGCCCTGACCCCATGCCTAGAATCAGGCGCGTGAGCTTTCCCGCCACGCGCATGCGCCGCATGCGCAGAACACAAGCGCTGCGGGACCTCGTTCGGGAGACCGAGCTCTCGCCGCGTCATCTGGTGCAGCCGCTGTTCGTCGTCCCCGGCGAAGGCGTCCGCCAGCCGGTGGAGTCGATGCCCGGCGTCGAGCGCTACTCGATCAACGAGCTGGTCGAGGCCGCCGGCGAGGTCCACGAGGCCGGCGTCCCCGCGGTGATCCTCTTCGGGATCCCGGAGACCAAGGACGAGGCGGGCACGGGCGCCTACGACGACGAGGGGATCGTGCAGATGGCGATCCGCGCGCTCAAGAAGGAGCTCCCCGACCTCACCGTGATCACCGACGTGTGCCTGTGCGAGTACACCGACCACGGGCACTGCGGGTTCGTGCGCGAGGGCGAGGTCGACAACGACATCACGATCGAGTTGATCGCGAAGACCGCGGTCTCGCACGCCGAGGCCGGTGCCGACGTCGTCGCGCCCAGCGACATGATGGACGGCCGCATCGGCGCGGTCCGCGGACAGCTCGACGAGGAGGGGCACGCGGACGTGCCGGTCATCGCCTACGCGGCCAAGTACGCGTCGGCGTTCTATGGGCCGTTCCGCGACGCCGCCGAGTCGACGCCGCAGTTCGGCGACCGGCGCGGCTACCAGATGGACCCCGGCAACGCGCTCGAGGCGGTGCGCGAGGCGCGCCTCGACCTCGAGGAGGGCGCCGACGTGGTGATGGTGAAGCCAGCCGTCACTTACCTCGACGTGATCCGGCGCGTAAAGGACGAGCTCGGCGTGCCGGTCGCCGCCTACCACGTGTCCGGGGAGTACGCCGCGCTCAAGGCGGCGGCGATGAACGGCTGGGTCGACGAGCGCGCGGCGGTGCTCGAGACCCTCACCTCCATCCGCCGCGCGGGGGCCGACGTGATTCTCACCTACTACGCAAAGGATGTGGCCGAATGGCTCGCGTGAAGACCCCCCGCCCGAAGGTGCGCTCCCGCAAGGGCGGCGCGGCGGTCCCCCTCGATGAGACCGACAAACGGATCCTGAACCTCCTGCAGTCGCGCTTCCCGCTCGTTCGTGAGCCCTACGTGGCGATTGCCGAGGAGGCGGAGCTCGACGTGGACGAGCTCATGCGGCGCACCCAGCGCCTGATCGACGAGCGGATCATCCGCGAGATCACGCCGATCTTCGACACGCGGGCGCTCGGGTACGAGTCGATGCTGGTCGCGGCCAAGGTCGACGCCGAGCACCCGCACCGCGCGGCCAAGATCATCAACGAGCACCCGGGCGTCTCGCACAACTACCTGCGCACCCACGAGTTCAACCTCTGGTTCACGATCGCGGTGCCGCCCGACTCCGAGCTCGGCCTGGACGGGACGCTCAAGGCGCTCCAGCGCATGACGGGCGCCGAGTCGATTCGCCAGCTCCCGACGCTGCGCCTCTTCAAGATCAACATGAACCTCGAGATGGAAAAGGGGACGGAGGAGCTGGCCGCCGCGGTCGACGCGGCGCCGCCGCGCGAGCTCGAGCCGCAGCCCTACGACGAGCGCGACGTCGCCGTGATCCGTGCCCTCCAGGGGCCGATGGACGTCACCGACCGCCCCTACGACGAGGCGGCGAGCGCCGTGGGCATGGACCCCGAGGCGTTCCTCGAGCACCTGCGCGGCATGGTGGACCGCCTGCTGCTGCGCCGGGTGGCGGCGATCCTCTATCACCGGCGGGCCGGCTTCTCGGCGAACGGCATGGGCGTGTGGCGCGTGCCGGAGGAGCGGATCCTCGAGGTCGGCAAGCGGATGGCGGCGGTGCGCGGCATCTCGCACTGCTACCAGCGCCCGACCTACCCCGACTGGCCCTACTCGGTGTTCACGATGGCGCACGGGCGCTCGAAGGAGGAGTGCGACGCGATCCTGCAGTCGATCGCCGACGAGCACGACCTGCACGGCGACGACCGCGCCGTCCTCTACTCCTCGACTGAGTACAAGAAGGTGCGCCTGCACTACTTCATCGACGACTACGCGCGGTGGGAGCGCGAGCACGGCCACCTCGCCGCTGCCTGACCGGAACACCACGGTGAGCGAGGAGACTGCCGCCAGCGACTCGTACGCGACGCCGCGCTCCGCGGAGCTGTTCGGGCGCGCCACCGGGCTCCTGCCGGGCGGCGTGAACTCGCCCGTGCGCGCGATGCGGTCGATCGGCCGCGACCACCCCGTGTTCATCGAGCGCGGCGAGGGCTGCGAGCTCGTCGACGTCGACGGCAACCGCTACGTCGACTGGGTGTGCTCGTGGGGTCCGCTGATCCTGGGCCACGCGCACCCGGCGGTGGTCGAGGCGGTCCAGGAGGCCGCGGCGCGCGGGACCAGCTACGGTGCGCCGATCGAGGGCGAGGTGGAGCTCGCCGCCGAGGTCTGCGAGCGCTTCGGCTCGGTGGAGATGATCCGCATGACCTCGTCGGGCACCGAGGCGTCGATGAGCGCGATCCGCCTGGCGCGCGCGGTCACGGGCCGCGACGCCGTCGTCAAGTTCGCGGGCGCCTACCACGGGCACGTCGACGGGCTCCTGGCCCAGGCGGGGTCCGGCCTCGCCACGCAGGGGATCCCGGCGAGCCCCGGGGTGACGGCCGCGCAGGCCGCCGACACGATCGTCGTGCCCTGGAACGACGACGAGGCGCTCTCCGTGGCGCTGCACGACCGCGAGGTCGCGGCGATCATCGCCGAGCCCCTGCCCGCGAACATGGGCGTCGTGCCGCCCGCGCACGGCTTCTTGGAGGCGCTGCGCTCTGCGGCCGACGAGCAGGGCGCGCTGCTCATCCTCGACGAGGTGATCTCGGGCTTCCGCGTGGCGCGCGGCGGGGCGCAGGAGCTCTTCGGCGTGCGCGCCGACCTGACCGTGATGGGCAAGGTCCTGGGCGGCGGGCTGCCGGCCGCGGCCTACGGCGGGCGGCGCGAGCTCATGGAGCGCGTGGCGCCCGCGGGCGACGTCTACCAGGCCGGGACGCTGAGCGGGAACCCGCTCGCGGTGGCGGCGGGCCTCGCCACCCTGCGCGAGCTCGACGCGGCGGCCTACGCCCGCCTGGGCGAGCTCACCGAGCGGCTCGCCGCCGGCCTTCGCGAGGCGGCAGGCGACCGGCCGGTGAGCGTCGTGGCCCAGCCGGGCCTGCTCACGCCGTTCTTCAGCG
>DATCLC010000015.1:0-6693 GCA_036564135.1 Solirubrobacterales bacterium
GTCCCGACCAGCGCGATCGTGATCTCGATGAACAGCGCCAGCGCGAACAGCACCGAGAGCACGCGCAGCGCCGGCCCGCTGCGGCCGGCCAGCCCGGCCTGCAGGCCGCCGACGTAGCTGACGACGAACACGTACAGCACCATCACCGCGCCCGCGTAGACGATCACCTGCGCGGCGGCGACGAACTCGGCCCGCAGCAGCAGGAACAGCATCGCCAGGAAGATCAGGTGGCAGACGAGCGCGAGCACGGAGTAGAACGCGTCGCGCAGGGCGACGGTGCCCACCGCGCCCGCTACCGCGCCGATCGCCGCGATGAAGAAGAAGACCTCGGCCATCCCGCCGCCGCAGGCTACTCGTCCGCAGTGCGGAGCGGCGTCCGCTCCAGCGGCTCGGCGAGCAGCATCTCCTTGGTGAAGATCAGGTCGCCGCGGTTGTAGTCGGCCATCTCGTAGTCGTGGCCCATTGTGATCGCGTCGAACGGGCAGGCGATCTCGCAGTAGCCGCAGAAGATGCAGCGCGAGAGGTTGATCTCGTAGACGGCGGCGTAGCGCTCGCCCGCCGAGACGCGGTTCGCCGGGTCGTTCTCGGCGGCGACCACCCGGATGCAGTCCGCCGGGCAGGCCGCCGCGCACAGCGAGCAGCCCACGCACTTCTCGAGGCCCGTGTCCTCGAAGCGGTGGAGCTTGTGGCGGCCGCGGAAGCGCGGGTAGACCGCGGTCTTCTCCTCGGGGTACTGGATCGTGACCGGGCCCTCGATCATGCGAGCCATGGTCGTCTTCAGCCCGCGCAGCGTCTCACCGAAGACGCGGTAGGCGCCCTTGATGCCGCCGGGCTCGGGCCCGCGCTGGACGGCGACCACGTCGGAGTCAGGGAGATACGGGAACTGCCTGGTTTCGGTCTCGGCGTTGGCCATGGCTCCTTCTCTCTAAAGGACGGTCACCAGGACGGCGGTGACGAGGGCGTTCAAGGTGGCGAGCGGCAGGAGCACCTTCCAGCCGAAGCTCATCAGCTGGTCGTAGCGGACGCGGGGCAGCGTCGCGCGCACCCAGAAGAACAGGAACATCAGCCCGAGGATCTTGACCAGCATCCAGATCGGGTCGAGGAAGCCCGGGCCCGGGCCCCTCCAGCCGCCGAGGAAGAAGGTCGCCGCGATCCCGGAGATCACGAACATCTCGAGGTACTCGGCGAGCATGAAACTGCCCCAGCGCATGCCGCCGTACTCGGTCTGGTAGCCGGCGACGATCTCGGCGTCCGCCTCCGGCAAGTCGAACGGGGCGCGGTTGGCCTCGGCGAAGCCGGCGACCATGAAGATCAAGAAGCCCAGGAACTGCGGGATCACGAACCACACCTCGTCCTGGGCGTGGACGATCTCGGTGAGCGAGAGCGAGCCAGCCATCATTATCGAGCCGAGCAGCGCGAGCGCCATCGAGATCTCGTACGAGATGAGCTGGGCCGCGGAGCGCATCGCGCCGAGGAACGAGTACTTCGACCCCGACGCCCAGCCGCCGAGCAGGAGCCCGTAGAACGAGAGGCCGCCGAAGGCGAAGAAGTAGAGGACGCCGATCGAGACGTCGATCCCGTAGAAGCCGACGCCGCCCTTGACGTCGCCCCACGGCAGGATCGCGAGCGTCGCGACGCCGCTGAAGATCACGAGCGCCGGGCCCGCGGCGTACAGGAAGCGCAGCGCGCCGTGCGGCTCGAACTGCTCCTTGCCGATCAGCTTGAGCGCGTCGGCGGCGGGCTGCAGCAGGCCGAACGGGCCGACCCGGTTGGGCCCGTAGCGCGCCTGGAAGCGCCCGAGGATCTTGCGCTCGACGACGGTCAGGACCGGCGCGATCGCGAACACGGCCGCGAAGATCACCAGCGCCTTGAGGACCAGGATCCAGGTGGCCTCGGCGAAGCCGACCTCGGCGATCAGCATCAGCGGCCACCTCCCGCGGCGATCACCTCGAGCTCGGGCGACTCCGGCTCGACGCGGGCGACCTCGACCTCGACCCCGCCGGGCGCGCCCAGCTCGTTCGGGTTAGCGTCGCGGATGCCCTCGACGACGAAGCCCGCGCCCGGCAGCATGCGCTCGCGCACGACGACCCGCGCCCGGATCGAGCTGCCGTTCGCGGTGAGCTCGACCTCATCGCCCTCCGCCACGCCGAGCCGTTCGGCGTCGACGGGCGCAAGCTCGAGCCGCTGCTTGGGCAAAAGGAAGCGCAGCGCCGGGCTCTGCTCGGTGGCCTCCGCCACCCACAGGTCGCGGTAGGTCGCGAGCCGCAGGCGCCCGTTGGCCTGCGCCGGAGCCTGCGCCGTGGCGACCGCGGTCATGCCGACCGACGCGGCCGGCTCCGGCAGGTTCTTCGCCGCCTCGCGCTCCTGCCAGCGCACGCCGAGCCCGCCGATCTCCTCGTGCGTGAGCCCCGCGTAGATCGGCGCGTCCTCGCCGATCGCGGCGAGCGCCTCCGGCGCCGAGTCGATCCCGGTCTCGTGGCCGAGCAGCGCGGCGAGCTCCGCGAGCCACTGCCAGCCGTGGCGCGTCGCGCCGGGGTGCGGGATCGAGGGCCGCAGCCGCTGCAGGCGCCCGTCGGGGTGGGTCACCGTGCCCTCCTTCTCCGCGTGCGTCTCGAGCGGCAGGAACACGTTCGGGTTGGTGCCGGGCGTCTCGAAGGCGCCGACCTGCAGGACGAAGCGCGCCGCCGCGAGCGCCTCGCGCCAGCCCTCGGGGTCGGGCAGCTCGCGCAGCGGGTCGATGTCCCAGAGGATCAGCGCCTCGAGCTCGCGGTTGCGAAGCGCCTCGCGGATCTCGTCCGCGCCCATGCCCTGCTCGGTCTCCGCAAGTCCCGGGCCGGCGACCGGCAGGCAGCCCACCTCGCGCAGGCCGCGCGCGTTGGTGCGCTCGGGCACCTCGAGCAGGCCGGCGCCGTCGGCGCTCGCCTCGAGCGCCTCGGCGCACTCGAGCACGAGGCGCAGGCAGGCCTCCCCGTCGGGACCGTGGCCGAGCCGCTCGCCGAAGATGATCACGGTCGCGCCGGGCCGCAGTTCGCCGGCGAGCCGCTGCGCGTCCTCGGCGTACGGGCCGCTCGCGCCGTCGCCCGGGCGCAGCTCGGCGGCCAGGTCGGCCAGGAGCGCGGCGGCCTCGCCGGGCGCGTAGCGGGCGGTCTCCTCGGCGCCGCCGTCGAGCGTGGTCGGCCGCTCGGTGGCGACCACGAGGCGCGTGCCGTGCCGGCGGATCGCCTTGCGCAGGCGCAGGTCGAGGATCGGCATGTCGTTGAGCGGGTCGGCGCCGATCAGCAGCACCGACTCGGCGCGGTCGATGTCGGCGACCGCGGCGCCCAGCTCGGGGCGCGAGAGCTCGAGCAGCGTGTCGCGGTCGATCGGCTGGCCGCCGCGCGAGTCGATGTGCGGGGAGCCGAGCGCCTGGCGCGCGATCCGCTGCAGCAGGTAGCCCTCCTCGTTGGAGGCCTGCGAGCCGATCAGCACCGCCGTGCGCGAGCCCGCCTTGCGCAGCGCCTCGGCCGTGCGCTCGAGCGCCTGCGCCCAGGTGGCCGGGTTGAGCGTGCCGCCGCCGCCCACCCGCGGCTCGGTGATCCGCTCGTCCGAGTGGATCATCTGGAAGCCGAAGCGGCCCTTGTCGCAGAGCCAGCCGTCGTCGACGTCCTCGTTGTCGCGGGCCAGCGTGCGCATCACGCGCTCGTCGCGGACAGTGAACTTCACGTTGCACTGCGAGGGGCAGAGCGTGCAGACCGTGCCCGCCTCCTCGATGTCCCACGGCCGGGCGCGGAAGCGGTAGGCCTCGGAGGTCAGCGCCCCCACCGGGCAGAGCTCGATGATGTTCCCGTGGAAGGGGGCGATGTAGGGGCGGTCCTCGAAGGTGCCCACGTAGCTGCGCGGACCGCGCTCAAGGAGCTGGAGCTGCTCGTCCTCGGAGACCTCCTGGCTGAAGCGCACGCAGCGGTAGCAGAGGATGCAGCGCTCGCGGTCGATGCGCACGAGCGGCGAGAGTGGGACCGGCTTGCGGAAGTGGCGCTTGGGGTCGGTGACCCGGCTGCGCCCCGGGCCCCAGCCCATCGCGATGTCCTGCAGCGGGCACTCGCCGCCCTTGTCGCAGACCGGGCAGTCGAGCGGGTGGTTGACGAGCAGGAACTCGACGACCGCGTTCTGGGCCTGCTTGACGCGCTCGGTCTGCGTGTAGACGACCATGCCGTCGCGCACCGGCGTCGAGCAGGCGGTCTGCAGCTTCGGGATGCCCTCGATCTCGACCAGGCACATGCGGCAGGCGCCGACGGGCGGGCCGAGCTTCGGCTCGTAGCAGAAGACCGGGATCTCGATGTCGCCGCGCTTGGCGGCGTCGACGAGCATCATGCCCTCGGGCGCCCGGACCTCGACGCCGTCGATGACGAAGGTGATCTCGTTGCGCTCGCTCATGCGTGCACCCCCAGCGGGACGGGCGGGACGTCATCGGGCGCCGCGTCGAGGGGGCCGCCGTGGGCGGCGCGGGCCCGCTCGATGACCTCCTCGAACTCGTGCCGGAACTTGCGGACCATGGAGCCCACCGGCATCGCCATCGCGTCGCCCAGCACGCACAGGCAGTTGCCGATGATGTTCTCCTGGACGGAGGCGATGATGTCGAGGTCCATCGGCGTCGCCTCGCCGCGCACGACCCGCTCGAGCATCTTCACCGTCCAGTTCGTGCCCTCGCGACAGGGCGAGCACTTGCCGCAGGACTCGTGGTGGTAGAAGCGCGCGGTGCGCAGGGCGAGCTCGGGCACGGAGACGGTGTCGTCGCCGACGATGATCGCGCCGGAGCCGAGCATCGAACCCGCCTCGGCCATCGCCTCGAAGCTGTAGGGCAGATCCAGCTCCTCCTCGGTGAGCACCGGCGCCGAGGAGCCGCCCGGGAACCAGACCTTGACGCGCCTGCCGGGGGGCGGGCCGCCGGCGAGGCCGAAGATGATCTCGCGTGCCGGGATGCCGAGCTCGATCTCGTAGTTGCCCGGCCGCTGTACGTGGCCGGAGACCGAGACGACCTTGGTGCCGGTCGACTGCTCGGTGCCGAGCCGCTTGTACCACTCGGCGCCGTGCCGGATGATGTGCGGCACGTTCATCAGGGTCTCGACGTTGTTGATCAGCGTCGGCCCGCCGTAGAGGCCCTGCACGGCCGGGAACGGCGGCTTGAGGCGCGGGTTGCCACGCTTGCCCTCGAGCGAGTCGAGCAGCGCGGTCTCCTCGCCGCAGATGTAGGCGCCGGCGCCGCGGTGGACGACGAGCTGGACGCTGTGGTTCGAGCCGAGGATGCGCTCGCCGACCAGGCCCGCGTCGTAGGCCTCGCGGACGGCGGCGTCGAGGACGTCGGCCACGTCCCAGTACTCGCCGCGGATGAAGATGAAGGCGTGCTGCGCACCGACGGCGATCGCGGCGATCACGATCCCCTCGATCAGGCCGTGCGGGTTCTTGAACATGAGCTCGCGGTCCTTGAAGGTCCCGGGCTCGGACTCGTCCGCGTTGCAGCACAGGTACTTCGGCATGTCGCCGCGCGGCAGGAACGAGCCCTTCTTGCCCATCGAGAAGCCGGCGCCGCCGCGGCCGCGGAGGCCGGACTCCTCGATCTCGGAGATGATCTGGTCGGGCTCGAGCTCGCGGATGGCGCGCTCCAGGGCGCGGTAGCCGCCGCGGCGCTTGTAGACGTCCAGGGTGCGGAGCCCCGGCTCGTCGAGGTTCCTGAAAAGAAGGCGTCGCTCAGGCATCTGCGTTCGTCTCCACTTCCGGCGCGTCAGCGCCCCCTGCCAGCGTGCGCTTGCGGATGTCCTTCTCGGGGAGCGGGTCCTCGCCGCGGCGCAGCCGGTCGATCACGGTCTCGACCTCGTCGAGTTCGATCGGGCCGTAGTAGTGCTGGTTGATGGAGGCCATCGGCGCGATGTCGCAGGCGCCGAGGCACTCGAAGCCCTGCACGAAGAACTCCCCGTCGGGCGAGTTGGCGCCGTTGTGCTCGGCCTCGTGGTGGTCGGCGCCGGTCGCCTCGCAGAAGCGCTTCAGAAGGTCGTCGGCGCCCCGCATCCAGCACGAGATGTTGTGGCAGACCAGGATGCGGTTGCGGCCCGTCGGGGTCAGGCGGAACAGGTCGTAGAAGCTCGCCACCGACTGCAGGTACGCGGGCGAGACGCCCATCACCGCGGCGGCCTGGCGGATGCCCTCGGGCGAGCACCAGCCGTAGTGGCGCTGCACCGCCCACAGCGCGGGGATCGAGGCCGAGCGCAGCTGCGGGTAGCGGCCCATCGCCTCCTCGATCTGCTCGCGCAGCTCGGGGGGCACCTCGACCTCGTGCAGCTCCGGGACGCGCTCGGCGTCCTCCGGCGACATCGAGGCGATCAGCGCCTGGCGCTCGGCGGCCGACAGCTCGTCGGTCGGGCGCAGCGGGCCGGACGTGCCGTGCTCGCTGGTCTGCGGCCCCTGCTCGAGCGCGGGATCGATAGCCGGCGTCTCGTCGCCCTGGCGCTCGTGGTTGCTCATCGGTCGATACCTCCGAGGATCGGATCGAGCATCGCCAGGTTCATGATCAGGTCGGCCACGTAGCCGCCGACGCACATGTCGCGGAGCGCCTGCAGGTTCACGAACGAGGGCTCGCGGAAGTGCACGCGCGCGGGCTTCGCGGACCCGTCGGCGACGATGAAGCAGCCGAGCTCGCCGCGTGGCGACTCGATCGGGTAG
>DATCLC010000016.1:0-3767 GCA_036564135.1 Solirubrobacterales bacterium
CGCAGGCCCTTGCGCTCAAAGCGGGCCAAAAGCTCGCCGGTGAGGTTGCGCTCAAAGGCGTCGGGCTTGATCAGGATCAGGGTTCTGGACACGAATCAATCCTCGCTTTCGTTGCGCGAACTTGCGCGGGGGTTCTACAAGGTCTGCGCCGCGCCCGATGGCAGACGGAGCGACTAGGACGCCGACGCGTCGCCGCTCGAGCGGCTCGAGCGGCGCGGCTGCGACTGCGAGCGCGCCGACGCGGGGCGCTTGGCGCTGCGCGCCGCCTCCTGGCTTGAAGCCTGCTTGCCTGCGGCCGTCCGGGCGGCGGGCCGCTTGGCTCGCGTCGGGCGCGCCTCGGGTGCCACGGGGCGCGCGGGGGCGGCGCCCTCCTTGCCGCGCGGGACGGCCCGCCGGCGCGGAGCGGCGGCGCGGCGCGTGGGCGTCTCGCAGTAGGGGCAGATCGCCCAGCGCGGGTCGATTGGCTTGCCGCACGACTCGCACGGGTCCTTGATGCGCGCCCGGCAGCTCGGGCAGCGTAGGTAGGTGCGCTCGATCGGGAACTGGCAGTTCGGACACGACGACTCCTCGAGATGACGGAGGCGCAGCTCCGCCGCCTTGATCTCGAGCTCGCGCTCGCGGGCGTCCTCGAGGAACTCCGGCGGGCGCAAGATCGAGTAGACGATCGTGCCCAAAAACGGGAAGATCAGCGACGCGAGCGTCGCGCAGGCGACCAGGAAGAAGTCGTCGAGCCGCCTGCGGGCGTCGAGGAAGGTGTAGGCGACCAGGGACAGCCACACCACCACGACGAACAGCAGCAGCAGGTTGATGGCCAGGTTGAGGCCGTCGTTTTCGATGCCGAAGATGGCTAGCGGCATGGGGGAATCGCGCAGTCTACTTCCTCGTTAAGGCCCCAAACCCTGTTGCGAAGCGCCCGGCGGCCGGATCCGCGGGCCAAGAAATGCCAGCGGCCGCTACAGGAAGAGCCGCCCGAAAAGGTAGCCGAGACCGAAGAAGACGAGGATGACGATCGCGACGACTGCCGCGACCAGGCCCATCATCTGCAGGAGCTCGGAGCGTGCTTCGCGGTCCATGGGCTGATCCTACGCCGCTTCGCCGTCGCCCGCCAGCGCCACGTGCGCGTGGCTCAGGAGATAGTGAGAGCCGCAGACGACCGCCACCCCGCCCTGCTCGGCGGCCATGCGCAGGGTCGCCGCGATCGCCGTCTCCGGATCGGGCTCGGCGCTCGCCTCGAGCCCGGCCGCCTCGCAGAGCGCGGAGAGCTCCGCCGCCGGCGTCACCTTGGTGTCGGGGCGGCCCATGCCGGCCAGCTCCCCCGGCGCGAGCTCCGTGCACACGACCGCGTCGAGCACGCCCGCGAGCTCGGCGACGATGCCGCGCGCGTCCTTGTCGGCGAGCACCGCGAGGCAGCCGACCATCCGCCGCCCGCGCGCGAGCGCGGCGAGTGCCTCGGCGAGCGCGCGGGCGCCCTGTGGATTGTGCGCGGCGTCGAGCACCACGGGCGGCTCCCCCGCCACGACCTCCACCCTGCCGGGCAGGCTCACTCCGGCGAGCGCGGCCCGCGCCCGCTCCGGGTCGAGTTCGCCCAACAGCGCCTCGGCTAGCGCCGCCGCCACGGCGACGTTGCGCCGCAAGTACGGCGCTGCGAACGAGCGCCCCTCCGGGGGCGCGAGCTCGCGGGGGCGCACGACGCGGGCGTCGCGCTCGGCGGCGACCTCGCGCGCGAGCCGCTCCACCTCCGGCGAGACGTCGCCGAGCACCAGTACCGAGCGCCGCCGGAGCACCGCGAGCTTCTCGGTCGCGATCTGCGATTCGGTCTCCCCCAGCCACTGGGTGTGGTCGAGGCCGACCGACGTAAGCGCGGTGGCGCTTGAGGCGATCACGTTGGTCGCGTCGAGGCGACCGCCCAGCCCCGCCTCGATCACGCCGTACTCCACGCCCGCCTCCGCGAGCGCGACGAAGGCGGCGGCGGTGGCGGCCTCGAACTGCGTGACGCGCTCCCCCGGTTCGAAGCCGCGCTCGACCTCCGAAACGGCCGCGGCGACCCGCTCCACGGCGCGAGCGAACGCGTCCGGCTCGATGGTCCGCCCCGAGATCAAAACGCGCTCGGCCCAGCGCTCGGCGTGCGGCGAGAGGTAGGCGCCCGCCCGGTGGCCGTGCGCCTCGAGCAGCGCGACGGTCATCGCGGTCACCGACGACTTGCCGTTCGTGCCGACCACGTGCGCGGTCGCGTAACGATCCTGCGGGCGCCCCAGCGCGGCCGTGAGCGCCTCGATGCGCTCAAGCCCGAATCGCCACCCGATCGGGTCGAGGGTCGCTAGCCAGCGCTCGGGGTCGAACAGCGGTCAGCCCTCGAGCGCGGCGAGCTGCGCGCGGTAGCCGGCGAGCTTCTCGCGCTCGGCCTCGACGACCTCCGCGGGCGCCTTCGAGACGAAGCCCTCGTTGGCCAGCTTGCGCTCCGCGCGCTCGACCTCAGCCCGCAGCTCGGCGATGCGCTTGTCGATGCGCGCCTGCACGTCCGCCGGGTCGAGCTCGTCGGTGGCGAGCAGGGCGAGCGGGCCGATCTTCGCGAGCGGCTCGCCCTCGCCGTCCTCGAAACGCAGGCGCCCCAGGCGGGCGACGAGCTCGTGCGGCGCTCCGTCGCCGCTCACCCGCGCGGGCAGCACCGTGCCCGCCGGCACGCCGACCAGATCGCGCCAGCGCCGCACCTCGCGGGTGAGCTCGATCCAGCGCTCCATCTCCTCCTCGGCGGCGGGGTCGACCAGGGCCGGATCGGCCTCGGGGAACGGGTGGACGACGAGCATCTCGGCGCTGCCTTCGGGCAGGCGCTCGCGCAGGTACGTGTAGATCTCCTCGGTGACGAACGGGATGATCGGGTGCGCGAGCGCCAGCGTCTGCTCGAGCACCCACAGCAACGTCGCGGAGACGCCCTCCTCGCGCTCGTACAGGCGCGGCTTGGCGATCTCGAGGTACCAGTCGCAGAGCTCGGACCAGAAGAATCGGTAGAGCTCGAGCGCCGCGTGCGCGAAGTCGTAGGTCTCGATGTTCTCCGAGACCGTCTCGACCGCTCTCGTCAGGCGCGAGGCGATCCAGCGGTCCTCGATCGGCGCGTCCGGGCCCGGCGGGGCGGGCTCCACCTCGGCCGCGTTCAGCAGGACGAGGCGCGACGCGTTCCAGAGCTTGTTCGCGAGGTCGCGGCCCTGCTGGACCTTCGCGTCGGAGTAGCGCACGTCCTGTGTGGACGACATCGCGAGCAGGCCGAAGCGCAGCGCGTCGGCGCCGTGGACCTCGATCTCGTCCAGCGGGTCGATGCCGGTGCCCAGGCTCTTCGACATGCGCCGCCCGTCGCGCGCCTGGATCACCGAGTGGACGTAGACGTCGCGGAACGGGATCTTCCCGGTGAACTCGAGCCCGGTCATGATCATCCGCGCGACCCAGAGGAACAGGATGTCGCGCGCGGTCGTCAGGAAGTCCGTGGGGTAGAAGGCGCGCAGCTCCTCGGTGTCATCCGGCCAGCCGAGCGTCGCGAACGGCCAGAGCGCCGAGCTGAACCAGGTGTCGAGGACGTCCTCGTCCTGGCGCAGGCTCTCGGGGTCGACGCCCGCCTCGGCCGCCTTCCGGCGCGCCTCCTCCTCGGTCTCGGCGACGAACTGCTCGCCGTCGGGGCCGTACCAGACCGGGATCCGGTGCCCCCACCAGAGCTGGCGCGAGATGCACCAGGGCCGGATGTTGCGCATCCAGTCGAGGTAGACGCGCTTCCACTGCTC
>DATCLC010000017.1:0-2813 GCA_036564135.1 Solirubrobacterales bacterium
CCTCATCGAGTTCGTGCGGCCCAACCGGGAGCTTGCGACGGTACTGCGCTGGGAGGGCATCCTGATCGACCCGGTCGGCGCGATCCTCGCCGTGCTCACGTTCCACGCGGTCGCCTCCGGCGGCGGCGACCTCGAGCCGGGCACGTTCCTGGGCACCGTCGCCGTCGGCATCGCGATCGGCGTCGCCGGCGCCCTGCTGCTGCGGCCGATCGTCAACAACCCGCGCTTCACGTACGCGCTCAAGTCGCTCACCACGCTCGGGATGGTGCTCACGGCGAGCGCGATCGCGAGCATCATCTTCGATGACGCCGGCCTCGTCGCGGCGGTGGCGCTCGGCGCCGTGGTCGCAAACAGCGCGGAGCGGGTCGCGCGCGAGACCGAGATCTTCACCGAGACGCTGGTCGCGCTGCTGATCGGCGCGCTCTTCATCGTGCTCGCCGCCGATGTCGAGATCGACGAGGTCACGGCGCTCGGCGTCGAGGGCCTGCTCTTCGCCGCGGCGCTGATCCTGCTCGTCCGGCCGCTCTCGAGCGCGGTCTGCGCGCTCGGCTCCCAGTTCACGAGGAACGAGCGCATGTTCCTTGCCTGGATGATGCCGCGCGGCATAGTCGCGGCGGCCACCGTGGCCGCGTTTCAGATCGAGCTCGAGAACGCCGGCGTCCCCGACGCCGAGGTGCTCACCCCGGTCACCTTCCTCGTGATCGCGGCGACGGTGGGCGTGTACGGGCTCACCGCGCGGGCCGTCGCCAAACGCCTGGGCGTCACCGCGGACGCCGAGCCCGCCCCAGCCGCTATGGCCGGAACAGGATCTTGACGGCGCCGTCGCGCTTTTCCTGGAACGTCTCGTAGGCCTCGGGCGCCTGGCTCAGCGGCACGTGGTGCGTCGCGAAGCCGTCGACGCCGAGCGGGTCCTCGTCGGTGAGCAGCGGCAGGATCTCGTCGACCCAGCGCCAGACGTTGGCCTGGCCCATGCGGACCTGGACCTGCTTGTCGAAGAGGACGAGCATCGGCAGCGGGTCGGCCATCCCGCCGTAGACGCCGCTGATCGAGATCGTGCCGCCGCGGCGCACGAGCTCGATCGCGAGGTGGAGCGCGCTGAGGCGGTCGATGCCCGCCTTCCTGATCAGCCGCTCCGCGACGGAGTCCGGCAGGTACCCGGCGAGGTCCTGGGCCAGCTTCGCGCCGGGGGCGCCATGCGCCTCCATCCCGACGGCATCGATCACCGAGTCGGGCCCGCGCCCGCCGGTGAGCTCGCGCACGGCCCCGGCCAGATCGCCGTTGGCGAACTCGCGCAGATCGAGGGCCTCCACCCCGCGCTCCCGCGCGCGCTCCAGGCGCGCGTCGACGAGGTCGACGCCGATAACGCGATGCCCCCGCTGCAGCGCGATGCGCGACGCCATGTCGCCGATCGGGCCCAGCCCGAGCACCGCGACCGTCCCGCCCGCGGGCGGGTCGGCGTAGGCCACCGCCTGCCAAGCGGTCGGCAGGACGTCGGAGAGGTACACGTAGCGGTCGTCGGGCGGCCCCTCGGGGACCTTGATCGGGAGCGTGTTGCCGAACGGCACGCGCAACAGCTCCGCCTGCGCCCCCGGGACCTGGCCGTAGAGCCGCGTGTAGCCGAAGAGCGAGGCCCCGCTGCCGTATTCACGGACCTGCGTGGTCTCGCACTGCGAGTGCAGGCCCTGGTTGCACATGAAGCAGGAGCCGCAGGAGACGTTGAACGGGATCACGACCCGGTCGCCGGCCGCGACCGCGGTGACCTCGGGCCCCACCTCCTCCACCACGCCCATCGGCTCGTGCCCGAGGATGTCGCCCTCGTCGAGGAACGGCCCTAGCACCTCGTAGAGGTGCAGGTCCGAGCCGCACAGCCCGGCCGAGGTCACCCGCACGATCACGTCGGTCGGTTCCTGGATCGCCGGGTCGGGGACCTCCTCGACCCGCACGTCGCGCTTCCCATGCCAGGTGACGGCCTTCATGCGGCTCCTTTCGCTGCGGCTGCGGGGCTGACCCGCAAGCCGCTACCCGAGCGGGGACGCGCGTAACGGCGCTGCCCGCGGGCCTAGAACTGCGGATGCTCGGTGTAGGTGCCGAACACGCCTTGCAGCGCGGCGACGATCTCGCCCTCGGTGGCGCGGGCGCGGGCGCACTCGAGCAGATGCGGCATCAGGTTGTCCGAGCCGCGGGCGGCCTCGGTGAGCTCGCCGAGCGCGCGCTCGGCCGCGGCGTCGTCGCGCGCGGCGCGGGTCGCGGCAAGGCGCTCGCGCTGGCCGCGCTCGGCGGCGGGATCCGGGCGGTGGATCTCGACCGGGGGCTCGTCGTCGAGCACGTACTCGTTCACCCCGACCACGATGCGGCGCTTCTCGTCGACCGCGCGCTGGAAGTCAAAGGCGGCGTCGGCGATCTCGCGCTGGGGAAAGCCGCGCTCGATCGCGGCGACCATCCCGCCGAGCTCGTCGATCCGGCGGAAGTAGTCGTAGGCCTGCTCCTCCAGCTCGTCGGTGAGCTTCTCGACGAAGTAGGAGCCCGCGAGCGGGTCGACCGTGTTCGTGACCCCGGTCTCGTGGGCGATGATCTGCTGGGTGCGCAGCGCGACCCGCACCGCCTCCTCGGTGGGCAGGGCGAGCGCCTCGTCGAACGAGTTGGTGTGCAGCGACTGGGTGCCGCCGAGCACGCCCGCGAGCGCCTCGATCGCGGTGCGCACGATGTTGTTGAGCGGCTGCTGGGCGGTGAGCGAGACGCCCGCGGTCTGGGTGTGGAAGCGCAGCCGCATCGACTCCGGCTTGCGCGCCCCGTAGGTCTCGCGCATCTCGCGC
>DATCLC010000018.1:0-5763 GCA_036564135.1 Solirubrobacterales bacterium
ACGTAGCCGCCGACGCACATGTCGCGGAGCGCCTGCAGGTTCACGAACGAGGGCTCGCGGAAGTGCACGCGCGCGGGCTTCGCGGACCCGTCGGCGACGATGAAGCAGCCGAGCTCGCCGCGTGGCGACTCGATCGGGTAGTAGACCTCGCCCGGCGGGACGCGGAAGCCCTCCGTGACGAGCTTGAAGTGGTGGATCAGGGCCTCCATCGAGGTCCCCAGCTCGTGCCGCGGCGGGAGCACGACCTTACGGTCGTCGGCGATCCAGGGGCCCTCGGGCAGGCCGTCTAGCGCCTGCTCGATGATCTTCACCGACTCACGCATCTCCTCGATGCGGACGATGAAGCGGTCCCAGCCGTCGCCGACCGTGCCGACCGGGATCTTGAAGTCGAGGTCGCCGTAGGCCAGGTACGGCGAGACCTTGCGCAGGTCCCAGGGCTCGCCGGCGGCGCGCAGGAGCGGGCCGGTGACGCCGAGCTCGAGCAGCCGCTCGCGCGAGACGATGCCGATGTCCTTCGTGCGGTGCAGGAAGATCTCGTTGTTGGTGAGCAGCGCCTCGTACTGGTCCACCCGGCTCGGGAACTCCTTGCAGAACGCGCGGACCTTCTTCTCGAAGCCGAGCGGGATGTCCTCGGCTACGCCGCCGACCTGGAAGTAGCGCGTGTGCATGCGCTGGCCGGTGGACATCTCGAAGATGTCGAGGATCCGGTCGCGGTCGCGGAAGCAGTAGAAGAACATCGACATCGCGCCGAGGTCGAGCGCGGAGGTGCCGAGCCAGACCAGGTGCGAGTGCAGGCGGTTGAGCTCGAGGTGGATCGTCCGCAGGTACTTTGCGCGCGGCGGGATCTCGAGCTCGAGCAGCTTCTCGACGCAGCCGCAGAAGGCCTGCATGTTGAAGAAGTAGGAGAGGTAGTCCATCCGCTCGACGAACGGGATGGCCTTCCAGTAGCTCTTGTCCTCGCAGTTCTTCTCGATGCCCGTGTGGACGTAGCCGATGATCGGCTTGAGGTCGCGGACGATCTCGCCCTCGAGCGCGACCAGCAGGCGCAGCACCCCGTGCGTGGCCGGGTGGTGCGGCCCGAGGTTGATCGTCATCAGCTCCTGTTCGATCTCGAACGCCTCGTCGGCGCCGGTGCGCTCGACGGGCGACGTGCCGACGACCTCGGCCTCGGTGCGCGCGATGACGTCGGCGCCGTGGGCAGGTGCGGAGCGTCCGCTGCTCACTGCGTCCACCCCGGCACTTCGCGCTCGTTGTTGGTGAAGATCACGGGCTCGCCGCCGATCGGGAAGTCACGGCGCTGCGGCCAGCCGATGTAGTCCTCGGGCATGAGGATGCGGCGCAGGTCCGGGTGGCCGCGGAAGACGATTCCGAACATGTCGTAGACCTCGCGCTCCTGATGGTTCGCGGTGGGCCACTCGTCGGTGACGCTCGGCACCTCGGGGAGCGGTTCCTCGCCCAGCGGGTAGGGCCCGCCCTCGGCGGCCGGGTCGTGCACTGCGGCGCGCACGCGGATGCGCTCCACCCGGTCGCGGTTGAGGAGCTCGTAGTGGACGCCGAAGCGCGGCACCGCGGGCAGGTAGTCGGCGCCGTGGACGCTCGCGAGGAACGTGTACTTTTGGCCCGGCGTGTCGCGCAGCCACGCGAGGATCTCGCGGATCTGCTCGGGGTCCGCGATCAGGCAGGCCTGGTCGTGCTCGTAGTAGGTGCCGATGATCGCGCCGGGATGGCGCTCGTTGATCTCGGCCGCGATCAGTTCAAGTCCGGCTGCGTCTGGCATCCCGCCTCTTCCCGTTCTCCTACAGGAACCTGCCGCGACCGCGCTCGGCGCGATCGGCGGGCGCCTCCGTGCGCTCCCCGGGCGCGCGCTCGGCCTCTCCCGCCTCGCCCCCCTCCTCCGGGACCAGGTCGGCGGCCTGCTTGGCGGCCTCGTGGGCGGCCGCGTACGCCTCGCGGGCCTCGTCGGTGAGCGTGCCGTACTGGCGCGCCCACTCCTCGGTGCCGTGTGCGTTGTAGCGCGTGCGCCAGCCCGGATCGGGGTTGCCCTGGATCATCCGCTGGAGCTTGTTGAAGCCGTAGAGCACCGCCTCGGGGCGCGGCGGGCAGCCCGGGACGTGGATGTCCACGGGCAGGAACTTGTCGGCGCCCTGCACGACGGCGTAGTTCTGGAACATCCCGCCCGACGACGAGCAGGCGCCCATCGACATCACCCACTTGGGCTCGAGCATCTGGTCGTAGAGGCGGCGGACGACCGGCGCCATCTTGATCGAGACGCGGCCCGAGAGGATCAAGAGGTCCGCCTGGCGCGGCGAGGCGCGCATCGCCTCGGCGCCGAAGCGGGCGATGTCGTAGCGCGGCGAGACGATCGACATCATCTCGATCGCGCAGCAGGCGAGCCCGAAGGTCGCGGGGAAGACCGCGTTCGCGCGGCCCCAGTTGAGGACCTTGTCGAGCCGGGTCGTGAAGGTCTGCTCGGAGACGAGCTGCTCGATCTCCTCGTCGGAGAGCTCCCCGCGAAGGAGGTCACGCGCGCGGAGCTGGCGGATGCGCAGGTTCGAGGGCGCCGGCGGCTCGTCGAGCGGCAGCGCCGAGCGGACCTTCTCGCGCTTTATCTCCAATCCAGTGCCCCCCTTCGCCAGACGTAGACCAGGGCGACCAGCAGCAGCGCCACGAAGACGAGGATCTCAGCGAGGACGAACACGGAGTCGGCCGCGTTGAGGATCACGCCGACCGGATACAGGAAGATCACCTCGATATCGAAGAGGATGAAGAGCATCGCGACCATGTAGAAGGACACGCCCCAGCGGAACGTCCGCGAGAATTGCGACGGGAGTCCCGACTCGTAGGGGTCGCCCTTCACCTTGCCGGTGCGCTGCTTGCGGCCGAGGAACGCGTTGACCGCGACCAGCGCGCTGCTGACGATGGCCCCCAGGCCGATGAAGACGAGAGCTGGGATGTAGCTGCGAAGCACTGCGAGGCCTAACCATATAGGGCGCTTGTGCGAACTTGCCACATAGTGTTTTTCCGCATCAGTAAGCCGAATTCCGACTGTTTGGGACGGGTATGGACAAAGTGCATTTGATCGTCGGCGTCGCGGTGCTCGTCACCAACCTCGGCGCCGGCCTGTGGGGCGGCATCGCCTGGCTCCTCCAGCGGCCGTCGGAGGGGTTCTGGTACGCGCTGCGGGTCGCGCAGGCGACCGTGATCATCCAGGTGCTGCTCGGGGGCGTGCTGCTCCTGCTCGGCCGCGAGGCGGCCGACGGCCTGCACTACCTCTACGGCGTCCTGCCCGTCCTGGTCTCGATGCTCGCCGAGGGCGCCCGTGCCGGCGCCGGGGCGCGCGAGCTCGAGGGCATCGACTTCGAGGCGCTCCCCCGGGAGCGCCAGCGCCTGATCGCGCTGGCGATCTTCCGCCGCGAGACGGGGATCATGGCCGTCTCCGCTCTGGTCGTCTTCGGCCTGGCCATGCGCGCGGCGGGGACGCAGGGGTTGTTCTGACCCCGAGCGCTCGGCAGGCGGCCCCGCCAGCCGACCCCGCCTGACCCCCCGCCTCCTTACCTGGCCGATCGCCGACGCACGGCACGACCCAGGGCGCCGCGACCGCACCGGCGCCCCGTCCGGCGCGCCGCCACGGGCGCCGGATCCACGTCACCCCAGCGGCCGGTACGCGCTGCCGTGGAAGATCAGCGGGGTGCCCTCGCGCTGGCCGAGCTCGGTGACGGCGCCGGTGACGATCACGTGATCGCCGCCGTCGAGCAGGTCGCGTAGCTCGCAGGCAACCCAGACGATCGCCTCGTCGAGCACCGGCGTGCCGGCGTGCTCGGTCCAGCCGACCCCCTCCCACTTCTGCTCGTGGGGCACGGGCGCGGCGAAGCGCCTGGCGTGGCCCTCGCTGTCCGCGCCCAGCACGTTGACCGCGAAGCGGCCCTGCTGGCGCACCGCGGCGAGCGTCCGCGAGCGGCGGTCGAGGCAGACGAGCATCAGCGGCGGCTCGAGCGAGAGCGAGGCGACGGCGTTGGCAGTTGCGCCCGCCGGAGAGCTCGTCCCGGGAGCCGTGACGACGGTCACCGGCGTGGGCACGAGCGCCATCACGCGGCGGAACTCTTCTGGTTTTGGAGCGGACAAGGCGGAGCGGAAAGTATGATGCCGCCGCGGTGCGTGCCGTAATCGCAACGACAGCAGCAATTGCCGTGGCCATGTTCGGGTCGGCCTGCGGGAGCGAGGGCGTCCAGCTTGAGCCCGACGACCCCAACTACGAGGGCGCCGTCCTCTTCGCCGAGCGCTGCTCGGGCTGCCACACGCTGGAGGCGGCCGGCGCGAAGGGCTCGGCCAACCGCAAGCTGCCGCATCAGGGCCCGATCCTCGACGAGCGCCAGGAGAGCGTTGAGGACGTCCTCTACGCGATCCGCAACGGTGGCTTCGCCGGCGCGCTGATGCCGCAGAACATCGTGGTCGGAGACGAGGCCCAGGCCGTCGCCGAGTTCGTGGCCGAGTACGCCGGGCAGGACGAGTAGCGCCCGCCCGGGCGATGCTCGACCTCCGCCGCATTCGCGAGGACCCGGAGCCGGCGCGGGCTGCGCTCGCTCGCCGCGGTGCCGCCGAGGCGCTCGACGAGCTGCTCGAGCTCGACGCCCGCCGCCGCGAGCTTTTGCCCCGCGTCGAGGAGGGGCGCGCCGAGCGCAACCGGGTCTCCGACCAGATCGCCGAGGCCAAGCGCGCTGGCCAGGACGCCTCCGAGGCGATCGCCCAGATGCGCGAGCTCGGCGGCGAGATCAAGCGCTTGGAGAAGGAGCTCGCCGAGGTCGAGGAGCGCCGCGACGAGCTCGCGGCCACGCTCCCCAACCTCCCCCACCCCGACGCGCCCGACGGCGGCCCCGACGACGCGGTCACGCTGCGCGAGGTCGGCGAGCCGCCGTCCTTCGACTTCCCGGTGCGCGACCACCTCGACCTGGGCACCGCGCACGGCTGGATCAACACCGAGAAGGCCGCGGAGGCCTCGGGCACGCGCTTCGCCTACCTGCTCGGCGACCTCGTGCTGGTCGAGCTCGCGCTGATCCGCTTCGCCGTCGACCGGCTGCGCGCCGAGGGCTTCGAGCCGGTCGTGCCGCCCGTGCTGGTCCGCGAGGGGCCGCTCTTCGGCACCGGGTTCTTCCCCGGCGAGCGCGAGATGATCTACGAGATCCCGCGCGACGAGCTCTTCCTCGTGGGCACCTCGGAGGTCTCGCTGGCCGCCCTGCACGCCGACGAGATCCTCGACGCCGAGAGCCTGCCGCGCCGCTACGCCGGCATCTCCACCTGCTTCCGCCGCGAGGCGGGCGCCGCCGGCAAGGACACGCGCGGCATCTTCCGCGTGCACCAGTTCGACAAGGTCGAGATGTTCTCGTTCGTGCACCCGGACGAGTCCAGCGCCGAGCACGAGCGCCTGCTCGCGATCGAGGAGGGCATCCTGCAGGCCCTCGAGATCCCGTACCGCGTGGTGGACATCGCGGTCGGCGACCTCGGCGCGCCCGCGGCGCGCAAGTTCGATTGCGAGGCGTGGATCCCGAGCCAGGAGCGCTACCGCGAGGTCACGTCCTGCTCGAACACGACCGACTATCAGGCGCGCCGCCTGCGGGCGCGCTTTCGCCCGGAGCCCCAGGCCCCGCCGCAGCCGGTGCACACGCTGAACGGCACGGCGGTCGCGGTCGGCCGCACCCTGATCGCCTTGCTGGAAAACCACCAGCGCCCCGACGGCTCCGTGGAGCTGCCGAAGGCGCTGGTGGATGC
>DATCLC010000019.1:0-10569 GCA_036564135.1 Solirubrobacterales bacterium
GTGCCGCACTCCATGCAGAAGCGCGCGCGCTCGGGGTTCTCCGTACCGCAGCTCGGGCAGACCCGGCCCATGTGACGAGGTTACGCTCGCGCGCCGCCCGGCGGGTGCTGTGCGTCACACAACGCAACCAACCGTCCGCGAAGGTTCAGCCCACGTTGCCGGATTCCGGCAACGTGGGCTGAACGGACGGCGGGCCCTGCCACACGTTCAGCCCTGGTCGCCGGAAACCGGCAACGAGGGCTGAAAGTTGGGTGGGTGGCGACGGGGCCCCGGGGCTGTTCGCGGCGCGAGGGGCCGGGTTGATGGCGGCCCTCGCCTTCGCCGTCCAATCCCCAACGGCTGAGAATGTCGCAGGCCATTGAGAGACCGCCGACGACGCCGGCCGCCCTCACTCGATCGGAATGTCCTGCACGCGCGGCCCGTCCTCGCCCGGCTCGTCGTCCCCCAGCCGCGCGAGGTAGTGGTCGATCGCGGCGCGCAGCGTCATCAGCGCCTCGCGCTGCACGCCGTGCCATTGCTCGCGCATCTCCGGGGTCGCGCTCGCCCGCAGCACGTCGGCGGCGCGGCAGATCGGGCAGAACTCCAGGCAGCGCGCCTCGGCGCCGAGCGCGCCGAACAGGCTCGCGTGTGACGGGCCGTGCGCGTCGCCCGGCTCGGGCTCAGGGTTGTGCGGATCGCGGTCCGGCATCGGCGAACGAGACCTCCAGCGCGCCGTCTTCGAGCCTCGCCCCGGTGGGGTCGCGGCGGGCGAGGGCGGGCGGGAGGATGATAGTCCTGCGCTCACGGCCGGCCGAGACCACGAGCTCGGCGCCGACCTTCTTCAGCGAGATCTCGGAGCGCTCGGCGAACGGCACGCGGATGCGCACCCGGGCGGTCCCATCCGGGCCGGTGGTGATCTCGCGCGAAAGCTCGTCGTGCATGACGTCGGCGGGGGAGCGGTCCCCGAAGAGCTCGTCGCCGAGGCGCTCGAGCATCTCCTCGCCGACGACCTCGGCGGCGAAGTACCGGGCCCGCAGCAACGGTACTGGCGCGAACCCCTGCTCGACCTCGCGCAGGCGCTCGGTCTGCAGGCGCCGCCAGTCGCCGAAGTAGCCCCGCTCGAGCTCGGCCGGGAAGATGCGGTTCACGACGACCGCGTCGGTCAGATACCCGTAGAGGTTCAGGTAGGTGAAGGTGCGCTGCGCCTCGCGGATCACCATCCGGTCGGGGTTCATCACGAGCCTGATCGAGGCGCGCTCCCGGTCGCGGAGGATCTCGTTCATCGCGATCAGGTTGCGCACGAGCCGGTGCACCTCGCCGAGCGCGTCGGCCCCCGGCAGGTCCAGATCGAAGAACGACTTCGCGACCGGGCGCGCAGCCGCCAGCATGCGCCCCTCGAGCGGGAAGACCTTCTCAAGCCACCACTGCGCGATCTCGGGGAACGAGAGCAGCCGGAGCGTCTCGCCGGTGGGTGCGCAGTCGACGATCACCACGTCGAAGTCGCCGGACTGGGTGTGGCGCTTGATCTGCAGGAGGCTGAAGAGCTCGTCCATGCCCGGCGGCACGGTGAGCTCCTCAGCGGCGATGTCCATCACGCCGCGGTCGACCAGCACCTGGCCCAGCCATCTGCGCATCTCGGCCCAGTGGGCCTCCATCTCGCGCTGCGCCTGCACCTCCTGACCCCAGAGGTTCTCGCCGACGGGCGTGGGGTCGGCGCCCAGCTCGACCCCCAGCGAGTCGGAGAGGCTGTGCGCCGGATCGGTGGAGAGCACGACCGTGCGCAGCCCCTCGCGCGCACAGCGCAGGGCCGACGCGGCGGCGACCGAGGTCTTGCCGACGCCGCCCTTGCCGGTGTAGAGGATGGTTCGGGGGCGGGCCACTTGGGAAGCCGCCGGAGCGTACCGCGGGCGCGGGGAGCGCACGGCGACCGCCTCGGCCCGCGCTACGCTGCGCACCGGTCTTCCCCCCATCGAAAGGACGAATCCTTTGAACATGAGCCGTTTCTCGCTCCTCGCCCTCGTCCTCGCGCTCGCCGCGGCCGTCTTCGCGGCCTGCGGCGGCGGCGACGACGAAGGCGACGGAGATCCCGCCGAGCTCCTGCGGACCGCGTTCACCGAGGCGCAGAACCTGGAGAGCGCGGTCCTCGACCTGAGCATCGACGGCACGCTCGAGGGCGAGCAAGGCGGTGAGTTCAGCGTCAGCGTCTCCGGCCCGACCGTGGCCGGCGGCGAAAACGACATCGGGTCCGCCGACCTCGACGTGAGCGCCAGCGCGACCATTGCGGGCATCGGCGCGCTCACGGGCGGCAGCGACGAGCTCTCGATCGAGGGCGGTCTCGTGATCGCCGATCAGAAGCTCTACATCGAGTACGACGGCGAGACCTACGTGGCCGACGAGAACACGTTCGAGCAGATCGCGCCCGGCCTCGGCGAGATCCTCTCCGCGGGCACGACCCGGGTCGACCAGGAGCAGGTCGACCAGTTCATCGAGAACCTGAGCGATCTCTCGAACGAGGGCACTGAGGACGTCGAGGGCGTCGAGGCGACCCACATCTCCGGCCAGCTTGACGCCGAGGGTCTTCAGGCGCTCGCCGAGTCGCAGGACGAGGACCTCCCCACGGACTTCGACCTGAGCGAGCTCGACCCGCTCCAGTTCGACATGTGGGTCGGCACCGAGGACAACCTGATGCGCCGCATGCAGATGGCCCTCCAGATGGACGCGCCCGAGGAGGCGCAGGACGAGGGCGTCGATTCGATCGACTTCCAGATGTCCATCACGCTCAGCGAGGTCAACGAGCCGCAGACGATCGAGGCGCCGAAGAACGCGCGCCCGCTGGAGGAGCTGCTGGGTGGCCTCTCCGAGCTGTTCGGCCCGTTCAGCTTCTCGTTCTCGACCGGCGAGCAGAACCTGCTCGACCCCGACGCTGCCAACGGCGGCTCGGGCAACGGCGGGAACGGCCGCAACGGCGGCGGCGGCAACGGTGGCGGCGGCAACGGCCCCGCGGCCGGCTCGCCCCAGGAGATCGCCGAGTGCCTCGAGCAGGCGGGCCAGGATCCCGAGGCGATCGAGGCTTGCCTCACGCAGTAGCCGAGGCGCCCATCCGGCTTACGCGAGGGCCCCGGTTTGCGCCGGGGTCCTCGCGCGTTGTCGAGTAGGTTTTCCGCCCCCGCATGCGCTTTCTGTTCTCAGCACAGGGCTGGCCCTACCTGCTGACGCCGTTCATCCTGATCGCGGCCCTGCTCGAGTTCGTCTTCCACGCGGATCCGGTCCTCATCTTCTTCTCGGCGGCGCTCGGGATCATCCCGACGGCGGCGCTGATGGGGCTTGCGACCGAAGAGCTCGCGGCGCGCTCGGGGCCGGGGATCGGCGGCTTCCTCAACGTCACGTTCGGCAACGCGGCCGAGCTGATCATCGCGCTCTTCCTGCTCACCGAGGGCCTGCAGGAGGTCGTCAAGGCGTCGATCATCGGTTCGATCCTCGGCAACCTGCTGCTCGTCTTGGGCCTCTCGATGTTCGTCGGCGGGCTCGGCCGGGCGCGGCAGACGTTCAACCAGACCGCGGCTACCGCCCAGGCGGCGATGCTCTTCCTCGCCGTCGCCGCGCTGATCATGCCCGCGATCTACGCGCTCATCCAGGGCGGCGGGCTGCCCGGGGTGGAGGAGGTGATCCACGACTACGGCTCCGACCTCGAGGAGCTCTCGATCGGCGTCGCGATCGTGCTCGGGATCACCTACGTGGGCGGCCTGATCTTCTCGATGCGCACCCACAGGGACCTCTTCAACCCCGTCGCGCACGGCGAGGAGGACGCGGGGCACCACGCGACCTACGGCTGGTCGGTCAAGCGGTCGATCCTGATGCTGGCGATCGCGGGCGCCGCGGTCGGGCTCGTCTCCGAGATCCTCGTCGGCTCGATCTCCGAGGCGTCCGAGTCGATCGGCATCTCCGAGTTCTTCGTGGGCGTGATCGTGGTCGCGGTGGTCGGCAACGCGGCCGAGCACTGGGTCGCGGTGCTGGTCGCGCGCAAGGACAAGATGGACCTCGCGCTCAACATCGCGGTCGGCTCGGCCGCCCAGATCGCGCTCTTCGTCGCGCCGATCCTGGTCCTGCTCTCGTTCGTCATCGGCCCCAACCCGATGCCGTTGGTCTTCAACGGCTTCGAGCTCGGCGCCGTGCTGATCGCGATCCTGATCGGCGCCTACGTGACGCAGGAGGGGGAGTCGAACTGGTTCGAGGGGCTGCAGCTCCTCGCGGTGTACGTCGTGTTGGCCCTGGCGTTCCTCTATGCCTGATCGCGGGAAGCGGTAGGCGGACGTGGGCGGCTTTCTTCTGCTTCTGGCGAGCTTCGCCGTCATCCTGGCGGGCGCGCTGACGTTCACGAACGCCGTCGAGTGGGCTGGGCACCGCCTCGCGCTCGGGCAGGGCGCCGTCGGCTCGCTGCTCGCCGCGGTGGGCACGGCGATGCCCGAGACGCTGATCCCGATCGTGGCGGTGATCGGTGGCGCTGAGGGCTCCGGCGAGGTCGCGATCGGCGCGATCATCGGCGCCCCGTTCCTGTTGGCGACGATCGCGATGGCGCTCGTCGGGCTCTCCGCGCTGCTCTACCGCAGGCGCCGGGCGCAGGGGACTGACCTCCGCGCGCACGCGCCCACGCTTGAGCGCGACCTCGTCTTCTTCCTGATCTTCTTCGGACTCGGCGTGCTCGTCGGGGCGGTCGATGTGCCCGACGCGCTGCAGATCCCCCTCGTCGTGATCTTCGTGGTCGCCTACGGCTACTACGTGCGGCGCACGCTGCTCTCCGGCGGCGAGGTCCAGGACGTCGAGGAGATCGGCCCGCTCATCATGGATCGCCTCGGCGACCGCACCAACCCGCCCGGCAAGCTGATCGTGATCCAGCTCATCGTCGGCCTCGCCGCGATCGTCGGCGGCGCCCACCTCTTCGTCGAGGAGCTCCTGCACTTCGCCGAGGACATCGGCGTCGAGCCGCTCGTGCTCTCGCTGATCCTGGCGCCGCTGGCCACCGAGCTTCCGGAGAAGGCCAACAGCTTCTTCTGGGTGCGCGATGGCAAGGACTCGCTCGCGCTCGGGAACATCACCGGCGCGATGGTCTTCCAGTCGACGATCCCGATCGCTTTCGGGCTCCTGCTCACGCACTGGGACCTCGACAAGTTCGCGATCGCCTCCGGCGTGCTCGGCCTGCTAGGCGGGATCACGGCCTACTTCGCGATGCATCGCGTCGGCCGCTTCCGCTGGCCGGCGATCGCGATCTGGGGCGCGCTGTTCACGATCTTTTTGGTCTTCGTCGCGGCGGAGGGTTAGCCGCGCCCCCGCGCCGCGGGTTTGCGGCGATGAACGCGCTCAAGAAGGGCTTGCTGGTGTTCGTCGCCGGGTTCGGGATCGGGCTCGGCGGAACGATCGTGGGTCACGCGCACGAAGCCGGCGACCACGGCCCCACCCAGGCCACAGAGCTTGCGAACGGCTGGCGGATCCCGGCGGACTGGCCGGCGGGCGCGCCTCGTCCTACCGACGAGGTCCCGGTCCTCGACCGCCGCGGAAAGCCGATCGTCTGTCCCCGTAGCGGGTGGCCGCTGACCATCCGGCTGGACGCGGAACCGCCCCAGCCGCTGGGCTCCTCCAAGCTGGTCAGGTCCACGACTGGCGGCACGGCCGTCTACCGGGTGGTCGAGCAGGTGGTGCCGCGCTGCGGCCCGGACGGCCGCGCCTACTGGGTCCCCGGCCGCCACGCGGACAGGGTGTCGGCGCCCAAGGCGTTCACGGGGAGGCGGTACCCGGCGGACTGACCGCGAGCGCGTGGCGCGGGTCGCGCCCGCTCGATAGCGTGTCGGCGCCCATGGGCGACTACGGGCGCGACCTCGCCTACATCCACGACGCCGGCTTCCTCGACTTCGCCCGCGAGGCGACGCCGAGCGTGCTCGCGATGCTGCGCGGCGCGGGCATCGACGGGGGGCTGGTGGTGGAGCTGGGCAGCGGCAGCGGGGAGACCGCCGCCGAGCTCTCCGCCGCGGGCTACGACGTCCTCGGCATCGACCAGTCGCGCGCGATGGTCGAGCTCGCGCGCAGCCGCGCCCCGCAGGCGCGCTTCCGGGTGGGCTCGTGGCACCAGGCGCGGATCCCGCCGTGCGCGGCGGTGATCGCCCTCGGCGAGGTGCTCGGCTACGTGGGCGCGGCCAAGGGCACCAAGGCGGAGTGGCGCGCGCTCCTCGGGCGCGTGCGCGACGCGCTGCCCCCGGGAGGGCTCTTCATCTTCGACTTGGCGGTGCCCGGTCGCGTGCCCGGCGGCGAGCTGCACGGCTTTCGCACCGGCGAGGACTGGGCGATCATGGTGCGCGCCCGCGAACGCGGGGGGCAGGTGGAACGCTCGATCGAGACCTTCCGGCGGATCGCGGGCGGGGCCACCTACCGGCGCAGCGTCGAGACGCACCGCCTGCGGTTGAGGCCCGCGGGCGAGACCGCGGCGCTGCTGCGCGAAGCGGGCTTTGCGGTGCGCGTCCGTCGCGCCTACGGGGAGCTGCCGTTCGTGCCGGGCCACCGGGTCTTCATCGCCCGCAAGCGTTAGCGGGGAGCGCCGCCATGGGGCCGGTCCTGATCGCAGGTTGCGTCGAGTTCGTCGGCGACCCGAAGGCACGGGCGGCGGCGGCTCTGGATGCCGCCCGCGCCGGTCTGTAGAGTCCCCGCGTCCTACTCACCCGAACGCTCAGGGAGGCTCAACGCAAAATGAAGACAGGGAAGGCCCTCGGCGCAGGCATCGCGCTGCTGGCGCTTGCGGCTCTGATCTCAGGTTGCGTCGAGTTCGTCGGCGACCCAAAGGCCAAGCAGGTCGGGAAGAAGCCGAAGGTGGACGTGACGTTCAAGGTGTGCAGCGCCGGCAAGGAGAACACGAAGTGCACAACGGGCGGCGTGGGGCCTGCGCGGCTGCTCGTCGCGTTCCGCGTCCCGAAGGGAACCAAGGCGCCGAAGCGGTTTGTGCCGCGGCGGGTGAACGGCGAGGGCGAGATCGAGCTCGTTCGCAACCCGTCGTACTCCGCGTCCCTCAACGAGAAGGCGCCGCGCGGGAAGCAGCTTCGCTGGATCGGCTACAGCTCGGACGAGGTGACGAATGAGGAGCTCGACCTCGCTGACACGGCGACCTTCAAGGTGCGCCTCGGGGTTCCGAAGCGCCTCGTCGGCAAGCGCTTCCGGGTCACGCCGATCGTTGGGGTTGCGCAGATCAGCGTGGAGCAGCCAATCGACGCGCCGGTCGTCTGCGCCGACAACCCGTTCGACGGCACCGGAGTCGGCGCGGTGGGCACGTGGATGAACTGCATCGCCGATCCCCAGAGCAAGGCCGACCTGAAGCCAGTCACGGTCAAGGTCAAGGCCAAGAAGGCGAAGAAGCGCAAGCGCTGATCCGCTCGTGACGCGAGCGCGCCGGCGGGCCGCACGACCCGCCGGCGCACGCTCGCCGCCGATTCAGCCTTCGAGGAACTCGACGAGCACGGGGGCCAGAACCGCGGGCTCGAACGAGTGCGTCTGCCCGGGCAGCGATCGCACCTCGCCGTTTGCCAGGGCATCGGCGACCGCGGCCGCGCCGCGGCGCATGAACTGCGGGCTCTCACTGCCCTCCAGCACGAGCACCTGCTGGGTGACCCGGTCCCACGTCCCGGATGGGATCGGCTCGCCGCGCGAAAACTCGTCCATGAGCGCCGCGTCGTAGGCGAGCGTCGGTGCGACCGCCTCGAAGGCGCCCCAGGCCGGCGAGGCGCGGAAGCCGTCGAGCTCGGCGGCCGGCATGCCGACCATCGAGAGGAAGCGCGCCAGCGCATCGCCGTTGCGGCCCTCGGCGAGCATCGCCTCCAGCTCTCGGCGGTAGGAGCGGTCGACCGGGTCGTCGGGGTGGGTGAGCACGGGCGGCTCGTAGAGGACGAGGCGCTCGAGCGCCGCGCCGTGCTGCGCCGCGGCCAGGGCCAGCACCGCGCCCGAGGACATCCCGAAGGCATGTGCCCGGCCGCCGGCGGCCGCGACGAGCGCCCCGATGTCCTCGGCCTCGCGCTCGACGGCGTAGGGGAGGGTGTCGCCCGAATCCCCGCGCCCGCGGCGGTCGTAGTGGATCACGGTGAACCGCTCGGCGAGCAGACGCGCCAGCTCGGCGGTCGTCTCGTCAACCGCCCGGTAGGCCGTGGCGCCGGGCACCAGGATCAGCGCAGGCCCCGAGCCGTAGCGGTCGAAGGCGATCTCGGTCCCGTCCGCGGAGGTGACCTTCTCCATCGATGCGCCCTCAGCTCTCGGCGCGGCGGTAGGTGAGCAGCGCGACGCCCGAGTCGTAGGTCTGGGCGTCGACGAGCCTCAGCTTCCGCATGTCGGCGGTGTCGGGAAACATCCGCATCCCCTCCGCGACCAGCACGGGGTGGATCATCGCGCGCCACTCGTCGACGAGGTCGGCCTCGGCGAGCGAGTGGACGAGCCGGTGGCTGCCCTGCACCAGGATCGGCCCGCCGTCCCCCTCCTTGAGCTCGCGGACCTCGTCGATGCTGCGCAGGATCGAGGTGTTCTCCCAGTCGGCGCGCTCGAGCGTGGTCGAGACCACGTACTTGGGCATCGCGTTGATCCGTTGCGTGAAGGGGTCGTCGTCGCCGGCCTCTTTGCGCTCCGTCCAGGCCTTCGAGAAGCCCTCGTACGTCCTGCGGCCCAAGAGGCCGATCTCGGCCTCGCGGAGCTCCTGGTCCTTGTAGGCGTAGTGGTCCTCGCCGTAGATCGACTCGAACGTCCAGCCCGAGTGTGGGTGGCCGGGTTCGCCGCCGGGCGCCTCCATCACGCCGTTCAGGCTCACGAACTCGGTCACGATCAGGTCTCGCATCGGTCAGCTCCTAGGTCAGGGGTTCCGGGAAGTAAGACGCCCCCCGGCGCCCAAACTAATCGGCGCGCGGGGGGCGTGCTCCCCGGAGGCCTCACCGGGCTGATCCGGACCGCGCGTAGAGCTGCACCGTCGCGAACGCCTCGACGACGAGCGCCTGGGCGATGACCCACACGGCGCCGCCGGTCGTCGGGTCGAGCGCGCCGCTGACCAGCGCCGCGACGCTGGCGATGACCCAGGCGACGTTGGCGAGCGCCACCGCGAGGCTGCCCGCCCGGGGGATCGGGTCGCGGTTCGCGATCGCGAGCACGAGCAGCGCGAACGCGATGAGGCCGACGCCCGCGACGCGCAGGAGCGTCTCGTCCAGGCCGAGCGGGCCGTCGATCGCGCCGGCGGCGAGCACGTAGGCGACTCCGTTCAGCCCGGTGACCGCCGCGTCGACGAGGAGCGCGGCGCGCAGCAGCGCCTCGCGCGGGATCGCGGCGATCCGCTCGCGCACGCTGGTGGGGAGGGCGATCTCGTTCATTTGCGGCTTACCTCCGTTCGTCGGAACGGGGCCACGGTCGCAACGGATCGCCGCCCTGTCGATTACCCGCGGGGTAAAGCGCGGAGCGGTTTGCGGGGCGGGCCGGGCCGGGACAATGCGCGCGAGGACGGCGAGGTCGTGAAGTGGCTCAGGGACGCGATCAGGACCCACGAGCGGCGCTAGGCCGCACCGTTGCCTTGCCCCCGGCGCCGAGCACCCGGGCGGTCGCCTCATCCGCCGGGAAGAACGCCTCGATCGCGAGCTCCGAAGTGGTGATGTCGACCGCGGTGCCGAACGTGGTGACCGTGCTGAAGAGCGCGACCGTGCCGGCGTCGGTGCGCAGGCGTAGCGTCGCCACGATCTCGTCTGCCGCGGTCGGCTCCTCGGCGCTCCCCGTCGCGGGGGAGACGCCCGGGTAGGAGCTCAGCTCCTCATACAGCGCCGCGAGCTCATCGTCGCCGGTGAGCGCGACCTGCCGGCCCAGCCGGTCGAGCAGGTGTCCGCTCCACTCGTCGAGGTTCTCGATGCGCGGCGCGAGCCCGTCGGGGTGCAGGCTCAGCCGCAGGACGTTGACCGGCGGCTCGAGCAACTCCGCGGAGGCGCCCTCGAGCAGGGGTCCGACCGCGGCGTTCGCCGCGACCAGGTTCCAGGCGCGGTCCACCGCGATCGCGGGGTAGGGCTCGTGGCCCGCGAGCACCCGATCGACCGCCTGGCGCACTGGCCCCATCTCGGGGTCGTCGAGCGAGCGCTCGCGGTAGACGGGCGCGTAGCCCGCGGCGAGCAGCATCCGGTTGCGCTCGCGGTAGGGCACCTGCAGGCGGCGCGCGAGCGCGAGCACGAGCTCGGGGCTGGGCCGGGAGCGCCCCGTCTCGACGAAGCTCAGATGACGCGCCGAGATGCCCACATCGAGCGCCAGCTCGAGCTGGCTGAGCCGCCGCCGCTGGCGCCACTCGCGGATCAGGGCGCCCACCTGCGTGCGCACGCGCGTAGCCATGGGCTGACGATAGCCCCGCCGCACCGCTTGTTGTGATCCGCGCGCCCTCCAGCGCCGTAAAGGGAGCAGCGGACCGAATCGGGGAGAGGGAGCGGTGAGTAGGACACGCGATTGGCCCGAGGATCCCCGGCCGACTGCCTGACCAGCGAGCCGGTCGGGATCCAGCTGTCGCGCCCGCTCGGCGGGCGCCACATTGTCGACGGCGACGGGCGGGTGCTCTAC
>DATCLC010000020.1:0-66713 GCA_036564135.1 Solirubrobacterales bacterium
AGCTCGATGTCGTCGTCGCCGCCCTGCTGGCGGATCTGGACCCGCTTGTAGTGGTTGTAGACGGCGACCGAGAGGGCGCGCTTCGCCTTGTCCTGGCCGACGACGTACTCCTGGAGGATGTCGTAGATCTCAGCGGGCTTCGGCAGGTTCTCGAGCTCGAAGCTCGGCGGCGCGGTGAGCTCCTCGTCGATGATCTCGTTGCAGAGGTCGATGCACTCGTCGCAGATGTAGACACCCGGACCGGCGATCAGCTTCTTGACCTGACGCTGCGACTTCCCGCAGAAGCTGCAGAGGAGCTGTTCGTTCGAGTCGGTCGGGCGTGCCAAGTTGCCTCCTTCGGCGTGTGCGTGGTGCCGGACCTACCGCCCCCAGATTACGGCAACGGCGCTCCGGCGTCGTGGACGCGCACCAGTTACTTCGCCGCGCGCCCAGTCCCTTCCGCTGCGCGCGGCCTTGCAGACGCCGCGGCGCGATCCGCCATCGAGTCAAGTACCTTGCGTTGGCGGCCGGGGGGTCCACGACCAACGAAGGAGGCTCAATGAAACGCTCCCTCACCCTGCTGGGACTTGCCCTGCTGCTCGCGGCGCCCACCCTCGCCTCGGCGGGCGAGGCGCCCACCGCCGCGCGCGGTGCGGAGGCCAAGGGCTCACCGCAGCTCAGCGTCCGGTTCATCCTGCGGACGGTGAACGGCAAGCCCGTCGAGCTGCGGAGGTTCCGCTTCCTGCGGCTCGAGGCGACCTGCAAGGGCGGGACCTCCGTGAGGATCAAGGGCAAGGTCTCCCGGATCAAGGTGAAGGGCAACAAGACCTTCCGCCACATCATCAAGCGCAAGGGGAAGTCCGTCCGCATCGAGGGCCGCGTCCGCGGCGGCGGCTCCAGGGTGACCGGGTTCCTCCGCGCGAAGGGCAAGTTCGGCGGCCAGACCGGCTGCGACAGCGGCAAGGTCCGCTGGAAGGCGACCCGGGCCTGACCCAGGGCGGCTTCGGCCCGCCGGCGCCCGCGCGGCGCCGGCGGGCAACGGTCGCCGGCGCGTAGGGGATAGCCGCGCGTGCCTAGCGCCTACCGGTGCTCGAGCACGCGGTCGACGATGTTGTACTCCTTCGCCTCCTCGGCGCTCATGAAGTAGTCGCGCTCGGTGTCCTGCGTGACCTTCTCGAGCGGCTGGCCGGTGTGCTTGGAGATGATCTCGTCGAGCCGCTTGCGCACGTCGATGATCTCGCGCGCGTGGATCTCGATGTCGGTCGCCTGGCCGGAGAAGCCCGCGGAGACCTGGTGGATCAGGATCTTCGAGTTCGGCAGGGCCATGCGCTTGCCCGGCGCGCCGCCGGCCAGGAGCAGAGCCCCCATGCTCATCGCCACCCCGACGCAGATCGTCTGCACGTCGGGCTTGATGAACTGCATCGTGTCGTAGATCGCGAGGCCCGCGTACACCGACCCGCCCGGCGAGTTGATGTACATCGAGATGTCCTTGTCGGGGTCCTCGGACTCGAGGTGGATGAGCTGCGCGACGACCAGGTTGGCGATGTCGTCGTTGATCGGGGTCCCGAGGAAGACGATCCGCTCGTTGAGCAGGCGCGAGTAGATGTCGAACGCGCGCTCGCCGCGCGACGTCTGCTCAACGACCATCGGAACCAGGGGGCTCATGGGCGGCTGAGTGTATAGAAGCGGCGCGCCGTTTCCGCGGACGACCCGCGCACCGCGGGACGAAAGATTCAAGTGGCGCATCGCGCGCGCCGAAGGGCTAAACAGAGCGCACCCAATTCGTAACGCAATCCAAGGAGGGACCCTTTGCGATCCAGATCAGGGCTGATCGCCCTGTGCGCCGCGATTTGCGCCGCACTCGTTCCCGCCGCCGCACAGGCGGCCACCAGCAGTTACGCGCCGGGGGCCGACGCCCAGACGTTCGCCGCGTCCGAGGGCGGGTGGACGAACACGCACGAGATCACCGGCCTGCTCTGCATCCCGCCGGTCACCTGCCCCGACGTCACCAACTCGTGGGTGCCCGCGGGCGGGGCCAACGGGGAGAACGACGGTTTCATCCGGAGCAAGTTCGAATCCGTGATCGCGGCTCTTGGCGCGACCAGCGTCGGGGTTTGGAAGTCACCTGAGTTCACCTACAAGGGCGCCAAGGGCGCCCGCGCCGCAAAGCTCGTGTTCTCGGCCGACCAGCGTTCGAACGTCAGCGCCCTGCTCGAGCTGCCCCAGGCGGAGGTCACGTATGACGTGGCGATCGTGGAGGCCGGCGATGGCGGCGCACGGGTGCCCGTGATCTCGGCCGCCGCGGTGCCGGGGCAGCAGGGCTGGACCGCGATCGATCCCGTCTCGCTCCCGGCGAACGCCCTCGAGATCGGTGACCGGTACTACATCGAGATCAGGACGTCGGTCATGACCCCGATCCTCAGCGCGGTCCACAGCGGTGAGGTCGACTACGACAACGTGCGCCTGACCGCCAAGAGCACGCCGAAGAAGGCCCTCAAGCAGGACGTCAAGGAGGGCTTCGGTGACGTGGCCGCCACGAACGGCCCGAAGGCCGCCGTGGCGCTGCGCTGCCCGGCCGCCGTCGCGCCCGCGAAGTGCCGCATCAAGGTCGCGGTCAAGCTCGGGCGCAAGATCGTCACGAAGCGCAAGTCCGTCACGCTCCGCGCCGGCAAGGCGAAGGCCGTGACGCTCAAGGTCAAGAAGCGCTTCTGGGCGAAGATCCTCAAGGCCAAGCGCGTCGTCGTGCAGGCGAAGGTGAAGGCGGGCCCCGACCGCTTCACCGCCCGCAAGCGCGTCAAGCTCCGCACGAGCTGACGCTCGCGGGGGGCCGGGTCCGGCTAGCTACCTGGAGTCCAGAGCTTGCCGGACTCGGCCTCGCCGCCGGCGTCGCCCTCTGAGGCCGCGCCGGCCTCCTCCTTCTCCGGGGTCCAGAGCGCCTCGCGGGCCTCAGCCTGAGCCTTCGGGATCGGCTTCGCCGAGTCCGCGACCAGCTCGGCCGCCTTGCGCATGCGCACCTCCTGGCGCAGCAGCGCGTCCCTCCCGCTCTTCTTGAGGCGCTCCAGGATCTTCTCGGGCGACTCCTTGCCCTCACCCGGGCCGAGCGCCTCGATCAGGTCCTCGTCGGTTGGGTCGATGCCCTCCGCGTCGGCGATCGCCTCAAGTGTGGCCTCGCGCCGGAGCTGCCGCTCGGCGGCCTCCTCGCTCTCGGTGATCAGCTCGTGGCGGTCCTTGCCCTGCATGCGGGCGTAGGTCTGTGGGTCGATCCCGCGCGCCGCCAGCGAGCGCTCCAGCTGCTCCCAGAGTTCGTGGGCGCGGGCGTGGACGATGTCGTGTGGCAGGTCGACCTTCGCGTTGGCCACGGCGGCCTCCACGGCGGCCTCGCGGAACTCCGCGTCGGCGCGCTCCTCGAGGACCCGCTCGAGCCGCTCGCGGATGTCGGCGCGCAGCTCCTCGAGCGTGTCGAACTCGGAGGCGAGCTGGGCGAAGTCGTCGTCGAGCTCGGGGAGCTCCTTCTCGCGCACCTCCTTCACCTTGACGGCGAAGGCGGCGTGCTTGCCCGCGAGCTCGTCGGGCTTGTGGTCGTCGGGGAACGTGACCTCCACCTCGACGTCGTCGCCCGCGGAGCGGCCGGTGATCGCCTGGTCGAACTCCGCCAGCAGGTTCTCGGCGCCGAGCTCGATCGCGAAGTCCTTGCCCTCCGAGCCCTCGAACGGCTCGCCGTCGATCGTGCCCTGGTAGTCGATGACGACGATGTCGCCGGACTGCGCGGGACGCTCCACCGGGTTGAGGCTGCCGAAGCCCTCGCGCAGGCGCTCGAGCTCGCGGTCGATGATCTCCTCGTCGACCTCGATCTCCGTGCGGCCGACCTCAAGCCCCTTGTACTCGCCGAGCTCGGCGCGCGGGCGCACCCCGATCTCGAAGCTGAACTCGAGCTCCTCGCCCTCGGCCGGGAGCTGCTCCAGGTTGAGCTGCGGGCTGCCCACCGGGTTGATCCCGGCCTCCATGACGGCGCGCTCGTACCACTCCGGGAGCGCGTCCTGGAAGGCCTGTTCGAGGACCGCCTCGCGGCCGAGGCGCTGGATGACGAGCTGCGGGGGGACCTTGCCCTTGCGGAAGCCGGGCACGCGCATCTCGCGCGCGAGCGCCTTGGCGGCGCGCTCCATCCGCTGCTTGACGGCCTCGGGCTCGACGCCCACCTCGACGCGGACGCGCGAGTCGGGCAGCTCAGTGACTTGGGTGCGCATGACGGCGACTACCTTACGAGCTTCGCTCGCGTACCGCCCGAACCGCGGCGTGAGCCAGGGCGGCGCCGAGGTCGCCCACGAACGCGATCACGCGCCCGATCGGGCCCGTCAGCACCCAGGCCGCGAAGCGCTCGGCGCTGCTCAGCGTCACTCCTCCTCCGCGGCGTAGCCCAGGATCGAACGGTCGATGAGCCATTCCACGGGCGCCTTGTCGTCGGTGTAGACCTCGTCGCCGGGCAGGCGCGGCCCGATCTTCGCCGCCTGGGTGGCGGCGAGCGGGCGCAGCTCCGGCGGTAGCTCTCCGATCATCTCGCGCAGATGGTCCGCCGACGCCTCGCCCTCGGTGGCGAGCAGCAGGGTGTTCGTGTCCTCGATCGGGTCGCGCAGGACGGTCGGGAAGACGCTCGCCATCGTCGAGCCAAGCACGGTCTCCAGATCGTCGTTGCCCTCGGGGTGGCCGGCGTTCACGATCACGACGCCGCCCGGGTTCAGCCGGTCGCGCGCGAGCTCGAAGAACTCTTTCGTGGCCAGATAGAACGGGATGTAGGGCTGGCGGTAGGCGTCGACCATGATCACGTCGTAGCGCCCATCGGTGCGTCGCAGCCAGGGCCGCGCGTCCTCGTGGTAGACGGTGAGGTTGGGATTGTCCATCTCGAAGTAGCGCCTCCCCACCTCGGTGAGCTCGCCGTCGATCTCGACGCCGTCGATGACCGTGTCCGGGAAGAACTCCTCGTAGGCGCGCGCGGTGGTGCCGGCTGCATTGCCGAGGATCGCGATGCGCCCGGGTGGCTCGTCGAGGGCGGCGAACGGGAGGACGAGGTAGCCGTCCCAGACGTTGTCGGTGAGCACCGTGTCGGGCCGATACCAGGAGTGCACGGCCTGCCCCTCGTTGAGCTCGAGCAGGCGGTCGCCGTCCTCGCGCTCGATGACGCGCACGTACTGGTGCTCGGTCTCCTTCTCGTAGATCACGCGCCCGTTCTCCGTCGCCTTGACGGTGCCCACCGGGATCGCCATCACGGCGGCGAGCGCGACCGGGACCGCGAGGTAGCGCCACCCGAGCCCGGCGGCAGCGGCGAGCGCGATCACGACCGCGAAGGCGACGAAGGTCCGCTGGGTACCGAGGAGCGGGATCAAGAGCAGCGCCGAGATCCAGTTGCCGAGCAGCGATCCGGCCGTCGAGATCGCGTAGAGCCGGCCCGCGACGCGCCCGGAGTGCTGGACGTCGGGGACCGCGAGGCGGATCGCGTAGGGCGCGACGGCGCCGAGGAGCAGCACCGGCAGGGCGATCAGAAGCAGCACGCCGAACAGCGAGCCGATGAAGGCGCCCGCCTGGATCTCGTCGAGGGCCTCGACCGAGACATCGAAGAGTGGCCGGGCGACGAACGGGACGATCGCGAGCAGCGTCGCCGCGACGAGCACGACGAGGCACATGCCGCGCACGTGGGGATAGCGGTCCGCCAGGCGCCCGCCCAGCCAGTAGCCGAGCGAGAGCGCGATCAGCACGACGCCGATCGTGTTCGCCCAGACGATCGTGGACGCGCCGAAGAAGGGCGCCATCAAGCGCGTGGCGGCGATCTCGGCGCCGAGCGTCCCGGTGCCGACGACGAAGACGAAGAGGAAGAGGAAGCGGTTGCTGGTCACGCTGGTCACGCGGCGGCCCCGCAGCCTACCGAGCGGCCTCGCGCTGCCCGGCCAGGGCGGCGAGCTCGGCCTCGAGGCTCGCGACGAGTGCGAGCTGCGGGGTCACGCGGCGCGCCATCGCCAGGTCGTCCTCCCAGAGCCGCATGCGCACGTCGAGCGGCGCCTTGAGCGAGTCGCTGGCCCGCTCGCCCACCCGCGCGTACAGCTCCCGCACCTCGCGCACCTTGGCGAGCTTGTCGGCGACGTAGATCGCGACCGCGCGCGATCCCGCCGCTTCGACCTGCTCGCGGTGGAGGTCCTTGCAGCGCTCGTACGGCTCGACGCCCTCGGGCTGGGTCATCGCCTCGACGAGCCGGCCGATCTCGTCGCCGAAGCGTCCGTAGACGTCGTCGAGCCGCACCTCGGAGTGCTCGACCACGTCGTGGAGCAGCGCCGCCGCGACGATGCCGTCGTCGTCCAGGCCCACTGAGCGCAAAAGCTCCGCGACCTCGACCGGGTGAAGCAGGTAGAGCGCGCCGTCGCCCGCGCGCGTCTGGCCCGCGTGCGCGACGCGAGCGAGCTCCCAGGCGTCGGTGAGCAGCGGGCCGCGCACGAACGCGGGCGGCTCGAGCGCCGCCCCACCGCTGTCGTGCGCGGGCGTCATGCGGCGCGATCGTACGCGAGCCCCGTCGCCTCGGCGTTCGTCGCGTTCCCGGGGGTAGGCGCCCCCGGGAACGCGCGACGCTGACTAGCTGAACGAGACGCGCGCGGGCTCCCGCTCCGCGGGGTTCTCGATCTCGAAGAACTCGCGCGGCGTGAACCCGCCGGCGTTGGCCACGATCGAGTTCGGGAAGATCTGGATCTTCGTGTTGTAGGCCTGCACATTCGAGTTGTAGATCCGGCGCGCGGCCTGGATCTCGTCCTCGAGCTCGCTGAGGTTGCGGGAGAGCTGCTGGAAGTTCTCCGTGGCGCGCAGGTCCGGGTATTGCTCGGCGACCGCCCGCAGGTCGCCGAGGGCGGCGTTCAGGAGGCCCTCCGCCTTGCCGGCCTCCGCGGGGCCACGGGCGCGCATCGCCTCGGCGCGCGCGTTCGTGACCTTCTCGAAGGTCGCGCGCTCGTGCTGGGCGTACCCCTTGACCGTCTCCACGAGGTTCGGCACGAGATCGTGGCGACGCTTGAGCTGGACGTCGATGCCCGACCAGGCCTCATCTACGCGGTTGCGCGAGGCGATGATCGAGTTGCGGATGAGGATGTAGATCAGCGCGAGTACGACGATCACGCCGACCACGATCAGGACTACGGTCATTCCCTTGGGACTCCTTGCCTTCGGCCCGTTCTCACTTTCACGGATCGCAGCGGAAGCTACCCGCCCGCGCGGCTGCGATCCAGTACCCCGAGGCGCTCGAGCGCCGATTCCACCATCGCGGTGACCAGCTCCACCGGCTCCGTCGCATCCAGCCGGCCGAGCTCGTAGGCGAGCGCTGCGACGTCGCCGTCGGCGATCGCCTTCTCGATGGCCTTGGCGTACTCGGCCTCCGGCAGCTGCTTGCCGGCCGGGCGGCGGAGGCTGGTGAGCGCGCTCGGCGTGACGGTCGCGCCCGCCGGCCCGCTGCCGGGCCGCGGCCCCGGCCCGAACCCGGGCGCCGGAACGGCGCGGCCCAGGTCGAGCCGCGGCGCCGGCAGGCTCCGCGGCGGCTGCCCGCTGGGCGTGTAGGTCTCGGGCAGGACGCCGGCGTTGCGCAGGCGCTCGATGTGTTGGTAGACGGCGTTCCGCGAGACGCCGATGTCCGTCGCGATCTCCTTGGCGGACATCCCCTGCTCGAGCCGCTCGAGCACCTCGCGCTGCCGCTTGCTGAGGCTTGGTTCACTCATGCATGGGCAGCCTAGCTGGATGTTTAGTTGGCTGTCAATGAGCCCCTCGTACAAATCGCGGATTCGCGTGGCGGGCGGCCGGAGTTCGCACGCACGGCTCGCGCCGCCCCCGCTTCGGGGCGCTTATTTGCGGCGCTTCGCGCCCCCGGCCGCCCGGCGAGACCGCCGACGTACGAGCGCCTACTCCCCCAGCACCCCTTCCAGGCGCAGCAGCCAGCGCTTCATCTCGGGGCCCCCGCCGTAGTTGCCGGGGTCGCCGCCGGAGCGCAGGATGCGGTGGCAGGGGACGACGATCGGGATGGGGTTGGAGCCGAGCGCCGTGCCCGCCGCGCGGTGGGCGCGCGGGTTTCCGGCGCGGGCCGCGATCTCGCTGTAGGTGAGCGTCTTTCCGTAGGGAAGCTTCGCCGTCGCGCGCAGGACCTTGCGGTAGAAGCCGCCCGGGACGAGCCGCCAGTCGAGCGGCACGTCGAACGAGCGGCGCTCGCCCGCGAAGTACTCCTCGAGCTCGCGCCTCACCTCGTCGAGCCGACCCGGCGCCTCGACGACGCGCGGGGAGATGCCCACGCTGAGCTTGGTCAGGAACTCATCCAGGTCGCGGTTCGGTAGGGCGACCGCGACCAGCCCGCGGCTCGTGCCCGCGACGGTCGCGACGCCGAGCGGGGTGTCCACCTGCGCGTAGGCGACCTCCGCGACCCCTTCCGCCGCGGCGCGCTCGGCGAACCGCGCCGCCGCGGCGGCCGCCACGGCGTCGAGATCGGCGGCGTCGGCCTCGGTCAGCAGGCGGCGCAGGGCGTCGGCCTCGCTCATCACCGCCCTCCCTCCCCGATCACGCCGCGCAGCTTGCGCAGCCCCTCGTGCACGTTGCGCCGCGCCGCCTCCTCGGTCGAGTCCATCGCCGCCGCGATCTCCCGGTACCGCAGGTCGCACGCGAACCGCAGCGCGACCGCCGCGCGCTGCCGCTCGGGCAGCTCGGCCACGGCGGACCAGAGCTCATCGTCGCGCTCCTCGGCCGCGGGCGCGGGCACGTCCGGCAGGGCGCCGCCGGCCACTGGCCGGCGCGCCCGGGCGCGGTGGTGGTCGATCGCCTTGCGCCGGGCGATCGTGAGGATCCAGGCGCGCGGGTTGGCGCCGTCCAGGCTCTCGTAGTTGCGAAGCGCGGCCATGAAGGTCTCCTGAAACAGATCGTCGGCGTCGTCGGGCCCGACCATCGCCCTCAGGAACCCGAGCACCGCCGCGCGGTGCTCGTCCAGGAAGCGCTGGAACGGGACGGTCGAGGCCATTGGTGGCATCTTGCCCCGTTAAACGACCGGGGCGCGAGTTTTGTGAGATCGGCGGCGGCGCGACGTCGCCCTACGACTCCGCAGCGGCCTTCGCGCCCTCTGGGTCGCCGCCGTCGCTGCCCGACGCGGACCCGCCGCGGACGGCGGGCACGTAGCGCTCGCCGTCGCGGCGCCAGACGCCCTCGCCCGTTGGCACGCCGCGCTCGCGCAGCGGCGCCGTGTTCGGGCGGTACCAGGTCGTGACGGGGATCTCGGGGACGACGTGCACGATGTCGGGGCGCTCACCCTGAGGCAGGTTCCCGAGCGCGTCGGCGAGCTCGGCGGGATCGAGCTCGTGGCCCTCGCGCAGCGTGACCGCGGCGACGGCGAGCTGGCGGTCCCCGTCCGGATCGGGCACACCGTAGACGACCGCGAGGTCGATCGCGTCGAGGTCGCCGAGCGCGTCCTCGATCGGGAACGAGGCGACGTACCCGTGCGCGGTGCGGATCAGCGCCGGCACGTGGTCGACGAGCCAGAAGTCGCCGTCCTCGTCGACGCGGAAGAGATCGCCGGTGGCAAGCCACGCGTCGTCGGGCTCGAACAGCCCGCGCAGCGGGCTCTCGCTGGTCGCCACGACGCCGCGCAGGCGCGTGAGCAGCATCCCGACCTCGCCGCGCTCGCACTCCACGGCGAAGCCGTCCTCGCGCTCGCGCAGGCGCCCGGCAGCGACGTCGTAGGCAGCCAGCCTCACCTCGGCGCTGCCGGGGAGCGGCTTGCCCTTCGCGCCGGGCTTGGAGCCGCTCAGGTTGACCAGGATCGCCTCGCCCTCCGTCGAGGCGTAGAACTCGAGCACGCGGGCGGGCGCGAACCGCTTGGCGACGCGCCTCCACAGCCCGCGCGGCATGCCGGCGCCGATGAAGAGCCGCACCGGGTGGTGGCGCTCGGCGGGATCGGGCGGCGCGTCGGCGATCTCGCGCAGCATCGTCCACGTGTACGAGGCGACGGTCACGCCGTAGCGGCGCACCTCCTCCCAGAACGTCGCCGGGTCGAAGCTGCGCGCGAGCGCGAGCCGCGCTCCGCCCGCGATCGTGCCGCCCACCGACATGAGCAGGCCCGACGGGTGGTAGATCGGCGTCACCGCGTACACCGTGTCGGCGCTCGAGAGCGCCGCCGCGGACGCCGTGCCGAACGCCGACAACGCCCAGCGGCCGTTGGTGATCCGGTTCGCGCGGGTCCGGTCGCCCTCGCCCGTGAACAGGATGAAGGCGAGGTCGCTCGCCCGCCCGGGGTTGGGCGTGTACCAGGCGGGCACCTCGACGGTGTCCGGGTCGATCTGCTCCATGTCGACCACCTTCGGGCCCAGGTCGCGCTTGCCGCCGCCGCCCCCGAGGACGTACACCTCCGGCACGCCGGCTTCGAGCGCGCGCTCGGCGAGCTCCGGGTCGGCGACGATGCGCGTCACCTGCCCGAGCTCAGCCTCGCGCCGGACCGGGCCGTCGGGCCGCATGAGGACGGCGACTGCGCCCAGCCGGTTGAGCGCCGAGACGACCGAAAGCCCGCTGGGCCGCGTCTGCATGAGCACGCCGACGTGCTCGCCCTGGCGCACGCCGAGCGAGAGCAGGCCCTTCACGACGTTGTTGATGCGACGGTTGACGGCCTCCTTGGTGTGCGCGCGGTCCTCGAAGAGCAGCGCGACCTCCTCGGGGCCCGCCTGTACCTGCTCGTCGATCAGAAGGCCCATGGAGACGCGGGTGTGCGGCTGCAGGCGACCCAGGCGCGCGAGCCGCGGAAGCTGGCCGCCCACCTCCTCGACGAGCACGCGGGTCGTGTCGACCGTGCCGCGCAGCGCGCGCGCCAGCGACCGCCCGAGCCCGACGCCCACACCGGCCGCGAGGCTCGCGCCCACGCCCAGGCGCGAGCGAAGCCCGCCCCGGCGCACGACCGCGGTCGCCGCCTCCTCGGCGGGGACGACCTCGGGCATGGAGCCAGCGCCCTCGCGCCAGTGGATCCACTGCGCGACCGTGGGCCACGTCTCCGCGGTCGCGGTCGAGCCGACGACGAGTCCGAAGTGGCCAGCGGTCAGGCTGAGCTCGAAGACCTCGGCGCGCGGCGCGGCGCGGCTGACCGCGCGCACCGCAGGCGGCGGCGCGATCTCGTCGACCTCGCCGACGACGATCAGCACCGGCACGTCAATGTCGGCGAGCGTGACCAGCCGGTCGTCGATCACGAACCCGCCCTGCAGCATCCGGTTGTGGGCGATGAACTGGCGCATGAAGTCCGCGAGCGCCGGGCCCGGCCACGCGACCCAGCCCTCGCCCATCAAAAAGCGCCGCTGGCGCTCGCGCGGCAGGAGCGCCTCGCGGTCGTGGAGCTGGCGCAGAAAGTCGAGCTGCTGGCGCACAGACTTCACGGGGTCGAGCAGCCGGAAGCCGAAGCGGCTCAGCCAAGGCGGCACCGCGGTGCGTCCCAGGATCATCGTGATCGCCTCGGCCCCCACGCCGGCGAGCTCCTCCGGGATGCCGAGCGGCAGCGCGCCCTGGGTGTCCACGGGGCTGCCGAACGTGATCAAGCTCGCGATCCCCGCCCCGCGCCGGTACGCGGCGGCCTGGTAGCAGAACATGCCGCCCTGCGAGTAGCCCGCGAGGTGCACGTCGCGGCCGGTGGCCTCGCGAACGCGCTCGATCGCGTCGTCGACCGCCATCACGTGGTCGGTGAGGTCGCGCTCGAGGCCGCCCGGCTCGCGCTCGGGCGCCCCGAAGTCGACGACCCAGGGATCGACGCCGTGCTCGCGCAGCACGGCAACGGCGCTCGAGTTCGGCGAGACGTCGTAGACCTCGGTCGCGAGCATCATCGGCGGCACGAGCAGAACCGGGGGGCCGGGCTCCGGCCCGGGGCCGCCGGCGAAGTAGCGGCGCAGGCGATAGACCGGGCGCTCGGCGACGATCTCGTACGGCGACTGCTCGTCGCCCGTCTCCAGACCGCCGAACCGCGCCACCTCGAACGCGTTCTGCGCCGCGACTCCCAGTCGCGCGGCGGACTTCGCGAGCTGCTCAGGAACCAACCCCACGGCGCCACCGTACCGCCATCCGCGCGGCGCGCAAGCCGCTTGGCAAGCGGCGGAAGCTCAGCTTGCGGTGAGAGGGTGGACGATGGGACTCGAACCCACGACCGCCTGGACCACAACCAGGAGCTCTACCAACTGAGCTACGTCCACCGTGGGCTGATGAATGTAGCGACGTTGCGCGCGGATTGGCACCCGCGGACGGCCGTATGCTGACGCCACAGGCCCCCGTAGCTCAGCTGGATAGAGCGGCTGCCTTCTAAGCAGCGGGTCGCAGGTTCGAGTCCTGCCGGGGGCGTCCGGGTCGCCCGGAGCGTCGATGGCCGGCCTGGGGGCCGCTGGGCGCCTCTCGGTCGCCGGTCGCCAGTCGCCGGTTCGGTGGCGCGGACGTCCGTGGCGTAGGTTGGCCTTGTCGTGCTACGAGGCCTGCTCCCCGGGTGGCTCCGGCTCGCTCTGCTGGTTGCTGGACGCTGGCCGCTTGGAGCTGGAAGCCGGCTTTCGCTCGCCTTCCGGGCGACCGGGGTCCGGCTTGCGGCGACCTTGTGTCTCCGCTCCGCCCTCGTCCCCCTGCGCGCCCTCACGCTTGTGCGCCGGCGTCTTCAGCCGCTCGAACGCGCTCTTCGCCTTGTCGCCCACCGAGCCCTTGCTCTTCGCGATCTCCATGAGCTCGGCTGCGTCCTTCTTCAAGCCCTCGGTGCCGCCGCGCGAGTCGACGAGTTCCTTGGCCCGGTCCGTCAGCTTCTTGAAATCCACCATGTGCGCTCCTCCGCGATCGCCTGCGGAGATCCCCTTACCCCCGTACACTCGCCCTCATTCGGGGCGTGGCGCAGCCTGGTAGCGCGCCGCCTTTGGGTGGCGGAGGTCCCCGGTTCAAATCCGGGCGCCCCGACTGGTCGCCGGTCGCCGGTCGCCGGCCTGCCGCAGCCAGCTGGTAGCTGGTAGCTGGTAGCTAGCCGCTAGGCTCCCCCGCCGATGGCGGACGTCCGGCCCCTCCGTGCCCTGCGTTACAACCTGGAAGCGATCCCGTCGCTCGCCGACGTGGTCGCGCCGCCCTACGACGTGATCGACGCCGAGGGCCGGCGAGAGCTGATCCGGCGCTCGCCCTTCAACGTCGTCGAGCTGGACCTCCCGGAGGCGCCCGGCGGCGACCCCTACGAGCACGCCGCGCAGACGCTCGAGGAGTGGACGCTGCAGGGCATCCTCACGGCCGAGCGCGAGGACACGCTCTGGGCGCTCGAGCAGGAGTACACGGGCCCGGACGGCGCCCGGCACACCCGCCGCGGTTTCCTCGCTCGCGTGCGCGTCACCGGTTACGGGCCCGGCCTGGTCCGCCCGCACGAGCGCACGCAGCCAGGGCCCAAGGAGGACCGCCTGCGCCTGACCCGGGCGACGCGCCACAACCTCTCCCCCATCTTCTCGCTGCACACCGGCCAGGCGTGGCGCCTGCTCGCACCCGGGATCACCGGCGACCCGTGGGGCGAGGTGACCGACGACGACGGCACGGTGCACCGCGTCTGGCGCATCGACAACCCCGACATCCACCGCGCCGTCGCCGCGGAGCTCGCCGACTCCGAGCTGTTGATCGCGGATGGCCACCACCGCTACGAGACGGCACGCACCTACGCGGACGAGATCGGCGGCGAGGGCCCCCACCGCTACACGCTGATGGCGCTCGTCTCGCTCGACGACCCGGGCCTCACCGTCTTCGGCTACCACCGGATGCTCACCGACCTCCGCGACTCGGCCAAGCAGGAGGCGCTGGCCGCGGCGCTGCGCGAGCACTTCGAGACCGAGGAGGTCCCACTCGAGGACCTCGACCCGGGCGGCGAGCAGGGCATCGGGGTGTTCGGCTACGTCGACGCCCACTTCCGCAAGGGCTACCGCCTGCGCCTCAAGGACACCGCGGCCGTCGACGCCGCGCTGCCCGACCGCTCCGAGCCGTACCGCCGCCTCGACGCCGCGATCCTCGAAACGCTCATCCTCCGCGGTGCGCTCGGCATGAGCGAGGCCGACGTGGAAGCCAAGCGCGGCATCGCCTACACCGCCTCGGCCGAGGAGGCCATCGGTGCCCTCGGCGAGCGCGCGGACGCCGTCTTCCTCATGCGGCCCACCCCCGTCGAGCAGGTCCGCGCGGTCGCCGCCGCCGGCGAGACGATGCCGCCGAAGAGCACGTACTTCTTCCCGAAGCTGCTCACGGGGCTCGTCTTCAACCCGCTGAGCTGAGCGGCCTGCGGCACCGGGCGGCCGGTGAACCCGTGGCGTCAGCGGTGACGCGCGTTGAGAGGGGGGCGAAGGAGGGGCGGCCCAGGCGCGGTCGCGGTGCCCTCAACAAAACCACGAGGTCGTGCGCCCGGGCGCCCGTCGCCGCCAGCCCCGACGACTCGCGCTGCGTCGTGCGCAGCGGGCGGACCGAAAACCAGGCCACGCGGCGGGCGGCCGCCCTGCGCCGCCTGCGCTGACCCGCGCGGCACCCGCGGCCGCGGCCCGCTAGGTTCCGAGCCGTGGTCAGGATCTACACGGGCAAGGGCGACGACGGCACGACCTCGCTCTGGTACGGCGGCCGCGTCCCCAAGTCCGACCCGCGCACCGAGGCCTACGGCTCGCTCGACGAGGCGAACGCGGCGCTCGGCGTCGCCCGCTCACTCTGCGGCCCCGACGAAGCCGAGCTCGCGGCCGACATCCTGCGCGTCCAGCGCGAGCTCTTCGTGGCGGGCGCCGAGCTCGCCACGGCGCCCGAGGCCGCCGAGCGCCTCGAGGACGGCGTGAGCCGCGTGACCCACGAGATGGCGGCGGCGCTCGAGCCGCTGATCGACAAGTACATGAGCCGCGTCGAGCTGCCCCCGAAGTTCGTCCTGCCCGGCGGCACGACGCTCTCGGCGCAGCTCGACGTCGCGCGCACCGCGATCCGGCGCGCGGAGCGCCGCACGGTCGAGCTTGAGCGGGCAGGCGGGCTCGCGTCGAGTGCGATCCTCGTCTACCTCAACCGTGCATCCGACCTGGCGTTCGCGATGGCGCGCTACACAGATACCGACGACCCCGAGGTGTTCGAGGGGCGAGGAGGCTGATCAGGCAGATGGCGACCGTTATCGCCCGCAGGCGCAGCGGCTACACCCACGACATCGAGATCGACACCGGCCACAAGCTCGTCGCCGACGAACCGGTGGACAAGGGCGGCAACGACCAGGGGCCGTCCCCCACGCGGATCCTCGCCGCCGCGCTGGCGAGCTGCACGGCGATCACGGTCGAGATGTACGCGGACCGCAAGGGCTGGGACGTGGGCGACCTGAAGGTCGAGGTAGACACCACCTACGAGGGCCCCGTCCCGGTGCGCTTCGAGGTCACCATGCACTGCAACCCCGAGCTGGACGAGGAGCAGCGCGAGCGCCTGCGCGTGATCGCCGGCAAGTGTCCTGTGCACAAGGCGCTCGCCCGCGAGACCGGCGTCGAGATCGTCGACTGCGTGGTCGCTGGGTGACGTGGACCTGGGGCTCGCCGGCAAACGCTGCCTGATCACGGGGTCCGGGCGCGGGATCGGCCGCGCCGTCGCCGTCCGCCTGGCCGCCGGCGGCGCCCACGTCCTGCTCACCTCGCGCTCGGCCGAGGAGCTCTCCTCGGCGCGCGCCGAGTGCGAGGCCGCGGGCGGGCGCGCCGCGACGCTCTCCGCCGACGTCACCGACCCCGCCACGCCAGCGCGGCTGCTCGAGGCGTCGCGCGCGGAGCTCGGCGGCGAACCTGATGTACTCGTCAACAACGCGGGCAGCGCCCGCTGGCGGCCGCTCGAGGACGTCCCCGAGGAGGACTGGTACGCGGCCTGGGAGCTCAACGTGATGGCGCCGTTGCGGCTCATGCGCGCGGTGATCCCGGGGATGCGCGAGCGCCGCTGGGGCCGCATCGTCAACGTTTCCTCGACCGCCGGCAAGCGGCCCTCCGCGAACATGCCGGAGTACTCCGTCGCGAAGGCCGCGGAGCTCTCGCTCTCGCGCCTGTTCGCGGACCGCTACGCCGCGGACGGCGTGCTCGTCAACGCGGTCTGCCCCGGCCCGACGACCTCGCCGATGTGGGTGGCCGAGGGCGGGCTGGCCGACCAGTCCAAGGAGCTCGCGGGCCTGGGAACTCGCGAGGAGGCGCTCGCGGCGGCGGGCGCCAAGCGGCCCATCGGCCGCCTCGCGGAGCCCGATGAGATCGCTGACGTGATCGTCTTTCTGTGCTCCGAGCGCGCGTCTTACGTCGCGGGCGCAGCCTGGGGCGTCGACGGCGGTACGGTGCCGGTCATCATCTGACGGGTGGGTCGCGCGGCGGACGGTGAACTGGAGTCCCTGCGACGGGTGCTCCTCGATCCTGACGAGGCCTTCGCGATGGAGGCCCAGGGCGGCCGCGTGGAGGCCGCCGTGCTCGTGCCGATCTACGGCTGGGGTGCGGATCCCGGCCTCGTCTTCACCGTGCGCCGCCACGACCTCCGCAGGCACGCGGGCGAGGTCTCGTTCCCGGGCGGCCGCCGCGACCCGGGCGAGAGCCTCGTCGAGACCGCCCTGCGCGAGGCGCAGGAGGAGATCGGCCTGGATTCCAGCGACGTGCGGGTCGTGGGGGCGCTACCGCCGATCGGCACGTTCGTGACCAACTTCAAGGTCCACCCGGTAGTGGGGGTGATCGGCGGCGACCTGCGCTTCCAGCCCAACCCGGCCGAGGTCGCCACCGTGCTCGCCTTCGAGATCGAGGCGCTCCGCGCGGGGTTCGCGATGCGCCGGCTGGTCCGCCGCGGCGTCCCGATCAGGACCCCCACCTACCTGGTGAGCGACCACCTCATCTGGGGCGCAACCGCCCGCATCCTGGGTGAGCTGCTTGAGCGCCTGGAAGCGCTCGGCCCGGCCACCCCCGGCTCCGCTGCCGAGGGCGAGCCGGGCCGCTCGCGGGAAGGGTGAGGGACCCTTTTAGGCGTTCTTCTCGATCGGCACGTCGACCAGGTTGCCCCACTCGGTCCACGAGCCGTCGTAGTTCTTCACGGCGTCGTGCCCGAGGAGCTCGTGCAGCACGAACCAGGTGTGCGCCGAGCGCTCCCCGATCCGGCAGTACGCGATGACCGGGTCGTTGCCGTTCAGCACGCCCTTCTCGGTGTAGAGCTGACGGAGCTCGTCCGCGGACTTGAACGTGCCGTCCTCGTTCACGGCCTGCGCCCACGGCACCGACGCGGCGCCCGGGATGTGGCCGGCGCGCTGCGCGCCCTCCTGCTCGTAGCCGGGCATCGCGATCAGCTCGCCGGAGTACTCCTGCGGGCTGCGGACGTCGACCAGCCGGGTGCTGCCGTTCTCCAGGGCGGAGAGGACCTCGTCGCGACGCGCGCGGATGGCGGGATCGCCCTCCTTCGCCACGAACGTCGCCTCCGGGTAGGACGGCGGCTCGGTCTCGGTCGGGCGACCCTCGGCGATCCACTTGTCGCGCGGGCCGTTGATCAGCTTGACCTTGTCGTGGCCGTAGTAGCGGAAGTACCAGTAGGTGTAGGCCGCGAACCAGTTGTTGCGGTCGCCGTAGAGCACCACGGTGTGGTCGTTGGAGATCCCCCGGCTGCCCATCAGCTTCCCGAACTCCTCCGCCGAGAGGAAGTCGCGCTTGACCTGGTCCTGCAGGTCCGCCTTCCAGTCGAAGCCGATCGCACCGGGGATGTGGCCCTCGGCGTAGAGGGCGGGGTTCTCGTCGACCTCGACGATGCGGATCGAGTCGTCGTTCAGGTGCTCAGCGACCCAGTCGGTCGAAACGAGAACGTCTTTTGCGTAATCGGACATGCCGGTGCTTTCCTCCTATTGACCTAATTCTCGATCAGATTTTAGCTTTTTGCGGCTTTCAGCGCGACTGGCCAGCGGTGACGCGTGTGGCGCAGCCGCGATCCACCCGCGTTAGGGTTGGGCGCGGGTTATGGCGGAGGAGCGCAAGAGCTCGACCTCGCGGTCCCGAGGCGCGTCCACGCGCAAATCGACCGGCACCGCGAAGAAGGCGACGACGCCGAGCAACTCCAAGTCGTCCGCCGGCAAGCCCGCGGCGACGAAGCGGACGGCGGCGGCGAAGAGCGCCGCGAGGACGAAGGCCTCGACGGCGAAGAGCTCGGCCGCGAAGAAGACGGGAACGACCAAGTCGGCCTCCACCACGGCCAAGAGCGCCGCTGCCAAGACCAAGACCACCGCCAAGAGCTCCAGCTCCACGGCGAGGAAGACGACCGCGAAGAAGACCGCCGCCAAGAGCTCGGCGACCAGCAAGACCCGCGCGACGAGCTCGACCGCGACGAAGAAGACGGCCGCGCAGAGCTCGACCGCAAGGAAGGCGACGGCTACGAAGCCCTCGGCGACGAAGAAGACGGCCGCCAAGGCCTCCACCGCGAAGAAGGCGGCTCCCTCCAAGCGCGCTTCGGCGACGTCAAAGAAGGCCTCCGCGTCCGGCAAGGCCGCCAGCGAGAGCGCGCAGCGGGCGACGGTCCCAAGCTCCGCCGCGAAGTCGAACGGAACCGGCGCGTCGCCGGCGCGGGCGACGGCGACCCGGGCGACGCCGGCCAGGCGCACGGCCAGCAACGGCAAGCGAACCTCCGCGGCGAGCGGGGCGAGAGGCGCGGCCGCGGCCGCCTCCGGGGCAGAGCGGGCCGAGCCCGCGGCCTCGGCTGCCGGAACGAAGTCCGCGGCCGCTAGCGAGCCGCGCTACAGCGACATCGACGCCCTCGGCCAGGACAAGCGCCGGCAGGTCGTCGGGCGCAGCTACGGCCCAAGCTTCGCGAAACAGGCGACCCTCTACGGCGCCTTCCTCGCCGTGCTGGCCGCCCTGGTCATCGGCGGCAAGCTGCTCGCCGACGAGCTCGACGCGCCGCCCGCGGAGTACCCGGACCGGGCCGTCTGGCAGGGGAACTCGATCTCGCCCCCGCCGATCGACTTCCCGCGCAACGGCGACCGCTAGCGTCAGCGCGAGATCGCGGAGACGACCGCGTCGCGCGCGGCCTGCGCCCAAGCCTCGGGGTCGGCCGGATCCGCCTCGATGAGCGCGAACGGGATCCGCCAGGTCCCCCGCGCCCGCTCCACCAGAGCGCGGCCCGCGTCGAGGTGCTCGGCAGCGACACTGCCGACGGCCTCATAGACGAAGCCGCGCACCGGGGTGTCGACGAGCTTCTCCAGGATGCGCTCAAGGCGCCCCCCGTGCAGCGCCGCGACGGCCTCCTCGTCACCGCGCGCGGACGCCAAAGCCCAGACGACGACGCTCACGTCGTCCAGCTGCTCGTAGACGGTGCCGACGCGGTCGGGGTCGGCGAGGACAGCCTCGATCCCGCTCGCTTCGATCGCCGCGAGCGAGTCGGGGTTGCGCGTCGTACCGCGCACCTGCCAGCCCTCCGCGATCAGGCGCTCGCCCAAGGCCCGGCCCCGGCAGCCACAGCCGACGATCAGCGCCCGCGCCACCGCCCTACCTCAGCTCGGTGAGGTGTCGTTCGGCCGCCTGGCCGGCCGGCGGGCTCGCTCGCGGACGGCCTCGTCCTCCTGCGCCATGCGCTCGGCGTCCTCGACCGTGAGCTCGGGGGCGCCGCGGCGGCGGCGGTACTCGTTCTGCGCGTCGATCATCTGCTGAACGTCCTGCTGCTCGAGCTCCACCTCGGTCTCGTAGGAGCGTGTCGGGCGCCAGTCAAGCAAATCCGCGCCGGAGCCCGGATACGCGCGCCCGACGAGGACGAGCACCCCGACCAGGAACCCGACGGCACCGAAGGAGATGAGGATGAACTCCATGCGCTCGCGCGTACCTTACGCGCACCGCGCTTTGCGGCCTAACCCCTGAGCTCGAGGTTGTTGAGCACGGCCTGCGCCTCGAGCAGCGCCACCCCGGGGTTCTCGCCCCGCGTGAAGACCTCGACGAGGTACGCGCGCTTCTCGCCGCGCGCGGTCACGACCATGATGCCGAGCCTGCCGCCACCCTCCGGCGGGCGCGCCGCAAGCGCCGCCGTGCGCGCCTTGCGGCCGCCCAGCTCGCCGCGGGACTCCTCGACCACCTTGACGTCGCGGTACTGCGCGCGCACGGCCGCGATCGCCTGCTGGTGGATCTCCCCCGCCCGTTCCACCGGACCGGGCGAGGTGACCACCACCGCGGCGTCGCGCCGGCGGCTGCGCATGGTGAGCACGCCGCCCTTGCGCTTGCTGCGCCAGCCCTGGGGCAGCTGGTGGACCGCGACGCCCAGTTTGCGGTCCACCTCGTCGGGGCGGTCGACCGCGGGGGCGGCTGCGCGATCGACCGTGACCGTCGGGGCCTCGTCCTCGCCCCCGCCGCGGATCAGCAACGTGACGGGGACCGCGACGACGAGCGCGACGACCACCATGAGGACGACGCGGCGCTTCCAGATCGTTGCCCGATCGACTGGCATCAGGTGGATCTTGCCGACAGCAAACGGGGCGGGCGCCACCCGGCGCCCGCCCCGCGCAGTTCGAGCGATCCAGCGACTAGCTGCGCGCCGAGCGCCTCCGGCGGTCGGCGAGGGCCATCATGCCGAGACCGGCGACGATCACGGCAAACCCGATCAGGCCCATGGTCGCCATGTCGGCGCCGGTGAACGGCAGCTCGCCGTCCCCGTCGCCGTCACCCGACGGGCCGCCACCGAGCGGGCAGCCGTTGTTCGAGGCGGGACCCGGGACGTCCGGGCAGGCGTCCTGGCTATCGGGGACGCCGTCGCCATCGCGATCGCCGTCGCCGTCGTCGCCATCGCCGCCGTCGTTGTCACCATCGTCGCCGCCGTCGTTATCGCCGTCGTCGTCGTCACCGTCGTCCGGCGGGCCCTGGCGCTCGGGCGCCACGGCAAGGCTCTCCGCCGAGGTGCCCTCGACGCCCGCGAGCGGCGTACCCAAGAGCTGGCTCAACAGCGCCAGAACGTCGAGCTGCAGCGCCTTGCGGACGTTGTAGGGCGCATCCGCCTGGGCGCCGTTGGTGTCGTCGCCGTTGCAGACGCCGCTCACCAGACCGAGGAGGGTGAACTCGTCGTCGACGGCCGTGCCGTCGCAGCCCAGCAGGCCGAGCACGTCGAGCCCGGACAGGTTCACGACCTGCGAGTCCGCCTCGGCCTGGGGCTGCTCCCCGCGGCATGCGGTCGACTCAGACGACGCGTTCAGCGCGTCAACGTTCACCAGGCCGAGCGCGCCCAGGCCCGCGACCATCGAGCTCCCGGTCGCCGTCTGGCAGCGGTTGGTCTGGCTGATCGAGCCCTCCGAGGAGATCAGCTCGGCGTCGACCAGGCCGCCGGCGATGTTGGCGTCCAGCGCCGTGAAGGTGTTCGTGGAGCCGTTCTCCGTGGTCGACGACTCGAAATCGAGGGCGGCGAGGCACACGTTGTTGCCGGTGGCCTGGCAGACCTCGTCGAGCAGGTCGTTGACCGCCTGCAGCGGACTGGTCTGCGTCTCGCCCTCGTCGGTCTCGATCTCGATCAGGTTGAGGCCCAGGGCCGAGACCACGGTGACCTTGCCGTGGTAGTTCCCGGCGTCGTCCTGGTAGCCCGTCGACTGCCCGACGATCACGTCGTCGGGACCGGGCGTGAGCGGGAGCTGGATGTCGACGCCCAGCGCCTCACCCTGCCCGTGCGGCTGCGTCGAGTCGAGCGCCGGCTCGGTGCTCGCCACGTTGGGGACCGGCGTAGCCGCCGATGGCGCCGGCGCGGGATTGGCCTGCGGGGTCGCCGCCGGGGCGGAGCCCCCGTTGCCGCCGGACCCGCCGCCGAGCAGCCCCTGAACGGTCTGGTTGACCGTGTCCGTCAGCCGATTGAGCAGGTCGGTTACCGGATTAGCGCTCGCCGAGGGGGCGACGAGCAACGCCGCTACGCACGCGACCGCCGCCGCGATGCTCAGCGTTCGAAGTCTTCCGGGCACTTGTGATCCTCCATGTCTGAATCGCTCGATTGCTGACGCGAGCGTCCATCCATGGACCCCATAGCCGCCGTCCCAGGCCCCGGCGCCTTCCGATGCCCCCCGTCGGAAACCGCCGGTATGGCTGCGTCCGCGTGCAGGGTAACCGCCCGGGCAGTCGTCATGCGTAGAAACCGTTAAGTTCGCAAGCATGCGCTCAGAACCGCTGGCGAGCGTGGACGGCCGCATCACCCCTACCGCAGAGGCGGTGATCCCCCTCGCCGACGACGGCGTTTACCGCGGGGACGGCGCCTTCGAGGTGATCAGGCTCTACGGCGGCAAGCCGTTCGCGCTCGACGAGCACCTCGAGCGCCTCGAGCGCTCGGCGGAGGCGATCGACCTCGACTTCGACGGCGAGGCGCTGCGCACGGAGATCGACGCGCTGCTCGACAGGCACGGCGACGAGGACGCCATCGTGCGCGTTCTGGTCACGCGCGGCGGGCGCCGGATCGCGGCGACCGAGCCGCTGCCGCAGTACGGCGACTCCACGACGGTGGCGAGCGTCACGTACCGGACGACGGTGATCCTCGACGGCGTCAAGTCGCTGAGCTACGCGGCGAACATGCACGCGACCCGGATCGCCCGCTCCCGCGGCGCCGACGAGGCGGTGCTCGTCTCCCCCGAGGGGACGGTCCTCGAGCCGCCCACGTCGGCGATCTTCTGGGCGACGCCGGAGGGGGTGCTGCGCACGCCGTCGCTCGCCAACCCGATCCTCGACTCGATCACCAGGCGCCACATCATGCGCGCGGTCGAGGTCGAGGAGGGCACCTTCCACATCGATGACCTGCGCGGTGCGAGCGAGGCCTTCCTCGCCTCGACGACCCGCGAGGTCCATCCCGTGGCCGCCGTCGACGGCCAGACGCTCGAGTGGCCCGGCCCGCGGACCCTCGAGGCGCGCGCCGCCCTGGCCCGCGCCATCGAGGCGGACATCAATGGGTGACGCGCCGGTCACGGCCGAGCGCCACGACGCGGTCGAGCTCCTGCGCCTCAACCGCCCCCGGGAGCGCAACGCGCTCTCCCCGGAGCTGATGGCGGCCCTCGCCGACGAGCTCGAGCGCGCCGACGCAGACCCCGAGGCGCGCTGCATCGTCATCGCGGGCACCGACGAGGTGTTCGCGTCCGGCGCCGACGTCCGGGTGCTGCCCGACCGCAACCACATCGACGACGTCCTCCAGCCAAGCGGCGCCGAGTTCTGGCGACGGGTCACAGGCTGCCGCACCCCGCTGATCGCCGCGGTCTCGGGCTACGCGCTCGGGCCCGGGTTCGAGCTCGCCCTCGCCTGCGACATGGTCGTCGCCTCCGAGAGCGCAGCGTTCGGCCAGCCCGAGATCACGCTGGGGATGGTTCCCGGCGGCGGCGCCACGCAGCGCCTCACCCGGACGCTGGGCAAGCAGCGCGCGATGGAGCTCATCCTCACGGGGCGGCGGATCAACGCGCAGACCGCCGAGCGCTGGGGCCTGGTGAACCGGATCAGCAAACGGCGCGCCTGGCTGGCCGACAGCCTCGAGCTGGCCGCGGTGGTGAGCCTCGGCTCGCCGCTCGCGGCGCAGCTTGCCAAGCAGGCCGTCCGCGCCGCCGAGGAGACCGGCCTGAGCGCGGGCCTCGAGGAGGAGCGGCGCCTGCACGAGCGCGCGATGGCCAGCGAGGACCGCGTGGAGGGCGTGACCGCGTTCCTCGAGCAGCGCCGGCCCCGGTTCAGCGGCCGCTGAGGGTCAGCCCGAGGCTTCCCGGCCGGCGCCCGCGGTCTGCACGGGGAGGTCCGTCTCGCTGGCGGGCGCCTCGTTCGCGCGCGGCGCGTCGTCCGGGCCCGAGCCGCGCCCGGGCAGCCTGCCCTCGGCGGCGAGGTAGGAGCCACCGACGATGAGGACGAGGCCCGCGATCGTGAACGCGGTGAGCCCCTCGTCCAGGAGCGCCACGCCGTATGCGACGGCGAACGCGGGCGCCAGGTAGGTGACGATGAAGGTCCGCGCCGGCCCGACCGTGGTCATCAGCTCATAGAAGATCGCGAACGCGATGCCGGTGCCGACTACGCCGAGAACGGTGACGGCCGCGACGGGGCCGATCCCTGGCGCCTCCGCCGGGGCGCCGGCGATCGCCACCGGCAACAACGCGATCGTGCTCGTGAGCATGACCCAGGCCGCGACCCCGGTCGGCGCCATCCGCGCCGCGCGGTGCTTGACGATGAAGCCCCCGATCGCGTAACCCAGGCTCGCGAGCACGATCATCGCCCCGCCGAGCAGTTCCGCGCCGCTCCCGCCGAGGTCGAGTCCGAGGAGGACGGCGACGCCCACCAGCCCCAGGAGCACGCCCACGAGCCGCAGGCCCTCCGAGCGCTCCTCGTGGTCGATCCAGATCGCGAGGAGCGCGGTGAACAGGGGCGTCGAAGCGACCAGGATGCCGGCAAGCGATGAGGAGACGTCCTCCTCACCGGCAGCGATCAGGACGAACGGCCCGCCGGCCTGCACCAGGCCGAGCAGGGTGAGCAGCCAAACGCTCACGCCGTTTCGCGAGAACTGGCCGCGCGCCACCGCGACCGGCACGAGCACGAGCGCGGCGAGCGCGATGCGCGCCCAGGCGACGACGGCCGGCGAGAGGTCGCGGACCCCGATCTTGATGAACATGTAGCTCGCTCCCCAGATCGCGGCGAGCGCGAGCAGCAGGGTCCAGTGACGGCGCGACACGGGGATCGAAGGTAGCGACCCCCTTCCCCTAGCCGGGATCGCCGCCGAGATGTACACTGCCCGGCCGGATGAAGGCGGGCGTGATCAGCCGGCTCGGGATGGCGGCGCTCGTCGCTATCGCGGGTGTGGCGGCAATCGGGGCGCTCGCGATCATGAGCGGCGAGGCGAGGTCGGATTTGGGGGACGAGCTTCTCCCGGACCTTCAGGTCGAACGTCCCCAGGAGCTCTATCTGATGAAGCGGGCCAAGGCGGTCCGGCTGCGCCTCTCGAACACGATCTCCAACAAGGGCGTCGGGCCGCTCGAGCTGTCCTCGGACCCGGAGTTCGCAGAGCCCTGCCAGAAGCCCGGCAAGCCCGAGGGGCGCCGGGTGTGGCAGCGCATCTACGAGGACTCCGACGACGCAGACTCTCTCGGGTACTTCGAGCGCAGCGTCGACACCGGCTACGCGGACCAGGAGGCGGGCTGCATGCGGTTCCACCCGCAGCACGACCACTGGCACTTCGACGCGTTCGCTTCGTTCCGCCTCTACCGGGAGCGCAACGGCAAGCTGGCCGGACGCTCACGCAAGACCAGCTTCTGCCTGATCGACACGAATCGCGTCTGGAACGCGGGCCTGAACGGCACCCCGAAGCACCAGTTCTACACGCGCGGCACCCCGGGCGACTTCAAGGGGCCGCCGGATGGGTTCGGCGAGTGCACGGCCGACAGCACCGACGGCATCTCCGTCGGCTGGTCGGACACCTACGGCGCGGGGCTGCCTGGCCAGGCGATCGACATCACCGGCGTGCGGGGCGGGCGCTTCTGCCTCGTCTTCGAGGTCGATCCGGAGAACAAGATCAAGGAGCTGGACGACACCAACAACCTGCGCGCCGTGCCGATCCGGATCAACGTCCGCAGGGGCAAGGCGAAGCGCCTCAAGGGCAGCTGCACCTTCGAGGGCCCCTACCTGTAGGGACCCGAAGGCTCAGCCGGCGGCCGCCTGATCGGCCGTCGCCTCGAGCGCTTCGCCCGAGCGGCCGGCCCAGGTGGCCTCCGGCGAGGGCGGCGTGTCGCGCAGATACCACTCGGCGTCGAGCGCGCCCATGCAGCCGGTACCCGCGGCGGTGATCGCCTGGCGGTAGGTGTGATCGACCAAATCGCCGACGGCAAACACGCCGGCGAGGTTCGTGCGGGTGGACTTGCCCTGGGTGAGGACGTAGCCGTTTGGGTCCACCTCCACCTGGTCGCGGACGAGCTCCGAGCGCGGGATGTGGCCGATCGCGACGAACGCGCCGCCCGCCTCGAACTCCTCCTCCTCACCGGTCTCGGCGTGGCGGAGGCGCACGGCGCGCAGCTTGCCGTCCTCGCCCGGGAGGAACTCCTCGACGGTGTAGGGGGTCTTGAACTCGATGTTGGGAACGGAGCGCGCGCGCTCGAGCATGATCTTCGAGGCGCGGAACTCGTCGCGGCGGTGAACGATCGTGAGCTTGGAGGCGTACTTGGCGACGAAGATCGCGTCCTCCATCGCCGAGTCGCCGCCGCCCACGACGATCACCTCCTCGCCCGCGAAGAAGGCACCGTCGCAGACCCCGCAGGTGGAGACGCCGCGGCCCGAGAGCTCCATCTCGCCGGGCACTCCGAGCCGCCGGGGCTCGGCGCCCATCGCGAGGATCACGGCCCGGGCGACGTGCTCCTCGTCGCCGACCCAGACGCGCTGCAGGCCCCCGTCCGAAAGCTCGAGGCGGGTCGCGTCGTCGGTGATGAACCGGGTGCCGAAGCGCTCGGCCTGGGCACGGAAGTCCTGCATCATCTGCGGACCCATCACGCCATCGGGGTAGCCGGGGTAGTTCTCGACCTCGGTCGTGTTCTGAAGCTGGCCGCCCCACTGGAAGCCCTCGATCACGAGGGGCTCGAGGTTGGCGCGCGCGCTGTAGAGCGCCGCCGTGTACCCGGACGGACCGCCCCCGACGATGATCAGGTTTTCAATGCGCTTCTCGGTCACTGGCTAGCCCCTCTCAAACACCTTCTGCTCGGGCGCGAGCACCCGCAAACAATCATACTTTACTTTCTGAAGTAATGGCGTGGAACCCGCTTCCGGGCAGCGATTCCGCGGCATCGTTGCCCACCGGCGCGTGTCGGCGTTCCTCCTCCCAGCGCTGCACGGTCTTGCGGAGCTGGAAGAACGCCACGACCCCGGGCGGGATCGGCAGCCAGAACGCGATCAGCCGGTAGCAGAGCACCGCGGCGATCACCGCCGAGCTCGGCAGGCCGAACAGGACGAAGGTACCGATCATCCCGGCGTCAACCGGCCCCACCCCGCTCGGTGAAGGGATCAGGTTCGCGAACATCCCCACGAAGAACCCCTGCACGACGACGGCCCCGGGGACGTCGACGTCGAAGGCCTTGAACGCGGCCCAGAGGATCGCGATGTTCGCCGCCCAGAACCCGATCGCGCCGAGCACGGCGAGGCCTCCGCGCGAGGGCGAGCGCACGAAATCCATCGCCATGCGCGTCCCCGTGGCGGCGGTCGCCGGGACCGACGCGAGGCGGACCGCGATCCGGCCCCAGCGCGTGTCCGGCGACGTGCGCGCCAGGCGCCGCTCGATGTCCTCGGGCACGAGGGCGAGCAGCAGGAAGATGACGACGACGCCCCCGGCGATCGCGGCGGGGACGATCGTCAGGCCGACGGGCGCATTGCCGGCGAGCACCCCCGTACGCAGCAGGATCCCGTCGATGATCAGCGTGAACATGTAGACGGCGTAGAGCAGGACGAGGAAGGCGACCATGCGAGCGGCCGACTGGCGCCGGGGCATGCCAGCCTTGCGCAGCGCCCAATAGGTCAGGACCAGGCCGCCGGCGCCGCCCGCCGAGAAGATGCGCGTCGCCGCGAGCCCGGCCATCGTGATCTGGTAGCTCTCGCTCCAGCGCAGCCGCAGCGTCCGCTCGCCCACCACTCCCCGGAACAGGGCGACGTAGGAGAAGAACATGAGCACGCCGCACAGGAGCGCGACGACGATCCAGGTCGCGTCTCCGCGGCCCATCCGCCGCAGGCCGTCCTCGACGCCGACGAGCTGCGGCAGCAGGAAGTAGATCGCGAAGACGAGCGCGAGCACCGCCAGGGCGCTCTGGACCAGGCGCCGGCGGTCGGCGAAGAACGAAGGCTCCGCCGTGACCTCCGCGTCCTCCGCGCGATCGAGCGCCTCTCGGTCAGCCATGCGCGGCATACTCGCAGGAGCGTCAGCCGTTAGCGATCCGCTCGAGCCTCTGGAGCACCCGGTTGATCGCGAGGACCGCGGGCTCGCCGAGGCGCTCCCCCCTGCGCACGGCGGCGACCAGGGCGGCGCCGGCGGCCAAGTCGGTGACGTAGTGCTCGCCTAGATAGACCAGGGCGAAGCCGAGCGTGAACGTGTATATGAACCCGGCGAGGCCGGCTCCCTTGCCGGTCTCCGCCAACAGCAGCGCGGCCATCAGCGAGCTGCCGAAGTGCAGCGAGGGGAACGCCGCCCAGGGGTTGCCGCCGAGCGAGTCGTACAGGAAGGGCCAGGCCGGGCCCCAGACGTCCTTGCCGACGTCGACCATCAAACGTCGCACCTCCTCGCCGGCGTAGCCGTTCTCGGCCGCCCACCACGGCGGGGCCGTCGGCACCGCGAAGTACAGGACGCAGCCCAGGTCGTAGGTGGCCGACATCTGCCGGGCCGCGCGCGGGAACCGCGACTCGTCGCGCAGGAGGATGTAGAGCAGCGCGAGGTGCGGGACCAAGAACCACGCCCAGTGGACGACCGAGAGCGCGCGGTCGAGGGCGGTCGGGTTCTCGGGGTGCGCGAGCGCGCGCTGCAGCCGGGCGTTGGGCAGCCGCCCGCCCCCGAGCCACCGGTCGATCTTGATCGGGTAGTGGATGCGCAGCCGCCTGCGCAGCGCCTCGGGATCGTCGTAGGGGATCTCGTGGACCATCGTGAACCCCCACATCTGCAGCGCGTACAGCGCGACGTCGCGCTTGCGGGTGCGGGGGCGCAGGACCGCGAGCGCGGGCGGGCCGGCAACCGCGGCGGCGATGCTGACCGCCGGCGGGGCCTTGAGCTTGCGGCGAAACGCCGGTACGAGGATCGACGCAGCGACCGCCGCGCCGGCGCCGATCCTGACCGCTTTGCGTAGGGCCGGGCTCGGACGCTTGGTTGGTCGGGTGAGCCGGCGCAATGCGCGGCGAGTATAGGAAGGGCGGCCCGTTCAGCGGATCCGGAAGCGCTTCACGACGCGCGCGGTGTTGCCGGCGCCGTCGAAGGCCCGCACGGTCACCCGGTGGCGGCCGCGCCTCAGGTTCCGGACGACGACCGAGCGCGCGGCGGGTCGCCAGCGGCGCCCCACTCGGTACTCGAGGCGCTCGATCCCGCTCGCGTCGCGGGCGCGGATCCGAAGGCGCGCCGACCGGCCCGCGGCGGGCTTGACCTTCACGGTGAGCCGCGGGGCGACCCGGTCGGCGGGATCGCCGGGCTCGAGGTCGACGGGGCCGGGGTCGCGCGGCTCCGGGTCCGGCTCGGGCTCAGGCTCCGGGTCAGGCTCGGGCTCAGGCTCGGCTTCCGGCTCCGGCGTGGGCGTCGGGTCGGGTCCGGGCTCGGGCTCGGGCGACTCCGGCGCCTGCGGCTCCCCCCGGCAGACGTGGGCGAGCTGCGTCGGCGCGGGTTCGTCACCGCGTCCGGTGTAGGTTGCGGCCACCTGGGCGAACGCCGCGCCGGCCTCGTACGGCTCGCCGGTCTCGGGATCGGCGATGCCGAAGTGGTCCCACGGGTTCTCGGGGTCGGACTCGCTCGTGGTCCAAGCGTGCGCGAAGACGCCCGCGATCCCGCAGTCGCTGCGCGCAGCGCGGCTCGCGAAGTCCCGGTACAGCGCCGCCCGCTCCGCCGGCGGGAGCGCGCCCTCCCCCTTCCGGGGGGCCCCGAAACCGAGGTAAAGGCGCGCCCCGGGGGCGAGCACGTCGAGCGTGGCGCGCAGGTCGCGCGCGAGCGCCTCGAGCTCGGCGACCGAGCGCGAGCGCTCCGCCATCACGTACACCGAGTCGATCTCGCCCAGCAGCTGCGGCCGGGCGATCACCATTCCGAAGAGGAACTGCGCCGCCGAGCCGAGCTCCCCATGTTCGGCGAGGCTGATCACCGCCTCGGCCTCGGGATCGACCTCGCGCAGCGCGGCGCGGGCGGCGAGGTACGCGTCCGCGTAGGCGCCGGGCGAGGCGCTGCCGCCCGGGGCGAGGTGCGGGGAGTTGGCGTGGTGCCAGATTTCGTACGAGCGCACCGCGTGGCGGGCGTCCACGTGGCCGTTCTCGCGCCACAGCGATCCGCCGGCCCCGTAGCGCTCGGCGAACCGGCTCATGAACGCCGCGTACTCGGCGGGGAACTGCCCGCCGCCCCCGGGCGCCCAGGCGGGCTCGGCGCCGAACGACGGCCGCAGGCCGATCCCGTGCTCGGCCATGTTGAGGACGATCCGGTCGAGCCAGCGCCAGCGCGCCGCCTCCGCGTAGCCCGGGTCGCTCGGCGCGACGGGCTCGAGGTAGCGCCACTCCAGCCGCTGGCGCAGCACCCCGATGTTCACCGCGGACGCCGCTTCGTACTCCGCGTCCAGCCGCGTGAAGTCGCTGGGGAGCCGCACGACGTTGGCGCCGAAGAACTCGTCGGGGACGACGACCGGATGCGGCCGCTCGGGCTCCGGGTCCGGCGGGGATCCGCCCTCGCCCGCGCCGCGCTCGGGGTCGAACGGATAGTCGTCGAGCTCGTCGGGCACCCCGTCGCGGTCGCGGTCGGCGACGCGGTCGGCTCCGCACGCCCGCACGGTGGCGCGCGGCGGAGCCTCGGTGAGGCGGCCCTCGAAGAGGGCGACCTGCTCCACGTAGGCGCGTCCGGACGGGAAGAGCTCGCCGGTGCTCGGGTCGGTGATTCCCCACCAGTGCTCCGGGTCGAGCGGGTCGACGCGCGGCGACTGCCAGGTGTGCGCGGCGATCGCGTCGATGTCGCAGTTCGTGCGCGCGAGCTGGTTCGTCATCGTCGTGTAGTTGCTGCGGCGCAGCAACTCGTCGATCGCACCCTGGATCGGCCCCGTGCGCCAGCCGAACTCGGTCAGCGTGATCGCCGCGTCGGTGAGGCCCGCCTCGTCCATACGGTGGCGCAGTGAGCTGATCATCGCGAGGTTCATCGTCGGATCGACGTCGTAGGGGTGAAAGGCGACGGCGCCGAGCTCTGAGCGCAGCTCGGGACGCGCCTCCACCGCCTGGCGCAGGAACGCCTCCGCGGGGATCCCGCGGAGCTCACCCTCGTCGTAGGCCGGGTCCTGAAGCGCCGCGAGGCCGCCGAAGATCACGTGGGCGCGCGGATCGGCGGCGTGGATCGCGGCCGCGGCCTCGGCGACCATGTCCGCGAACAGCCCGGGGTTCGGCTCGGGACACCAGAAGCCGCTCCAGTTGGCCTCGTTCCAGACCTCGATCCGCGTGATCGGGACCTTGGGAAGCTCGGGATGGTCGTCCCAGAACGACCCGTCGCGGCCATAGCGCTCGACGACGGCACGCACGAAGGCGGCGTAGTCGCCCGTGTGGTCGCTCGCGACCTCGCTCACCCGGCCGCAGCCGCGCGCCCTCGCCTCCGCGTCGGCGGCCCAGCCGGGAGTCGCCATCGGGAGCGCCATGAGCTCCAGGCCGCGCTCGGCCATCGCGGCGACGAGCCGGTCGGCGTCCGCCCAGCGGTAGGCGTGCGCGCCGTCGCGGGGCGCCTCGGGCTCGATCTCCGGCCAGCCGAGCTCCACCCGCGCCCAGTCGAGTCCCGCACCGCGAATGCCGTCGAGCTGGCGCTCGGCGCGGGCGAGCTGCCCCGAGGCGGCGAGCGACCACAGTCCGGTGGCGCTCACCCCGAAGAACGTCTCGGGGACCCGCGGCTCGTGGGCTTGCGCCGGCGCGGGAGGCGCGAACAGGAGCGCGCCCGCGGCGAGGGCCGCGAGGGTCGATACGAAAGCCGGCATGCGAACGCCCAGCACCCCTTCACCTCGGTGGGTCGTTTGACGGGTTGACCGCGGGCGTGTCCCAGACGCCCACACCGATGCCATCGGCTATTTGCGACGTACCCCGATCCCATGCGCGAACGCTCGGACGAACGTCCAGCGGCGCCGAGCGAAGAGCGGTGGCCCCTCCTGCGATTAGAATGGCGCCCGCCTTGAGCCCCTCGAAGACCCGCACTCACCTCCTGCGCCGCGCCCTGTCCGTCGGGGCCCTCGCGCTTGGCATTTCCGCGGTCGTCGCCGCGCCGGCGGTGGCGAACCCGCTGGCCCCGGACCCGGCTCACTCGCCGAACGCCGAGGACATCCGGATCGCCTATTGGGTGACGCTGATCGTCGCGGCGATCCTCGCCGTGGCCTTCCTCGGGGCGCTGCTCACCGCGGTGCGCCGCTTCCGCGAGCGCCGTGGCGCCAGCCCGCGCCGCGTCACCGCGGGCCGCCGGGTAACGCTGCGCGTGGCCGGCGCGCTCGGCGTGGTCGCCGCCGCGCTGTTCGTGGTCGGCGTGCTGGTCACCGAGTCGGCCCGGAAGATCGAGCCGTCCGGCCCCGAGGGCCTCAACGCCGCGACCGCGCGCCACGCGCAGGTCGGCGTGACGGGCGTGCCCGAGCCGGCGCCCGGCTCCGACGAGCAGCCCGAGGGCGCGCCGCTTGAGATCAACGCGGTCGGGCAGCAGTGGATGTGGCGCTTCGAGTACCCCGGCGAGCGCGAGGACATCGCCGAGGTCTTCTCCTACAACGAGCTTGTCGTCCCGGTCGACACCGCGGTGCTCCTCAACGTCCGCACCGTCGACGTCATGCACCGCTGGTTCGTCCCCGCCCTCGGCGGCCAGGTTGACGCGGTCCCCGGGACCACCACGCAGACTTGGTTCAAGGCCGACCAGGTCGGCCGCTACCCCGGCGCCTCGACGATGTACTCGGGCACGTCCTTCCCGGCGATGCGCATCTGGGTGCGCGTCGTGACGCCGGAGGAGTACGAGCAGTACATCGAGCAGCGCGCCGCCGACCTGACTGAGGCCCAGGGTGCAGTCGAGGAGGCAAACCGCGAGGCGGAGGATTCAACCGAGTGACCACCCCGACGTTCAGCGAACCGCGCCCTGAGCTCGTCACCCGCGAGATCCCGCGCACCGACAAGCCCTGGCTGGAGGCCGCTTCCAACGGCGACCACAAGGCGGTCGCCAGGCTCTACCTCGGCACGGCCGGGACCTTCCTCGCGGTAGCCGCCCTGCTGTTCGCGCTCACGCGGCTCCAGCTCATCGTCCCGGACAACACGATGATCCAGCCGGAGATCTTCTACCGGCTGCTCTCCGCGCTGCAGGCGAGCGCCGTCATCTTCTTCGCGGTGCCGCTCTTCTGCGGGCTGATCAGCTACATCGTGCCGCTGCAGATCGGCGCGCGCGGCGTCGCCCTCCCCCGCCTCCACCAGGTCTCTTACTGGCTGTACGCGATCGGCGCGCTCACCTTCTTCGCGAGCTTTTTGTACGCGGTGCCCGAGAACCCGCTCGCCCCCTTCGCGCCGCTCGCCTACCAGGAGTACTCGGTGACCAACGGCACGGACGCGTGGATCGCCGGCGTCGGGCTCGCCGTGCTGGGCTTCCTCTGCTGGGCGATCAGCATGGCCGTCACGCTCCACACGATGCGGGCGCCGGGCATGGCGTGGCGGCGCGCCCCGATCTTCGCCTGGGCCGCGGCCTCGATCAGCTACGTGCTGCTCGTGATCGCCCCTGTGTTCCTCGCGGGGCTCACGATGCTGATGGTCGACCGCCGCTTCGACGGCCACTTTTTCAACGCGCTCGAGGGCGGCTCGCCGCTGCTCTTCTCGCACCTCGCCTGGATCTTCTTCGCGGGTGTGCACGCGATCATCCTGATCGGCGCGATGGGCGCGATCTCCGAGATCATCCCGACCTTCGCGCGCAAGCCGCTGTTCAGCCGCGGCGCGGTGGCGGGCTCGCTCGTCGCGATCGCGGTCCTGGGCGTCGCCGCCTACATGCAGAACCTCTACACGGCGCCGCTCGCGCTGGGCGTGCAGTACGCCACGATGATCGTCGCGCTCGCTCTGCTCGTCCCCGTAGGCCTGATCCTCTTCAACTGGGTCGCGACCCTGTGGGACGGCTCGATCGCCCCGCGCGCGCCGCTCGCGCTCGCCGTGGCCGCGACCGTGCTGCTCGTCATCGGCCTGGCGGGCGAGCTGATGACGGCGGTGATGCCGGTCGCCTGGCAACTTGAGAACACCACGGTCGCGCAGGCCGACACGATCCTGATCCTGCTGGGCGGCACCGTGCTGGGCGGGTTCGCGGCGCTGCACTACTGGCTGCCGAAGATCACCGGCCGCGCGGTCGGCGAGGGCCTCGCCAAGGCCGCCGCCGGCCTGATCGTCGCCGGCGCGCTGGTGTTCTTCGTGTGCATGACCTTCGCCGGCCTGGAGGGCCAGCCGGTAGACGTCTACCGCTTCTTCGACGGCAGCGGCCTGAACGCGTACAACCTGATCGCCTCGATCGCCGCGTTCTTGATCGCGCTCGGCGTGCTGCTCGAGCTCGGCAACCTGGCCTACTCGTACAACAACGGCCGCCGCGTCGGCCACGACCCGTGGGGCGGGAGCACGCTCGAGTGGTTTGCCCTCTCCCCGCCGCCGCCGCACAACTTCGACGCGGTGCCCGACGTGCGCAGCGCCGAGCCGCTGCGTGACATCCGCGAGGCCGTGCGGGCGCGCGAGCGCGCGTACGCCCCGCCCAAGCCGCTGCCCCGGTCGGAGCCGGCCGCGAGCGGTGCCGACCGAGCAGGCGACGGCCCCGCAGTAGCCTGACTGCCATGAACGTCGCTACTGGCGGCGGAGCCGGCGATCTGCGCGGTTTCCGCCGATTGGTCAACGTCACGATCCTGGCCACCTTCCTCCTGATCCTGATCGGCGGGATCGTGAGGGTCAGCGATTCGGGCCTTGGCTGCGGGCCTGCCGGCAGCGGCACCCACGGCTGGCCGCTGTGCGAGGGCGGCCTGCTGCCCGCGGCTTCGGCCGAGTCGGTGATCGAGTACACGCACCGGATCGTCGCCGCGGTCGTCGGGCTTTTGATCGTGGCGATCGCCTGGCTTTCGTGGCGCGACCACCGCGACCGGCCCTGGATCGTGCGCGGCGCGATCGCCGCCGGCGTGCTGGTCCTCGCCCAGGCCGTGCTCGGCGGGGCGACGGTCGAGGAGGGCCTGCACGAGGCGCTCGTCGCCGCCCACCTCGGGCTCGCGATGCTCCTGCTGGGCCTGCTGATCGTGCTGCGGCGCTGGTCGTCCGACCCGCAGCCCGTCGAGGCGGAGGGCACGCGCGGCCTGCGCACGCTCGCCGTCATCGCGGCCGGACTGGTGCTCGCCACGATCGTGGCCGGCGGCTACGTCGCCGGGACCGAGGGCGAGGGCACGCCCAACGAGCCGGTGCTCGGCGCCCACATGGCCTGCGGCCAGCAGTTCCCGACCTGCGTCGACCGCTTCATGCCGTTCGGCGAGGACCGGCTGATCGACATCCAGCTCACGCACCGGGCGTTCATGTACCTGACGGTGATCGCCGTCATCGCGCTGCTCGTCGTCTCGCTGCGGCAGGGCGTGCGCAAGCGCGAGTTCGCCTGGCTCGCCGGGCTGGTGCTCGCCCAGGTGCTCCTCGGCGCCTCCAACGTGTGGTTCGGCAAGCACGCCGGCCTGATCGTCGGGCACCTCGCGCTCGGCACGATCATCTGGGCCTGGGCGGTGTACGCCTCCACGATGCTGATCGCCGTGCGCGCTCCCGTCGCGTCGGCCCGCAACGAGCAGAGCGCGCCGGGGGCGCTGCCCGCCTAGGGTTCAGCGGATGGAGAGCGCGACCACCAAGGCGCGGAACCTCGGCCCCGTGGGCGCGGTCGCCGCGGGCACGGCGACCGCGAACGGCCGGTCCGCGGAGGCCGACGCCGCGGCGCAGCGCTCGGCGCTGGACACCGTCCGCGACTACATCGCGCTCACCAAGCCGCGGATCATCTCGCTGCTCTTGCTGACGACCGTCGCGACGATGGTCGTGGCCGCCCCCGAGGGGCTGTCGTTCGCCACGATCATCTGGACGATGGTCGGCGGCTATCTCGCCGCCGGGGGCGCGGGCGCGATCAACCACTACATCGACCGCGACCGCGATGCCCGCATGGCCCGCACGCGCAGCCGGCCGCTGGTCGCGGGCCGGATCGAGCCCGTCCGCGGCCTGATCTTCGGCGTGGTGCTCGGCGTGATCGCCGCGGTGCAGCTCACGCTCACCGTGAACGCGCTGGCGGCCGCGCTCTCGATGGCGGGCCTGCTCGGCTACGTGCTCGTCTACACGGTCTGGCTCAAGCCGCTCACGCCGCAGAACATCGTGATCGGCGGCGCGGCCGGCGCGGTTCCGCCGCTGGTCGGCTGGGCCGCGGCAACGGGCGGGCTGAGCTGGGACGCCCTCTACCCCTTCGCGATCGTGTTCCTGTGGACGCCGCCGCACTTTTGGGCGCTCGCGCTGCTGATCAAGGACGACTACGCGCGCACGGGCGTGCCGATGATGCCCGTCGTCCGCGGCGAGGAGTCGACCCGCCGCCAGATCGTGGCCTACGCGGCGATCCTGGCGCTCGTCACGCTGGTCCCCGTCGCCACCGGCCTGTTCGGCGCGATCTACCTGGTCGCGGCGATCGCCCTGGGCGCGGGCTTCGTGTGGCTTGCGCTCGACCTCGAGCGCAAGCCGTCGCGGCGCCAGGCGCTCACGCTGTATCTGTCCTCGCTCGCGTACCTGGCCCTGCTGTTCACGGCAATGGCCGCCGATCGCGCACTCTAGGCGCGGCGGTCTGATAGAAAAGCGGCCGATCATGGACCGACGCCTCGCTCAACGATCCACCCGCCTCGGCATCCTGCTGGGCATCGTGGCCGTGGTCTTGTTCATGCTGGTCTTCGCGATCTCTCAGGTGGTCGCCGGCTGATGACGGAGAACGGCAACACGCCCCCCGCCAGCGAGCTCGTCTACGTGCCCGGGCACAGCCTCGCGCCCGCGGCCTTCGCGGCCGGGCTGGGCGGAGTGCTCGCGGGGATCATCGTCTGGTTCCCCTACGGGATCGCCGGCGGGATCGTCGCGATCGTCGCCCTGATCGCGATGCTCCGCGGGGCGGCCGCCGAGGCCGATCGGCTCCCGCGCCGCCAGGAGCTCACCACGGCCGTCCTGCCGCCCAACCCGCCCTACCCCTCGCGCGACTAGCTCCCAGGCCCTCCAGCGGCCTCTGAGCGCCTCTCAGCGCGTTCCGTGCGCGCGCAAGGGACTCGCGCGTGGGTCGCTCGAGCGCCTTGCGCGCCGCCGGCGCCCAGCGCGCGACTCCGACGTTTCGCCGGATCGACCGTCGATAGGTCGAGGTCGCGGCGGGGCGCGCCACGACCTCGACATATCGTGCGATCACTCGTCGAAACGTCGAAGTCCCGGGGTGCGCGCCCGCGAACGCCCCGCGCGCCTACGCCGCCTGCGCGGCCTCGGCCTCGGGGGAGGTCATGCTCGAGGTGGCGCCGTCCTGGATCCAGCAGCGCATGATGTCGCGCATCGACAGCACGCCGACGAGCTCGCCGCCCTCGACGACGACCAGGTGGCGCACGTGCCGGCGGGTCATCTCGAGCGCCGCCCGCTCGAGGCTCCAGTCCGGCGAGGCGGCGATCACGGACTCGCTCTGGTGGCTAGCCACGCGCTCGGTGTCGGGATCCTCGCCGCGGCCCAGCGAGTTCAGGATGTCGCGCTCGGAGACGATGCCGGGCGTCGGCTTCTCCTCGTCGAGGACGACGGCAGCGCCCACCTTGCGCTCCGTCATCAGGCGCGCGACCTGGCGCAGCGTGTGGTCAGGACCGACGGTCAGGACCACTTCCGACATCCCATCACGTACCTGCATGCTCGCCTCGGCTCTCTCCGCGGGCCTTCCGGGACGAGGGACCGCACCCCCGCCCGTGCCCGCCAGCGACTACTTGAAACCTGTTAGTGCGGATTGCCTCGAACCCTACACCGAGCGGTCGACGGCTACAACCGGGAGCGCAGTAATTCCCGACGCGAGATAGATAGGATGCCGCTCGTGCTTCGCAGGCTGAACAAGGTGATTCGCAGTCGCAGCGCCGCCTTTGGGGTGGTCGCGGCGGCCCTCGTGGGCGTCGCCGGCTGCGGTACCCAGGAGCCCGACGTCGAGCGCGGCCGGGCCCTGTTCATCGAGAACTGCGGCACCTGCCACGCGCTCGCCGAGGCCGCCACCACGGCCACGGTCGGCCCGAACCTCGACGCGGCCTTCCACGCCGCCCGCGAGGCCGGGATGGACGAGGACACGATCAAGGGCGTGACGCTGCGGCAGATCGACAACCCGCGCGAGGTGCGCGAGGGCGAGCCGAACTACCAGCAGGTCTTCATGCCCGCCGACATCGTCACCGGCCAGGACGCCGAGGACGTCGCCGCCTACGTCGCGAGCGTCGCCGGCATCCCGGGCATCGAGCCGCCTGCCGCCGAGGGCGGCCCCGGCGCCCAGGTCTTCGCGTCGAACGGCTGCGCTTCCTGCCACACGCTCGCCGCCGCTGGTGCGAGCGGCACCGTGGGCCCGAACCTCGACGAGACGCTGCCCGGCCAGACCGCCGCGCAGATCCGCGAGTCGCTGATCGACCCCAACGCGACCGTCGTCTCCGGCTTCCCGGCGAACACGATGCCCTCCTACGCGGACCTCTCCGAGGAGGACCTCCGCCAGCTCGTGAGGTTCCTCATGGAGTCCGCAGGCAGCGACTCCAGCGGGGGCTGAGCGAGCCGCTCCGGCGGCCAGGGCCGCGGGCAGCCGCCGCTAAAGCTGCATCGCCTGTTCGGTCGATTCGGCCTCGAGGTCCACGACGACGTGCGTGATCGGCAGCGGCAGGTCCCTGCTGGCCTTCTCCACCACGCCGAGCTCCAGCCAGCGCGAGCGCTCCGGCGGATGCGTCGAGATGATCACCTCGTCCGCTGGGAAGCGCTGTAGCGCGTCCTCGATCGCCGCGTGGACGTCGTGATGGTCGCCGACGTCGCCGCGCGCGTGGAGGCCGGCCGCCTCCATCGTCCGCAACGACGCCTCCAGGCGCCGGCGCGCCTCCTCGATGGCCCCGTCGACGTCCGAGGCTAGGTGCGAGGCGCGGCTCGCGGCAAGCGGCGGGGTCATCACGAAGATCTCGGCGCGCTCGTGCTTGGCGCAGCGGCTGCGGATCTCCTCGAGCAGCGCGCGCCCTCCCACCGTCTCGTTGGCAACGACGAGCAGGCGGAACACGCCGTCGTCTGAGTGCGCGACCTCGACGTTCCTCGGCTCGCTGCCGCGGGCGCTCTGCCAGAGAAGCCCGATGCCCACGCCGAGCTCCAGCCCGAGGACGATCAGCGCGGCGAGCGGGCTGATCACGAGTCCAGCGATGATCACCGGCGCGGCCGCTGCCCCCACAACGACGACGACGCGGAACATGTCCGCCTCAGACCGAAGCGGGTTGTGCATTGCTGCCTCCTTCGCGGACGTCTCAGTCCACCGTAGCGCGCGGGGGCGATGGAGGCCAGCCCTCCCCGCAACGAGCCCGTCAGCGCGCGCTAGACGGCGTCAGGACGCGTCCTGCGTGCCGCGCGAGACGGACAGGTAAGACGTAGGCCACGGGCCAGATCGAAAACAGCGCGACACCGGCCGCGAGCGGCCGCAAGCCGGCGCGCAGCACGCGCGCCCTAAGGCCGGCCGCAACACAGCGGGCCGCCTCCCGGGCGGCCCGCACAACACGATTGCTCTGCGGCCCCTGGGGGAGCCTAGAGGATGTAGATCGTCACGTAGACGATGATCCACATGACGTCGACGAAGTGCCAGTAGATGCCCGGCAGCTCGACGCCCAGGTGCTTCTTCGGCTCGGGTCCGAAGTGGCCGCGCCAGGCGCGGATGTTCGCGAACGTGAGCAGCAAAAGCCCGACGAACACGTGCGCACCGTGCAGGCCGGTGAGGCCGTAGAAGATCGAGCCGAACGCGCCGTCGCGGGCGCTGAAGCCGATGTGGATGTACTCGTTGATCTGGATGAAGAGGAACGTCGCGCCCAAGAGCCACGTGATCCCCAGGCCGAGCAGGAGCCCCTGCCGGTTGTTGCGGCGGATCGACTCCAGGGCCCAGTGGATCGTGAAGCTCGACGAGACCAGGATCGCCGTGTTCACGCCGGCGACGGCGACCGGCAGCTCGTAGGGCTCGGGCGGCCACGGACCCTCGTTGGCGACGACGCGGATGAAGAAGTAGGCCGCGAAGAACGCGCCGAAGAGCATCGCCTCGGAGACGATGAACAGCAGGATCCCGAGCGTCGCGCGGTCGATGCGCGAGCTCTCGTTCGCCTCGGGCGGATGCTCGTCGTGGTGCGCCGCGGCGTGGCCGACGGCGATCGAAGCGCTCTCCATCAGTGGGCCTCCCCTGCGCTGTCCTGGACGTCGGTGCCGCCCGCCGACTCCGCGCCGACGGCAACCGGGGCGGGCTCAGCGGACGCGCTCCCGCCCACCGACACGTCGTCGCCCGCCTCGATGTGCTCGACCGGCTTGTCGGTGATCTCCTTGACGCGATCGATCAGCCCCTCCTCGAGCCACTGCGAGCGGTGGCCGGCGAGGGTCGAGATCAAGATGTCATCGATGCGGTAGTGCTCGATCGCGTTGCGGACGGCCGCGAAGGGCTCCGGGCTCATCGGCTGCCCCGTGGCGTCGATCTCGTGGCGGTACATGTCGCTGAGTGTGCGCGCGAGCCGCCGGCAGACCTCCTCGCGGCTGATGTCGCCCGAGCGCGGGCAGATCAGCGTGAAGCGGTGCGGCTTCTCCGCCGCCCGGGCGCGCAGACGCTCGAGCAGGCCGGCGCTGGCTACCGTCCGGGTGGCGACCACGAGCGTGTGGGTGACGTCCCAGCGCACCGCGTCGTCGTCGATCCGCACCGGGATGTGCGTGATCGGGATCTCGAAGTGCTGTCGTGCCCAGCCGATGAGATCGCGCCGCAGCAGCCCGTAGCGGGACTCGCGCAGGCACGAGACCAGGACCTCGGCGGGACGGTACGCGCGCACGGCGTCGTCGAGGGCGAGCAGCGGATCTCGGTCGAAGATCGCGCCCTCGGACCCGATCCCGAACTCGGCGAGGATCGCCTGCGTCACCTCGAGCCGACTGCGCGCGGCGTCCGCGATCTCGTCGCGATCGACGATCTGGCCGGCCATCGGCTGGTTCTGCGGCGCCGCGACGGCGATCCGCGCGGCCCCGGCCTCGACGCGCTCGCGCACGGTCTCCAGCAGCTTGCGGCCGCCGGCGACCTCGTTCATGAACGCGAGGACGGTGCCGCCCTCGACGGACGGCTGCTGCACGCCGTTGGGGTGGGCGCTCACGGGCTGCCCCCTCCGCCGCCGGCCGCGCCAGCGACCGCGGGCTCCGCGGGCTTGACCTCCGCGCCCTCGCCGGTGTGCATGATCGCGTGGCGCGCGCCGGGCACGCCGAACTCGTACGGCCCGCCCACCACGCGCGGGATCTCATCGAAGTTGAACCGCGGGGGCGGCGAGGACACCAGCCACTCGATCGTGCGGGCGCGCCACGGATTCGGGCCCGCCTCCGGCCCCCACTTCCAGCTCACGATGGCGTTGTAGACGAAGACGAGCTGTGCGGCGCCGAGGATGAACGAGAAGATCGAGATCACCAGGTTCCAGTCGCCCCACGTGGCGGCGTAGTCGGCGACGCGGCGCGGCATGCCCTCGAGCCCGATCCAGTGCATCGGGATGAACGTGCCGAGCATGCCCACGAGCGTGCCCCAGAAGTGGATCCGCCCGAGCCGCTCGTCGTACATCCGCCCGGTCATCTTCGGGAACCAGTGGTAGAGGCCCGCGAAGATCGTGAAGACCGAGCCGCCGAAGAGCACGAAGTGGATGTGGGCGACGACGAAGTAGGTGTCCGAGACGTGGATGTCGATCGGCACCATGCCCAGCATCACGCCTGAGATCCCGCCGATCACGAACGTCACCAAGAATCCGAGGGCGAACAGCATCGCCGTGGATTTCAGGTGCAGCACCGAGTCGAACAGGGTGCCCAGCCAGTTGAAGACCTTGATGCCGGTCGGCACGGCGATCAGCACCGTCGTGATCATCATCGGCACGCGCAGCCAGGCGAACATGCCCGAGACGAACATGTGGTGCGCCCAGACCGCGTAGGAGAGCACCACGATGCCGATCAGCGCGAGCGCCATCAGGCGGTAGCCGAAGATCGGCTTGCGGGCGTGGGTCGAGATCACCTCCGAGATGATCCCGAACCCCGGCAGGATCATGATGTAGACGGCCGGGTGCGAGTAGAACCAGAAGATGTGCTGGTAGGCCAGCACGTCGCCGCCGAACGCCGCCTCGAAGAAGTTGGTGTTCAGGATGCGGTCGAAGAAGACCATGAACTGGGCGCCGGCGATGAACGGCGTCGCGGCGACGATCAGCAGCGATGTCGAGAGGTTCGCCCAGGCGAACAGCGGCATGCGCCAGAACGTCATGCCCGGCGCGCGCATCGTGATGATCGTGACCAGGAAGTTCAGCGCCGCGGCGATCGACGAGGCGCCCGCGAACTGCACGGCCACGTTGAAGAACGACTGGCCGAGCGGGGCGCCCGTGGCGAGCGGGGCGTAGCCGGTCCAGCCCGCGTCGAAGGCGCCGCCCGGGGCGAAGTACGAAGCGATGAAGAGCAGCCCCGCCATCGGCAGCATCCAGAAGGACAGGGCGTTCAGGCGCGGGAACGCCATGTCCGGCGCCCCGATCATCAGCGGGATCACGTAGTTACCGATCCCGGCGAAGATCGGGATGATGAACAGGAAGATCATGAACGCCGCGTGCGTGGAGAACAGCCCGTTGAAGAACTGCGGGTCCACGATCTGCGTGCCGGGCTGAGCGAGCTCGGCGCGGATCCCCATCGCGGCGAGGCCGCCGAGGATGAAGAAGAAGAACGTGGTGACGATGTACTGGATCCCGATCACCTTGTGATCGGTGTTGAACTTGAAGTAGTCCTTCCAGCTCGACGCCCCGTGATCCGAGTGGTCCTCGGGCTCGGTGGGCTTGCCGAGCGCCCACTTGAACCAGTACGTGAAGCCGCCGATGCCGACGAGGAAGCCGAGCGGGGCGGTGATGGCGGGCACGATCACGTGCGGGTAGCCGCTCTGCTCGGTCTGGAAGATCTCCAGCCCGGAGATCGCGCGCAGCGCGACCACGAGGCCGAAGCCGATCCCGCCACCGACCACGAACCCGAGCAGGGCCCGAGCGAATCCCGGCTTCTTCAGTGCTGCCACCAAGTCACCACCTCCGATGCATCGAAGCCTATCTACGCCCCTGCGCCTTCATCCTCGGAGGCGCCGCCCTCGGAATCGCCGCCCTCAGCCTCCTGCTCCGCGAGCCACTGGTCGAACTCCTCCTGCGACTCGACCACGACCATCGCACGCATCGTCGCGTGGCCGAGGCCGCAGAGCTCGGTGCAGACGAGCTGGAACGTGCCCTCCTGGGTGGGCGTTACGCGCACCACGTTGTCGACGTCCGTCGGATTGCCCTCGGCGATCGGCACGAGGTCGCGCTTGATCCGCCACTCCGGCACCCAGAACGAGTGGATGACGTCGAGCGCGGTCAGGTGCAGCTCGAGTTGAGTGTCCACCGGCACGTGCAGCTCGTCGGAGACGACGCCCTGCTCCGGGTACTCGAACGTCCACGCGAACTGCTGCGCCGTGACCTGGATCGGGAGCCGCTCGGCGGCCTCGGACTCGATGTCGTTGAGGACGATCCAGCTGTAGATCCCGCCGAAGAGGACGATCACGGTCGGGATCGCCGTCCACACGATCTCCAGGCGCGTGTTCCCGTGGATCGGCTTTCCGTCCGACTCATCCCCCGGCCGCGCGCGGAACTTGAAGACCGCGTAGCCCAGCAGGACCATGACGGTCGAGAACACCACGCACGAGATCAGGATCATCACGCGGAAGAGCGTGTCGATGTCCTTCGCCTCCGCCGACGCCTGCGGGCCGTTCCAGTCCGGGATCAGCATCACGATCGACGACACGATCGTGACGAGCACGATCGCGGCGACGAGGCGAAGAATCGTCTGGCGGGTCACGGCGGCCATTCTATTCACGACGCAAGCGAGACCTCTGCGCTCTGGAGATCGTCACAATCGGCTCTAGTCGGCGGCGGGCAGTCGCTCGAGCTCGCCGGCGCTCGCCGCGAGCACCGCCTCGGCGACGCTCTCCCAGCTCCAGCGCCGCACGACGACCTCGCGCAGGGCGGCGCGCGTCGGGGCGCGCTCGCGCTCCGGAAGGGCGAGCCACTCGCCGAGCGCGCCGGCGATTGCGGGCACCGCGCGCCGGCCCACGGGGAACGAGACGAGACCGGCGTGGGCGGCCGGCAGTCCCTCGGCGAGCGCCCGGCTCACCTCGAGCGCCCCGCTGTGCGCCGCGCAGATCGGGAGCACGCCGGCCGCCGCCGCCTCGGCGGCGACCATGCCGAACGCCTCCGGGAAGGTGCTCGGGAAGACCAGCGCGTCGCAGGCGGGCAGCGCGGCGGCCACCTCGCCGTGCTCGAGGCGGCCCGCAAAGGCGACCGTGCCCGCAGCGCGCTCGCAGGCCTCGGCGTACCCGGTCGGTGGCTCGCGCAGGAACGCCGAGAGGATCGGCAGCGCGCGCTCCTCCCCACCCTCCAGGGCCCAGCCGCGCTCGGCGATCGCGGCGGCGTCGGCGAGCCGCCCCGCCGCGAGCGCCCCGGCGAGCCGCTCGAGCGCCTCCCGGTAGGCGCCGAAGCCGACGATGAGCAGACGGGACCCGGGCGCTCGGGCGTGGGCGAGCGGCCAGGCCGCGAGCAGGAGGTCGACCCCTTTGGAGACGATCAGCTTGCCGACGTAGGCGACCCGGCCGCCCGGCGCGTCGGCGAGCCACTCCAGCGCGGCGGCTGCCTCGCGGGGATCGCGGTCCCAGCTCGAGCCGGCCTCGGCGCCCGCCTGCGCAGGCACTTGCGCCAGGGCGCGCAGGCGCGCCGCCGTTTCGCGCAGGCGCGCCGGCCCGTCGGCGCGCGGGAGCGGCCGGAAGAGATCGGTGTCCACGCCCGGCGGACCGAGGCGGACCTTGGCGTTGGTGGCCGGATCGTCGACCGCCTCGCGCAGGCGTCCCGCGATGTGCGCGGAGCCGACGAGGATGCCGTTCGCCCCCGCGCAGGCATCCTCCGCGTAGGGCCGGAAGCGGTCGAGCTCGGGGAGCACCGCGTAGGCGAGGTCGCTGCCGTGGACCTTGAGCGCGTAGCGCAGGCCCGCCCGCGCCAGGATCGCCGGCCCCATCACCAAGTGGTTGGCGAGCGCCGCGTCGGCGCCGCCGATCGCACGCACCACGTCGCGCACCGCGCGGACGTTGGCGTCGATGTAGCGCTCGAGCTCGGCGTCCCCGATCTCGGTGAACGTCCGCACCTCGAACCCTGGGTAGCGGTCGCGCACGAACACCGGCAACAGGCCGTGGATATCGGGCACGTAGACGGTCACCCCGCCGCCGCCGGGGCGGCGCGAGCGCAGCCGCTCCACACGAAGCTCCCCGGACGACCAGTCCCCGAAGGCGTCGACCCAGTCGTGGGCGCGCGCCTCCCGGTCCTGGCAGAGGAGGTGAACGTCGTGGCCGAGCGCGGCCAGCGCGCGGGCGAGGCTGGCGTTGTAGACGTTGGAACCCGTGCCGCTCAGCAGGTAGCCGTGGAAGATGAGCACGCGCACGACGCCGCCAACCTACGCCTTCCCACGGGTGAACGGCTCACGGGATCGCCTTGGATAAGGTTCCAGCGATGCTGAACGACCGACAGACCTACCGCCTGCGGGCGCCCGCGTCGGGCCGCGAGACGATCGCCGCGATCGACCCAGACGGGGTCTATCTGGACCGCGTCACGGGCGAGGAGCTCGAGCCGGTCACGCGCACGCTGCCGCTGGCCCCCTCGGAGTCGGCCCTCCTGCGCACACCGGAGAACCTGCGGCTGTGCTCGCGGTGCGAGCAGCTGATCGGACTGGACGTCTCCGACTGCCCGTACTGCGGAAAGCGCCAGCTCCCCCTCGGCAAGCCCGCATGACGGGCGCCGACACGCCCACGCGCACGGGCGCGCTGGGGCCGCGCCGTTTCCTGGCCGCGCTGGTGGCGGTGACGCTCGCCTTGGCCATGCCGCTGGCCGCGTGCGGCGGCGACGACGAAGAGGAGACGGAGCCGGCGACCACGACGACGCCGACCGAGACCGAGGCCACCGAGCCGACCACGACCACCACCGAGGAGGAGCCCCCCGAGCCCGACAACGGCGGCACCCCACCCGCCGATCAGGACGACGGCGGCTCGTCCGACGACGAGACCGGCGGGATCTCGCCAGGCAAGGGCGGCTCCGGCGGCTCGAAGAACGGCGGCGGCGGCAAGAGCGGGCCCGAAGCGTTCGACGAGTTCTGCGAGCAGAACCCCGAGGCCTGCGAGTAGCTCGCAACTGGCCTCCCAGCCCGCGGCGATGCCGGGGGCGGCTCCCTTGGACGCAGTTACGATGGACCTTCCGGCGCAACTAGCCGCCAACCACCCGTGTTTCGAGACTTGATGCCGAAATCCATCACCAGCGCAACAGGCAGGCTGTCGGCTCTCGCCGGCGCGATCTGCGCGTTCGCGATCGCCCTGCTCATCGGGCTCGCGACCGCGGACGCCGCGCCCGTCCGGATCCTCGGGCAGACCGAGCGCACGCCGCGCCCGAGCTGCCCGACGCCCCAGGGCAACAACGTGCCGAGCTACAAGCACTGCAGCGCGTATGGGCAGGTGACGGGGTTCCAGCGCAACGCCGGTGGGCGCCGGGGCCTCTACAAGGTCCCCCGGAACGGCCACATCGTCGCCTGGAGCGTACGGCTCTCGCGCAAGCCCGACAAGGAGGCGTTCGACATCTTCACGCGCTTCGGCGGGACCGAGCGGTACGGCAACGGCCCGACCGCCGGGATCTCGGTCATCCGCAAGGTCAAGAACAAGAAGCGCAAGTACCGGCTGAAGCGGCGCTCGCCGATCGTCCAGCTCAGGCACTACTACGGCAAGGAGCCGATCTTCACGCTCGAGAAGCCGCTGAAGGTGCGCGCCGGCGACATCGTCGCGCTCACCACGCCGACCTGGGTGAGCAACTTCGCGACGAAGGCGCGGGGCGCCAACCGGCCGCTGAGCGCGCAGAACGTCTGGGTGGCGAGCCGCGCGCGCAAGAACTGCTCGATCCCGAGCAACGTGCCGCCCGCCCAGCGCCCGAAGTGGTTCTTCGACCACACCTCGCCTCACATGAAGGTGGGGACCGAGCGGGGGTACGGTTGCGCCTACAGCCGGGCGCGCATCCTCTACCGCGCCTGGTTCGTCCCCGCCGGGGGCGGCCAGGGTCGCGTCCTCGGCGCCCCGGACGGCTGAGCAGGACCACGCGGTGACTCGGCGCGGGCGCCTCGCGGGGCGTTCGCGGGCCCTCCCTACAATCAGCCGGCGGATGGCGGCGATCGAAGTCCGGGGGCTGGAGCGGGCGTTCCAGGGCGGCGTCAAGGCGGTGCGCGGGGTCGACCTCGAGGTGGCCGAGGGCGAGATCTACGCGTTCCTCGGCCCGAACGGCGCCGGCAAGACGACCACCGTCCGCATGCTCACCACGCTGCTGAGGCCCACCGGCGGTACCGCGCGCGTGGCCGGCCACGACATCGTGCGCGAGGCGCCCGCCGTGCGACGCGCGATCGGCGTCGCGCTCCAGGAGGCGGCGCTCGACCCGCTGATGACGGGCCGCGAGCTCATCCACCTACAGGCGACGCTTCACCGCCTCCCGCGCGCGGAGGCGCGCGCCAAGGCGGACGAGCTGCTCGCCCGGGTCGGCCTCGAGCACGCGGCCGATCGGCGCGTGGGTACCTACTCGGGCGGCATGCGCCGGCGGCTGGATCTCGCCAGTGCGCTCGTCCACGAGCCGCGTGTGCTGTTCCTGGACGAGCCGACGACGGGGCTCGATCCCGTGAGCCGCAAAGCGATCTGGGACGAGGTGCGGGCACTCAACCGCAGCGGCACGACCGTGTTCCTCACGACCCAGTACCTGGAGGAGGCCGACCAGCTCGCCGACCGGGTGGGGATCATCGCCCAGGGCCGCATCGTCGCCGAGGGAACCCCGAGCGAGCTCAAGGCGCAGGTCGGCAAGCCGCACCTGGAGATCTCGATCGCCGACGGTGAGCTCGAGCGGGCCCGGGAGGTCGTTGCGCGGCTGGGCCACGAGCTCCCGCCGAAGGACGGACTCGTCCTGGTCGAGCTCGAGGGCGGCGCCGCCCAAGTGGCGCCGGTCGTGCGCGCCCTCGACGAGGCCGGGATCGCCGTCGAGTCGCTGCAACTTGTCGAGCCGACGTTGGACGACGTGTTCGTGGCGAAGACCGGTCGGCACCTGGAGGGCAACGGGGACGGCTCGGGCGCTTCCGTGGAGGCGGCGCCAGGCGATTCGTCCGAGGACGGCGCGCGGCCGGAGCAGCCCGCGGAGGCGTAGCGCTTGGCGGGGCTCGTCGCGAACGCGCGGGTGGTCGCATCGCTGGGCGCGCGCTCGGTGAGGCAGACCTTCCGCCGGCCCCAGCTCGCCGCCCCGATCGTCGTCTTCCCGTCGCTTCTGCTCGCGGTGCAGACCGGGGGCGCGGGCGGCGCCGTCAACCTGCCCCAGTTCCCCGAGGTCAACGGCTTTTTGGACTTCATGCTCGCCGGGGCGATGATCCAGTCCTGCCTGCTCGCCGGGAACAGCGGCGGGATCGCGCTCGCCGTGGACCTGGAGATGGGCTTCACGGACCGCCTGTTCGCGGCGCCGATCTCCCGCTACGCGATCGTGCTCGGCAGGCTGGCGGGCACGGCCGCGCTCGGCGCGATCTCCGCCGTGTACTACGTCGTCATCGGCCTGGTCTTCGGCGTCACCTACGAGGAGGGCGTCGGCGGCGTCGTTCTCATGGTGCTCTGGGTGACGCTCGCCGCGGTCGCGTTCGGGTCGATCGCCGCGGCGATCGCGCTGCGCGCCGGACGCGCCTCCGTCGTCCAGGGGATGTTCCCGATGATCTTCGTGATCCTCTTTCTGTCGACCGCGTTCTTCCCGGCGGAGCTGATGCAGGAGCCGGCGGCCACCGTCGCGGAGTACAACCCGCTCTCGTTCGTGGTCGCGGGCGTCCGCGACCCGGTGGTCTCGGTGGTCACGGGCGAGGGCGCTCTGAAGGCGTTCGCCTCGATCGTCGGGTTCGCCGCGCTCGGGCTCGGCCTGAGCGCGCTCGCGATGCGCAGGAGGCTGCGGCTCGGATGAACCCGGCGCTCGCGATCCACTGGCCGATGGTCGCCGTGCTCGTGCGGCGCGCGATGAACGAGATCCTCCGCGTGCCCGGCGCCGCGATTCCGGGCGTGCTGGCACCCACGATCTTCTTCCTCGGCCTCACCGCCGTCTTCGGAGAGCTCACCGAGCTCGGCGGCTTCGGCACCGAGGACTACCAGAGCTTCATCATCGGCGTCTCGCTGCTGCAGGGCTCGGGGTTCACGGGCGCCGCCACCGGCGTCAATCTGGCGCGCGACATCGAGGCGGGCTGGTTCGACCGCCTGCTCGCCTCCCCCGCCCCGCGCCCGGTGATCCTCGCCGGGACGGTCCTCTCTGCGGCGCTGCGCGCGCTGATCCCGGCCGCGGTCCTGCTCACCGTCGGGTTCGCGATCGGCGTGAGCTGGCCGGGATTCGACGGCCTCGCGCTGGCGATCATCGGCGTAATGGGTCTGGCCACCGCGGCCGCCTGCTGGGGATGCGCGCTCGCGCTGCGCTTTCGCACGCAGTCGGCGGCGCCACTGATGCAGGCCGGGATGTTCGTCCTCGTGCTCTGCACGACCTCCTACGCCCCGCGCGAACACCTCCAGGGCTGGCTGCACACCGTCGCCACCATCAACCCGGTGACCCAGGTGCTCGAGATGGTGCGCCAGGGATTCCTCGGCACGGTCACCTGGCACGAGACCTGGCCGGGCCTCGTCACGATCGTCGCGCTCGTGGCCGTGCTCGCCGCGTTCGCCCTCCGCGGCATACGGCGGATGGCGGACTGATCAGGCGCGGGCGACGCGATCGAGGTTCCTAGTCCACGAGACGAGAAAAGTCGATCGCGTGCGCTGGGCGCACGGTCAAGGTTGGGGTGACGAGGCCCCGGGCGCGCTCCCCGGGCGCGCCGGCCTACTTGTAGCGGTAGGTGATGCGGCCGCGGTCCAGGTCGTAGGGCGAGAGCTCGATCTTCACGCGGTCGCCCGGGAGGATGCGGATGTAGTGCCGGCGCATCTTGCCCGAGATGTGCCCGAGGACCTCGTGGCCGTTGTCGAGCCTGACCTTGAACATCGTGTTGGGCAGGGCCTCGACGACCTCGCCCTCCATCTCGATCTTCTCTTCCTTCGCCATGCGGGCGACGAGCCTAGCAGCGGCTCCCGTTCGCGCACACCCCTCAGCGGCCCTCGAACGTGGCCTTGCCAGGCCCCTCCTCGAGGAAGCTGCGCACGGCACGCTGCAGGTCCTGGGTCTCGAACAGCTCGGAGAACACCCCCGGTGTGATCTCGTCCGCAGCCGCGACGCCGCCGTCGAGGTAGGCGCGCACGATGCGCTTGGTCATGGCGTGCGCGCGGGTGGGCCCGGCCGCCAGATCGCGCGCGAACGCCATGCCCTTCTCGAGGAGCTCGTCGTCGGGCACGACCCGGTTGACGACGTTCCAGCGCTCGAGGGTGGCGGCGTCGTAGAGGCGGCCGCTCATCACCAGCTCGCGCGCCCGCGCCGGGCCGGCGCGCTCGGCGACGCGCTGGGTCCCGCCCGCGCCGGGGGTGAGCCCGACCACGCGCTCGACGAGACCGAACCGCGCGGACTCCGCGGCCCAGATCATGTCGCAGGCAAGCGCGACCTCGAACGCGGCGGTCAGGCAGACGCCGTGACAGAGCGCCAGGGTCGGGATCTCGAGCGCCTCGAGCCGGTGGATCGGCCCGAGCAGCGACGGGAACCCATCGCCGCGCTGCACGGCCTCGTCGAAGACCTTGACGTCCACCCCGCCGCTCATGATCTCGCCGTCCGCCCGCCACACCGCGGCGCGCGTGCTCGACCGCTCGATCTCGGCGACGGCCTCATCGAGCGCGTCGAAGGCGTCCGCGCCGAACAGGTTGAGCGGCGGGTTGGAGAGCGTGATGACGGCGACGTCGCCGTCGAAGCTGACCGTGATCGGCGCCATCCGCGCCTCAGGCGCCCGCGGCGCGGATCTTTTCCGCGACCGCGGCGATCTGGCCCTCCTCCGCTCCGCGCGGGATCCAGGGCAGCTTCAGGGGGTCGTCCTCGTAGCGCGGGATCACGTGCAGGTGGAAATGGAAGACGGTCTGCCAGGCCGCCGGGCGACAGGCGTTCAGGATGTTGAATCCGTCGGGATCGAGCGCGGCCTCGATGCGCCGCGCCAGTCGCCGCGCCGCGACGATCGTAGCCTCGAGGTCCTCGTCGGCGATGTCCATGAGGTCCGTCGAGTGAGCGCGCGGCACCACCAGCGCGTGCCCCGGGGTAGCCGGGTTGATGTCCATGAAGGCGACCGTCCGCTCGTCGGAATCGACGATCTCGCCCGGCAGCTCACCGGCGATGATCTTGCAGAAAATGCATTCCTCGGCCACGCCGAGAGCCTAGTTCACTCGGCGTCCTCGGGCGCGCCATCCGCGAGCCGCCGACCGAGCGCGATCACCTCGTCACGCGTCGTCGCCTCCCCTGTGTAGACGGCGGCGCGCAGCTCCTCGATCAGCCGTCCCAGTTCGGGCCCCTCCTCGATCCCGAGCTCGGCGGCGAGCTCGTCGCCGCGCAAGGGCAGACGCGGCGGCCCCTGGCGGTGCCAGTCGAGCGCGGCCGGCATCACCTCGCGCACGAGCTCGAGGTGCGCCTCGATCATCTCCGGGGAAGCCACCGAGCCGCTGCCCCGCGCCGACAGGCGGTCGGCGACGGTGAGCAGAGTGACGTCGGGCGCCACGTCGCCGCAGCGAGCCAGGTAGTCGTAGATGGCGCGCTTCGACAGCGGCCGCTCGTGCACGAGGAAGCCGAGGTGCAGGTGATGGCGCACCAGCCCCTGGACGTACCGGGTGAGCGCCCGGCTCGCCTTGAGCCGGCGCAGCAACTCGCCCGCGATCTGGGCACCGACGCGGTCGTGGCCGATGAACGTCACGTAGCCCGAGTGCTCGCCGCGCGTCGCGGGCTTGCCGACGTCGTGGAGCAGCGCCCCGAAGCGCATCGCCATGCCCCGGGTGAACTCGTCGGCCAGCGGCTCGGCGAGCAGCTCCCGCGCGCCCTCCGCCGCCTGGCCCGCGAAGCGGTCGAGGTCCGCCTGGACCGCCACGGCCTGGCGCAGGACCTCAAGCGTGTGCCCGAAGACGTCGAGGTGGTGGTTCGGGTTCTGCCCCACCCCGCGCAGCACGGCGATCTCCGGCAGCGCCGCGGGCAGTGCGTCGAGCTCATCCAGCAGCTCGATCCCGCGCGCCGGATCGGGGCCCGCGAGCAGATGGCGCAGCTCGGCGAGCTGCCGCTCCCCCGCGGGTTCCCCGGCGCGGGACGCCTCGGCCCTGCCGAGCGCGACCGTCCCGGACTCGATCCGGAAGCCCAGCGCCGAGGCGAACCGGGCAGCGCGCAGGATGCGCAGCGGGTCGTCGGCGAAGCTGCGCTGGCTCACCGCGCGCACCACGCCCGCCTCGAGGTCGGAACGGCCCCCGGTCGGGTCCACGAGCTCGCCCTCGGGGTCGGCGAGCGGCACGGCGATCGCGTTGATCGTGAAGTCGCGGCCGCGCAGGTCGGCCTCGATCGCGTCGCCACGCAGACGCGTGACGTCGAGGTGCCAGGTACCGCCCGGCGCCACCACCCGCCACGTGCCGAACTCCTCGGAGAGCGGGAACGCGGCGCCGCCGCAAGCGCGCGCGATCGCCCGGGCGTGGCGCTCCTCGGCGCCCGGCTCCACGGCGAGGTCGACGTCGAGCACCTCCCGTCCCAAAAGCGCGTCCCGCACCGCCCCGCCGACGATCCAGACCCCCTGCTCGCCGGCGAGCACGCGCCGGGCGACGCCGACGGCCTCGGCGGCGCTGAGCCGGCTGGCGCTCATCCGGGCTCGCCGCCGACGTACTCGCGCGGGACCCGCGGGGAGACCGCGCAGGTGATCTCGTAGTTGATGGTCCCCAGGGCGCGCGCGAGGCTCTCGGCGGACTGTTCCTGGTCGCCCTGGCGGCCGATCAGCACGACCTCGTCGCCCGGCCTCACCGTCGTCTCCGGCCCAAGGTCGACCGTGAGATTGTCCATCGAGATCGTGCCCGCGATCGGGTAGCGGCGGCCGCCGATCAGCACGTCGGCCTTGTTCGAGAGGCCGCGCCGCCAGCCGTCGCCGTAGCCGATCGGCACGACGGCGACGTTGGTGTCGCGCGGCGCGCGCCAGGTGCGGCCGTACCCCGCCGACGCGCCAGCCGGGAAGGCCTTCACGTCGGCGACGTGGCTGCGCAGCTCAAGCGCCGGGCGCAGCCCGTACTCCGCGGGGTCGACGCCGAACGGGTCGAGCCCGTAGATCGCGACGCCGCAGCGCACCATGTCGAAGCGCGACGCCGGCTCGCGCAGGGTCGCCGCGCTGTTCGCCGCGTGCAGCAGAACGCCCGGATGGCGCTCTCGGACCCGCTCGGCGAGCTCGGCGAAGGCGCGAAGCTGCGCGGGGAAGAACTCGTCGCCGCGCTCGTCCGCGGTCGCGAAATGGGTCCACAGGCCGGCCAGCTCGAGCGCGTCGTCGTCGGCGGCGGCGTCGCAGAGCGCGAGCACCGCGTCAGGGTCGCGCTCGCCCAGGCGGCCCATCCCCGTGTCGTACTTGACGTGGACGCGCGGGCGCACGCCGAGCTCCCGCGCGCGCTTCGAGAGCTGCTCGCGGAACCCCTCGCGCCAGAGCGTGATCTCCGAGCGCGCGGCGAGCGCGCGCTCCGCCTCCGACCGCGAGAGCGCCCCCATCGTCAGGATCGGCGCGTCGGGAAGCGCGGCGCGCAGCTCCTCCGCCTCGCCCGCCGTGGCGACCGCGAGCATGGCGGCACCGCCGCGCATCGCCGCCTTGGCGACGGGCACCATGCCGTGCCCGTAGCCGTCGGCCTTCACCACCGCGCACAGCCTGGAGCCGGGCGCGATCAGCTCGGCGAGCCGCGCGCAGTTGTGCTCGACCGCGCCGAGGTCGACGCGTGCGACGGCCCGCCTCATGGCTCGCGCAGGCCCTCCGGCAACGCCGCGACGACGTCCGTCGCGATCACCGACTCGGCGCTCCCCACGCGGTCGGCGGCGATCCGGCCCGCGCGCTGGTGCGCGTGCACGGCCGCGCAGGCGGCCCGCAGCGGCGGGACGCCGCGCGCGATCAGCGCCCCGATCGTGCCGGCCAACACATCCCCGGTGCCGGCCGTGGCCAGCGCCGGGCTCGCCAGGGCGGAGACGGCGACGGCGTCCGAGCGGCCGTCCACCACCAGCGTGTCGTCGCCCTTGAGCACGACGATCGCCCGCGCCGCGGCCGCCGCCCGCCGGGCGCACTCCAGGCGCCGGGCGTTCACCTCGGCGGATTCGATTCCCAAAAGCCGCGCGAGCTCGCCGGCGTGCGGGGTGAGCACGGTCGGCGCCTCGCGGTCGGCGAGCGCCTCGAGCGCCCCGGCGTGCGCGTTGAGGCCGTCGGCGTCGAGGACGAGCGGCGCCGCGGCGGCCTTCGCGACCGCGCGCGCGACAGCAAACGCGCCCTCGCTGCGGCCCAGCCCCGGGCCGACGACGAGCGCGTCCGCGCGCTCGGCCGCGGCGAGAGCGTCATCGGCCGCCTCCCCCGCCAGCGTGCCGCCGCGGTCGGGAAGCGCCCGCGTCATCACCTCGGTGAGCTTCACCTCGAGGATCGGCTCGAGCGACGCCGGAACCAGAGCGGTCGCGTAACCCGCGCCCGCCCTGATCGCCGCGCTTGCGACCAGGCAGACCGCCCCGGTGAGTCCCCGCGATCCGCCCAGCACGATCACCTGGCCCGAGGTGAACTTGGTCGAGGCGGGGCCGCGGCGCGGCAGGCCCGCGAGCACCTCGTCGGTGATCTCCCCCGCCGCGGCGGGCGCCGGGGCCCCATCCGGGATCCCGATCGGCGCCACGCGCAGGGCGCCGGTGTGCGCCTTGCCCGGCGCGATGCGGTGCCCGAGCTTGGCCGCGTGGAACGCCACGGTCGCGCTCGCCCGCACCGCCGCGCCCTCGACCTCGCCAGTGGAGGCGTCGACGCCCGAGGCGATGTCGGCCGCGACGACCGGCGCGCCCGCCGCGTTCATGGCCTCGATCGCCTCGCTCGCCGGCGTGCGCGGGGCGTCGGCGAAGCCCGTTCCGAAGATCGCGTCGACGATCGCCCCGGAGCCGGCGAGCGCGCTCGCGGCGTGGCCGGGGTCGAGCTGGACCGGGCTCACCGGCAGCCGCTTTAGGTTCGCGCTCGCGTCGGGGCTGAGCTCATCCGCCGGCCACAGCAGGAGGACGTCGACGTCGAACCCGAGCTCGGCCAGCAGGCGCGCGGCGACCAGGCCGTCGCCCCCGTTGTTCCCCTTGCCGCAGACCACCCGGATCGGCCCCTCGCCCGCGAGCTCGCGCACAACGTCGGCGAGCGCGCGGCCCGCCGCCTCCATCAGGCGCAGCGAGGGCACGCCCTGCTCGTCGATCGCCCACGCGTCCGCGGCGCGCATGCCAGCGGCGTCGAAGAGTGGTCGCAGCCAGGGATCCATCGAGCGGCAGCGTACCGACGCGCCGCCCTGGGTCAGCCCGGCGGGCGGCGCTCGGCGAGCACCGCGGCGCCCGCCAGCTCCCGCGAGTGGGTCAGCGAGACGCTGAGCTCGACGCCCTGCTCCTCGGCCGCCCGGCGCGCCGACCCGTGCAGCACCAGCCGCGGCGGCTCCTCGCCCCCGCCGACGACCTCGACCTCGTGCAGCCGCATGCCGCCGAGTCCGAGCGCCTTGAGCGCGGCCTCCTTGGCGGCGAACCGCGCGGCGAGGTGTCGCCCGGGCCGCGGCCGCGCCCGGCACGCCTCGAGCTCCGTCCGCGTGAACACGCGCTCGGCCAGCCCGGGGCGGCGCTCAAGCGCCCGCTCGACCCGTTCGATCTCGATCAGGTCGAAGCCGACGGGCATGGGCCCCTCACTCCACGCCGACGACGATGCGCGTGACCACGCGCTCGCCCTCGCCGCGCATCCCGGCGGCGAGCCAGCTGAGCTTCCCCGCGAGGAAGCCCGGGATCGCGTCCTCGAGCGAGCCGCCCGTGACGATGTCGAGCGCCGAGGCCCCGCCGAGGACGCTCTCTAGCAGCGCGCCAGGGCGAGCGAACGCGGACGGCTCGAAGCCGTCGCCGAGCGCCTCCGCGGCGGCCTGGAAGCCGGGATCGTCGGCGAGCGCCTCGCCATCGGCCTCCATCGCCGCGCGCGCCTCATCGATGTCGCTCGCCACGGTCGCGGTGACCGTCTCGCCGTCGGTCTCCGCGCCGATGAACTTGATCGGGCTCCCCTCGCCCGCGTCCCCGCGCGGCTGCGCGGAGAACCCCGCGTCGCCCGCGAGCGGCGGGCCCACGCGCGTGCTCTCGTCCGCCTCGAGGAAGTTCTGGAGTCCGTTCAACAGGGACTCGACGGTCCCGCCATCGTCGGCGTCGACCCGCAGCTGAACGGCGAACGCGTCGGACAGCTGGCCTTGGAGCTCGAGGACGCCGTCGCCCAGGGCGGCGGCCGCGTCGTCGAGCGACACACCCGTAAGCCCCTGGAACGCGCTCGCGAGCTGCCCCTCGGAGAACTCGCCGAGCTCCGCGCCGATCCGCTCGATCCGCGCCACGCCGTCGCGCAGGCGCGCGCCGAGGTCGGCGATGCCGATCGCCGCCACCGCATCGGCCGAGACCGCGCGCAGCGCCTCGGCGCTTCCAGCCGCCTCCCCGGGCGCGGACACGTCGAGCGTCACGCCGTGGTCGCGCACAAACAGCGCCGCACCGATCGGCCCATCGAGCTCGGGAATCAGTCCACGCACGATCTCGAGGTCCTCAAACTCGCCCTCGGCCTCCGCCGTGGCCTCCATGACGGCGCCGAAGTCGACGTAGGCCCGCGCGATCGCCTCGCCGGCGTCCAGCTCCCCAAACGCCTCGTCGAACCCGTCGGAATCACCGAGCGAGTCGCCGTCGTTCGCGTCGAGGGCGGCCTGGAAGTCCTCCTCGGTGGGCGCGGCGATGAGCGCCTCGTCGACCACGGCCGCATACAAATCGTCGCCGGCGATCCCCTCGACACCCGCGAACTCGGCGACCTCGAGGTCCTCGCCGCCCTCCCCGAACCGGGTCAGCGCGTCGCGGGCTGCGTCGGCGTCGCTCACCTCGAGGGCGAACACGAAGCCCTGGTCGGCCTCATCGCCCTCGGACTGCGCGAGCGCCTCGGCTGATGCAGCCATCGCGCCCCACTCGCCGAGCCATGGCTCCACGTCCTCCGAGAAGCTGAAGTCCACCCCGGCGTCGCTCGCGGCCCGGTCGAGCTCCTGCTCAAGGAGGTCGAACGGATCGGCGACCTCGCCGACGATCGGCAGCTCGGTGAAGCGGCCAGCGAGCTCCTCCAGGGCGCTGCGCTGCTCGTCGGTCGGCTGGACGCGCGCCTCGATGTAGAGGGGGCTGTCCGCTGGCACGAACGACGCGGGACCGGAGGCCTCGTCGCCGCCGCAAGCGGAGAAGCCGAGCACGCCAAGCGCGGACGCAAGCACAAGGGATCTGCGGGAGGACATCGGCGGCGGCAAGCTACTCGACCGTGACGGTCTTCGCCAGGTTGCGGGGCTGGTCGACGTTGAGCCCCAGCATGCGCGCGACGTAGTAGGCGAGCAGCTGCAGCGGGATGACCGCGAGGATCGGCTGCAGCACCCAATCCGTGCGCGGCACGAAGATCGTCAGGTCGGCGACGTCGGCTACGCGCTGCGACCCCTCGGTCGCGATCGCGACGACGTCGGCGCCGCGGGCCCGCACCTCCTCGATGTTCGAGAGCACCTTGTCGAGGATCGGGCTGTCGGTCGCCACGCAGACGACCGGCGTCTCCTCGTCGAGCAGGGCGATCGGCCCGTGCTTCATCTCGCCCGCCGCGTAGGCGTCGGAGGGGATGTAGGAGATCTCCTTCATCTTGAGCGCCCCCTCCAGGCACACCGGCAGGCCGATGTTGCGGCCCAGGTACAAAAAGAAGCGCCCCTTGTGCTCGGCGCGCGCGATCGCCTGCACGCGCCCGTCGGTCGAGGCGATCGTCTCCTTGATGCGGCCGGGCATGGTCTTGAGTTGGCGGATGAGCTCGGCGATCTCGTCCGCCGGCAGCGTCCCGCGCTGCTGCGCGAGCCAGAGCGCGAACAGGTACATGGCCGCCACCTGGCTCGTGAACGTCTTGGTCGCCGCGACGCCGATCTCGATGCCGGCGCGCGTGAACAGCACGGTGTCGGCGTCGCGCGTCGCCTGGCTGCCCATCACGTTGGTCACCGCCATCACGCGCGCGCCCCGCTCGCGGGCGAGCCGCATCGCGGCGAGCGTGTCCGCGGTCTCGCCGGACTGGGTGATGCCGATCACCAGGTCGTTGCGGTCGAGCACCGGCTCGCGGTAGCGGAACTCCGACGCGATGTCCATGTCAACCGGGATGCGCGCCCAGCGCTCGATCGCGTAGCGCCCGACGAGCCCCGCGTGGTAGCTCGTGCCGCAGGCGACGATCACGATCCGCCGCAGCCCGACGATGAAGTCCTCGCTGAGATCGAGCTCGGAGAGGTCCACTCGGTCCTCGCCCGCGAGCCGGTCGGCGATCGTCTCGGCGACCGCGTCCGGCTGCTCGTGGATCTCCTTGAGCATGAACGTCGGGAAGCCGCCCTTCTCGGCGTCCTCCTCGGTCCACATGACCTCGTCGACCTCGCGGTCCGTGACCTCGTTGCCGTCGGGATCGATGATCGTCGCGCCGTCCGGCGTGATCGTGACGATCTCGCCGTTCTCGATGACCAGGGCGGTGCGGGTCTCCGCGAGGAAAGCGGGGATCGCGGAGGCCACGAACGTCTCCTCTTCGCCGAGCCCCACGATCAGCGGGCACTCCTGGCGCGCCGCGACCAGCGTGTCCGGGTGGTCGGCGTGCATCGCGGCGAACGCGTAGTGGCCGCGCAAATCGGCGAACGCCTTCTGCACGGCGCGGGTCAAATCACCGTCGTAGTGCTTCTCGATCAGGTGCGCGACCGTCTCGGCGTCGGTCTCGGAGGTGAACGTGTGCCCCTCGGCGCGGAGCTGCTCGCGTAGCTCGTTGTGGTTTTCGACGATGCCGTTGAGGACGATGTGGACCTCGTCCGTGCAGTCGCCGTGCGGGTGGGCGTTCTCCTCGGTGACGCGCCCGTGCGTCGCCCAGCGCGTGTGGGCGAGCCCGATCGTCGCCGGGGGCGCGGCCACGGCTACCCCGCCGCCGCCGCCCACGCGGTCGTCCCGGCTCACGGCCTCGCGCAGGTTCGCGAGGTTGCCGACGGCACGCACGGACTCGATGCGCCCGTCCTGCAGGAGCGAGATGCCCGCGGAGTCGTAGCCCCGGTACTCGAGCTTCTCAAGCCCCGCTATGAGCAGATCGCGGCACGGTCGCTTTCCGACGTATCCGACGATTCCGCACATCTGGCGCTACAGGGTACGGGACTGTGGGCTCAGGGCCTGGGAAGCGTGTAACCAAGCGGGGTTCAGGCGAGCTCGCGCTCGACGACCGCCGCCAGCCGCCGGCAGACGGCGTCGCACTCGTCTTGCGTCGGCGCCTCGACCATCACCCGCACCAAGGGCTCGGTGCCGGAGGGGCGCACGAGCACGCGGCCACGGCCGTCGAGCTTGGCCTCCTCGGCCTCCACCGCTGCCCACACGGCCTCGGCGCCGGCGAGGGCCTCGCGGTCGCCCACGCGCACGTTGACGAGCGACTGGGGCAGGCGCGTCATCGGGATCGCAGCGGCAAGGTCGCGGCCGTCAAGGGCCTGGAGCGCGAGCAGCGAAGCGGCGATGCCGTCGCCGGTCGGCGAGAAATCGCTCCAGATCAGGTGCCCGGACTGCTCCCCGCCGAAGTTCCAGCCGCGCTCGATGAGCTCGGCGGCCACGTGCCGGTCGCCGACCGGGGTGATGGCGAGCTCGATACCCGCCTCCTCCATCGCGGTCCGCAGCCCGAAGTTCGACATGACCGTCGCGACGAGGCCGCCGCGCAGGGCGCCGCGCTCGCGCGCCCAGGTGGCAATCAGCGCCATGAGCTCGTCGCCGTCGCGCACCCGCCCCTCGCCGTCGACCGCGATCACCCGGTCGCCGTCGCCGTCGTACGCGAACCCGATGGCGGCGCCGTTGAAACGGACGTGCTCGGCGAGCGCCTCAGGGTGGGTCGACCCGCAGCCGTCGTTGATGTTGCGGCCGTCCGGGTCGGCGCCGAGCAGCTCGACCTCCGCGCCGAGGCGCCTGAAGATCGCGGGCGCGGCGCGGTAGGTGGCGCCGTGCGCGCAGTCGAGCGCGACCCGCAGCCCGTCGAGCTTGAGCGGGAACGCCGACTCGAGGGCGCGCAGGTAGTCGTCGAGGGCCCCGTGCAGGTCGCGGACCGTGCCCACCTGGGTGCCACCGTCGGCCGACGCCCCGCCGGCCACCGCCGCCTCGATGCGCTCCTCGGCCTCGTCGCTCAGCTTCCGGCCGTCGGCCCCGAAGAACTTGATGCCGTTGTCCTGCCACGGGTTGTGGGAAGCCGAGACGACCGCGGCGAGGTCGAGGCCCAGCTTGCGCACGAGGATCGACGCCGCGGGGGTCGGCAGCACGCCGGCGATGAGCGCGTCACCGCCGCCCTGCGCCACCCCGGCCGCGAGCGCGGCCTCCAGCATCGGTCCGGACTCGCGCGTGTCGCGGACGATCAACACCTGCGGGCGCTCGGCGCGCGCCTCGGCCGCCGCGGCGCGCCCAAGCGCGACCGCGAGCTCGGCGGTGAGCCGCTCACCGGCAACCCCACGAACGCCATCGGTTCCAAACAGCTTCGTCATGCGGTTTCGAGCGTCGTCATCCGATTACCTGAAATCGTGCCGCCGACCACGCCCTGAGAGCCCGAAAGCAAGCAGTTCAAGGACGCAGGGCGATTGCCGAAGCGAGCGTACATGGGCAGTACGTGAGCGAGGCAATTGCCCGAGGACGCAGAAATGCGCCGCTTTGCAGGGCTCTCAGCGCTTGGAGAACTGGGGGCGCTTGCGGGCCTTCTTAAGCCCCGCCTTGCGGCGCTCCTTGACGCGCGCGTCGCGCGTCAAGAAACCGCGGCGCTTGAGCTCGGGCCGAAGCTCCGGGTCGATCTCGCAGAGGGCGCGCGCGATGCCGTGACGGACCGCGTCCGCCTGCCCGCTGAGCCCGCCGCCGTGCACGCGCACGCGCACGTCGACGTGACCCTCGAAGCCCGTGACCACGAGCGGCTGCTTCGCGATCGTCTGGTGGAGGTGGCGCGGGAAGTACTCGCCCAGGTCGCGGCCGTTGATCTGGAAGGCGCCCTCGCCCCGGCGCACGATCACGCGAGCCACGGCCGACTTGCGCTTGCCGGTGGCCTGGATGTTCGTGTCAGGCGCGAGGTCGACCTTCGCGGGACGGGCGACCGGCTCCTCGTCCTCGTGATCGGCGGTCGCCTCGGCCTCGCGGCGGGCGCGCTCCTCGGCCTCGGCCTCGAGCCGAGCGCGCTCCTCGGGATCGAGATCCTCGTCCTCGATACGCAGGGGCTCAAGGCTCGCGCCGGGCGGCTCGTCGCCGCGGCGCTCCTCATCTTCCTCGCCCTCGCCCTCGTCGGCCTCAGGCTCCTCGGCCCCCTCGGCCCCGCCCTCCTGGGCTGCGGCCTCAGCCTCCTCGCCCTCGGCGGCGGGCTGCTCAGCCTCGCCGGCGGCCTCCTCCGGCTCCGCGGGCTGCTCGGCGGCCGGCTCCTCCTGCGGAGCCGGCTCCCCGGCCTCGTCCTCGGGGGTCGGCTGCTCGGCGTCCTCGCGGTTGCTCTCGTCGTCGATCATCAAGTCTCGATCTCCAGGGGCTTGGGCTGCTGGGCGGCGTGCGGATGGTCGGGACCGGCGTAGACCTTCAGCTTGCGCAGCTGGGCGCGGCCCAGGCGGTTGCGCGGCAGCATGCCCTTGACGGCCTTGCGGATCACTTCCTCGGGGTGGCGCTCGAGCATCTCGTTGAGCGTCCGGTTGCGGATCCCGCCGGGGTAGCCCGTGTGCCACCAGTAAAGCTTGCGCTCGCGCTTGCGCCCGGTCACCTCGACCTTCTCGGCGTTGACGACGATCACGAAGTCGCCCGTGTCGACGTGCGGCGTGTACTCGGGCTTGCGCTTCCCGCGCAGGACGTCGGCGATCTGGGTCGCCAGCCGGCCGAGGGTCTTGCCCTCGGCGTCGACGACGTACCAGTCGCGCTGACGGTCGGCGGGTGTGGCTACGTAGGTCTTCATCGGTGTGCGTGTGCGCGTTCGTGCCGCGCGCGAAAACCGCGCCCGGCGGTGGCGCCACGGCGCGGCCCGAGGATGATAGCGGGCGCTCGGAGGACGGCGAGATTGCCGCAAACTCCGCGTGTTAGCGACGTTAAGCGCTCGCTAACGGTCCGCTCAAAGAGTTATACTGCCGCGCCACAAATGGACCTGCCGAGTCCCCGGGAGACCGGGGAGCGGGGGAACCAGAGGACGGGCGTCGAAGGTCCGTCCAGGGGCGAAGGGAATCGCTCCCCGCGCCGCTCTTTCGGCGCGAGCCCGACAGCTAACCCCGCAGGCTCCAAGAAAGAGAGGCCCGATTGCCTGGGGCGCGAGCGCCAAGACGGTACAGCTGGAGGTTGATCCCGATCGCCGCGGCGATCGCGGGGCTCACCACCGGTGCCGGCGCCGCCATCGCGGGCACGGGCGGCATGGGCGGCGGCGGCCTCACGATCCCCGACCCGACCATGGTCAAGGACGTCGTCTGCATCCGCGACTGCGGGGGCCTGCGCAAGGTGACCGAGGGTTCGCGGGTCGAGTTCACCGGCCAGCGCCTCGACGGGGCGAAGTCGGTGCGCTTCCCTGGCGAGCAGGGACCCGTCGAGGGCAAGATCGTCAAGCGCGCCAAGAAGACCCTCGTGGCCGAGGTCCCGCGGGGCGCCGCGGACGGCCGCCCGAAGGTCATCGACGCGCTCGACCGCGCCACGAAGGCGCCCTACAAGCTCAAGGTCGTCAACGCGATCCCGAGGTCGGACAAGTTCGAGCTGAAGGAGGCCACCGCCACCCCGCGCAACTCGTTCTTCTTCGCGAAGCAGAAGACCAAGCTCAAGTACCGCTTCGCGGGCCCCGGGCGCACCGACGTCCGCATCGAGGTCGTGAACCGCGACACCGGCGAGACCGTGCGCCGCCTGGTCAAGGAGTCGGAGCCGAACACCGAGAACGTCTTCCAGTGGAACGGCATGACCAACGCCGGCAAGGCCGCCAAGGAGGGGCGCTACAGCTTCCGCATCGGCCCCTCCAATGGCGGCGTCGCGAGCGACGAGGACGCCCGCTTCGCCCTCCGCGGCCACATGTTCCCGGTACGCGCCCCGCACAACTTCGGCGACGGCTACGGCGCCGGGCGCGGGCATCAGGGCGTCGACATCTTCGCGAGGTGCGGCAAGCCGATCGTCGCGGCGCGCGGCGGGAAGGTCATCTACCGCTCTTACCAGGCCTCGGCCGCGGGCCACTACATCGTGATCTCCGGCAAGGGCACCAAGCGCGACTACATGTACGCCCACCTCAAGCGGCGCTCGCCGCTGCGGCCGGGCACCAAGGTGAAGACCGGCCAGCGGATCGGCCTGGTGGGTGAGACCGGCAACGCCTCGGGCTGCCACCTGCACTTCGAGATCTGGAAGGGCCGGTGGTGGGGCGGCGGCAAGCCGGTCCGCCAGGTCAAGCGGATCGTCCGCGAGTGGGATCGCTGGAGCTAGCCCCACCGGCGCCGCGCACCATCCCCCGCGAATAGATTCCGCGCCGCTCGCATGAGTCGATCCGGTGCGTCCACCAGCCGCTACGGACGCTCGGCCGCGCTGCTCACCGGAGCGGTCGGCGCCGCGGGGCTTTTGACCTACGCGTTCTTCGCGCTCGCGTCGCACGCGCTCGATCGCGAGGAGTACGGCCGCATCGTCGTGCTGTGGTCGGTGATGTTCATCGCGATCTCGGTGCTCTTCCGGCCGGTCGAGCAGCTGCTCTCGCGGACGATCGCCGAGCTCGACACCCACGGTCAGCCGACGGGCCACGTGCTGCGCACCGCCGCCGGAATCCAGCTCGGCATCGCGGCCGCGTTCACGGTCGCCGCGTTCGCCCTGCGCGGGCCGATCCAGGACGACCTCTTCGACGGTGACGCCCTGTTCTTCTGGGCGCTCATCGCGTCGGTCCTCGGCTTCGCCGCCGCGTTCTTCGCGCGCGGCTATCTGGCGGGCAGCCACCGCTTCGGCCTGTACGCGGCGCTCGTGCTGCTCGATGCCGTCGCGCGGATGGCGTTCGCCCTGGTCGTCGCCGTCGGGCTCGCGGACGGCGTGGACCCGATCGCGATCGGAATCGCGCTCGCGCCGCTCATCGGGCTGCTCGCGCTCGCCTGGCTCGGGCGCGCGCAGCGCGCGCCCGAGGCGCTCGCGGCGTCGCAGGGCGGCCCGCCGGGTGGTGAGGCGGCGCCGGAGTTCACCCTCAGCCAGGGAACGGGATTCGCCGCCGCGGTCCTCGTGATCATGCTGAGCGAGCAGGTCTTTTTGAACAGCGGTCCGCTGTTCGCTCGGGTCGAGGCGGACACGGCGGCGGCCGGGTTCATCTTCAACGTGCTGATGGTCGTGCGCGCCCCCGTGGTGCTCTTCCAAGCGGTCGCGACCAGCCTCCTCCCCCACCTCACCCGTATGCGCTCGCGCGGCGATCGCGCCGGGGGCGCCGCGTTCAGGCGCTCCGTGCGCGTCACCCTGCTCGCGGTCGCCGCCTTCACCGCGCTCACGCTGCTCGCCGTGGCCGCGGCGGGCCCTGCGCTCATGCAGCTCGCCTTCGGGGAGAAGTTCGAGTACGACCGCCCGGGGCTTTTGATCGTCGCCGCGGGAATGGGCCTCTACCTCTCGGCCACGACGCTCAACCAGGCGGTGCTCGCGCAGGCGCAGGCGCGCCGGGCAGCGCTCTGCTGGGCCGCGTGCGCGCTCGCCCTGCTCGCCTGGTACACGGTGCCGGCGGTTGAGGTCTTCCGGCGCGTCGAGGTCGGCTTCGCGTCGGCCTCGGCGCTGCTCTGCCTACTGCTGGCGCTCGCCTATCGCCGCCCGCGGGGGCGCCCCGAGGACGCCCCCGAGCCGGGCTCGCCGCGCGAGCTCGAGCTGCGCCTCGCCGCGGCTGATGACGCGGCCTGACAGGCGGTCGACTACGGTACGGCCGGGATGGCCGGACGGGTTGGGCATACGGTCGCGCGAGTGGGCGCCAGGGTCCTTGGGCGGCTCGGGTACGACGTGCGCCCCACGAACGGCATGCCGCCCATCCCGCCCGACTGCGACGAGGCGACGCGCCGCATCATCGAGCGCGTCCAGCCCTACACGCTGACGCCGCCGGAGCGGATCATGGCCCTCTGCGACGCCGTGCGCCACATCGTGCGCAACGGCATCGAGGGGGCGATCGTTGAGTGCGGCGTCTGGCGCGGCGGCAGCATGATGGCCGCGGCGAGCACGCTCGTCGAGCTGGGCGCCGCCGACCGCGAGCTGTATCTGTTCGACACCTTCACCGAGTTCCCCAAACCCGAGCCGCGCGACCGGCACGCGTGGGCCGACGGCACGCCGGACGAGCTCTACGAGACGATCACCACCCACCCGGTCTTCGCGCACATCCCGCTGGAGCAGGTCAGGGCGCTCGTCGAGAGCACAGGCCACCCCAGCGAGCGCATCCACATGATCCAGGGGCTCGTCGAGGACACGATCCCCGACGAGGCGCCCGAGCGTATCGCCCTCTGCCGCCTGGACACCGACTGGTACCGCTCGACCAAGCACGAGCTGGAGCACCTGTACGAGCGGATCACCCCCGGCGGGGTGCTGATCGTCGACGACTACGGGGAGTACGAGGGCGCCCGCGACGCGACGGACGAGTTCCTCGCCACGCTCCCCAACCCGCCGCTACTGCACAGGGTCGATACGAGTTGCCGGGTGGCGGTGAAGCCCTAGCGGGCTACTCCCACTCGATCGTCGCGGGCGGCTTCGACGAGATGTCGAGCGCGACGCGGTTGACGCCCTGGACCTCGTTGATGATCCGGTTGGAGACGCGCTCCAGCAGGTCGTAGGGCAGGCGGGCCCAGTCCGCCGTCATCGCGTCCTCGGAGGTCACCGCCCTGATCACGATCGGGTAGGCGTAGGTGCGACCGTCGCCCTGGACGCCCACCGAGCGCACGACCGGGAGCACGCAGAACGACTGCCAGAGCTCGCGGTAGAGGCCGGCGGCGCGGATCTCCTCCTGCAGGATCGCGTCGGCCTCGCGCAGGATGTCGAGGCGCTCGCGCGTGACCTCGCCGCCGACGATCCGGATGCCCAGGCCGGGCCCGGGGAAGGGCTGGCGCCAGACGATCCGGTCGGGCAGGCCGAGCTCGGTCGCCACGGCGCGCACCTCGTCCTTGAACAGCAGGCGCAGGGGCTCGACGAGGTCGAAGTTGAGGTCCTCGGGCAGGCCGCCGACGTTGTGGTGGGACTTGATCGTCGCCGCGCCGTTGCCGTCGCCGCCGGACTCGATCACGTCGGAGTACAGCGTGCCCTGTACCAGAAAGCCGGCGTCCTTGAGCTTTCGGGCCTCTTCCTCGAAGACCCGGATGAACTCCTCGCCGATGATCTTGCGCTTGGCCTCGGGCTCGGTGACGCCCGCAAGGCGCTCGAGGAAGCGATCCTGGGCATCGACGTGGACGAGCTTGATCCCGAGCTCGTCGCGGAAGGCGTGGACCACCTGCTCGGCCTCGTTCTTGCGCATCAGGCCGTGGTCGACGAGCACGCAGGTGAGCTGGTCGCCGACGGCCTTGTGGACGAGCGCCGCCGCAGTCGCCGAATCGACGCCGCCCGAGAGCCCGCAGATCACCTCGGCGTCCCCGACCTGCGCGCGGATGCGCTCGACCTGCTCGTCGATCACCGA
>DATCLC010000021.1:0-1600 GCA_036564135.1 Solirubrobacterales bacterium
GCTGGCCGCCGAGCGCGCCGGGCGCCGGCAGCGGGCACGGCTTGGAAGCGGTCGGCAGCCCCGGCACGTTGAGCTGGCCCGGGGCGAAGTGCTCCGGCTCGGGGTTGCACCAGTCGTAGCCGCCCGGCGTGGTCGGCGGGAGCGGCTGCACGCCCCCGTCCTCCAGGTACGGGTTCGAGAACCCCTCGCCCTCAAGCGGCGTGCCGAGCGCGCTCAACCCCAGCGGGTCGCTCGACTCCGGCCTGATCACGTCCAGGCGCTCGTCCGGCGGCGCGAAGTAGCTGGTGGAGACGCGCTCCACGCACGCCATCCGCTTGCCGGACTCGCTCGTGGGACAGGCCGACTCGGGGATCTGCAGCCCCTCCCCGACGGCGCTCAGCTCGCCCGTCATGTACGGGTCGAAGGCGCCCTCGCCGCCGACGTAGCGGCGGAAGAAGGAGGCCATCGTCGCCAGGCCGATCTTCTCCTGGTCGCCCATGCGCTCGGGATCGCCCGAGATGCGCGTGTTGACCTCCGGGTTGAGCTTGTCGGAGTTGTCGATGACGTACGCGCCCGGGTACGCCTCACCGGAGAGCCGCGAGTGGTTCGGCTGGGTGTCGCGGCACGCCGAGTCGTTGCCCGAGGGGCCGTCCTGCCCGTCCGCGAACCAGACTGTGTTGTACCAGTTGTGGTTGGCCCCCAGCTGGGAGGACTGGATGCGCGGGAACGGGTCGTCCGGCTTTACGTACTGGCTGCGCTCGTAGAAGCGCGCGCCCTGCAGGTTCGACACGTCGCCGTCGCACCAGGGTAGGATCGTCATGTACGGCGTCCCGTACGGCGCGCGGCGCTCGTAGTCCACCGGCGCGAGGGAGATCGCGCCGCGGATCGGGTAGCGCCGGCCGGGCTCGGGGCGCATGCGGTTGTAGTCGAGGAAGCCGGTGATCGCGTCGCCGCCGCGCGAGTGGCCCATCAGGCCGATGCGCGTGAAGTCGAGCTTGCCGACGAGCAGCGAGCCGAGGTTCGAGTTCTCGTCGACGAGCAGTGGCGCCTCGTTCGCCTCGTACAGCGCGTCGAGCAGCGCCGCGATCAGCAGGCGCCGCTGGTGCATGCCCTTGCCCTTCGGGTTGTCCTGGCGGGCCATCATCTGGTCCTGGTCGAGCGAGACGACGACGTAGCCCCAGCTCGCCAGGTTCTCGGCCAGGTACGCGTAGCCCGCGTCGTTGCGCTTGAAGATCGTGCAGTCGGGAGCCTGGCCGGAGTCGCAGCTGCCGTGGTTGCCGTGCACGAAGACGAGCAGCGGCGACGGCTCGTCGCGGTCGGCCGGGTAGTAGAGCGTGCCGCGGACCTGCAGCGTGATCTCCGAGGCGGCCCCGGTCGGCTGCCCGCCGTTCGAGGCGGGCTCGTGCAGGGTCGCGAGCCCCGCGAGCATCGGGTCAAGGCGCGCGACCTCGTACTCGCCGCGGTCGAGCGGGTCCGGCAGCTCGTCCTGCGCGAAAGCGCCCGCCGGCCAGATGAGCGCGGCGAGCGCGAGCAGCAGCCCGAGTCCGGGCAGGGACAAGGTTCGGTAGGCGTTCCGCAAAGAACTCCCCTTCTTTTTCGATGGTCGGCTTGCTGGGCCGCG
>DATCLC010000022.1:0-4932 GCA_036564135.1 Solirubrobacterales bacterium
CGCGGCCATCCGCGCGGAGAGCTTCGAGCCGGCGAGCGCGGCGACGAAGAGGCCGATCGACGCCGGAAGCATCCGCACGCCCGTGTCGAGGGCGTTGAGCCCGTTCACGATCTGCAGGTACAGCGGGACCGTGAAGAAGATCCCCATGAGGATCAGGTTTTGGGCGAACAGCATCGCGAGCCCGCCACGCAGGGCGCCCCGGCGGAAGAGGCCGAGGTGCACGAGCGGATCGCGGCCGGTCTCCTCGCGGTGGCGCTGCCAGGCGCGGAAGCCGAACAGGACGAGGACCCCGGCCGCGATCACGAAGGGCGTGAGCGCAAAGCCGAACGGCTCCACCGGCGAGTTGTGCGGCTGCAGCCAGCCCCAGTTGCTCGCCTGCAGGACCCCGACGACGAGCAGGCCCAGGCCCAGCGCCACGAGCACGGAGCCCACCCAGTCGAGCCGCGGGGGCGCCTCCGTGCGCTCCGGCTCGCGCACCAGCCGTGTGCCGAGGAGGATGAACGCGGCGATCACGACCTCGCCCGCGAATACGACCCGCCAGCTCAGCTCGGTCGTCGCCCAGCCGCCGACGATCGGCCCGACCGCGATCCCGGCGCCCGCGACGCCGCCGAGCACGCCGTACACCACGGCGCGGTCGGCGCCGCGGTAGTTGCCAGCGGCGAGCGCGACCAGCGCCGGCAGGACCATCGCGGCGCCGATGCCCTCGAGCACCGACCAGCCGAGCATGAGCGTCGGCACGCTCCACGAGGCCGCGGTGAGCGCGGAGCCGGTGGCGTAGACGATCAGGCCGATCATGAACGCCCGCCGCCGGCCCCAGAGGTCGCCCAGCTTGCCGCCGGTGATCATCAGGGCGGCCATGACCAGGGCGTAGAAGGCGATCACCACCTGGATCGTCGTCACGGTGGTGTCGAAGTCATCGACGAGCTGGGAGATCGAGACGTTCATCACCGCCTGGTCGAGGACCATCAAAAACTGCGCGGCGGCGAGCACCGCGAGGACTCCCCACTTGCCGCTCATCCGGCTCCCGGCATCTCCGCGGGCCCGCCGGCGAGCACCCGGGCCTTCTCGGCCGCGAACTCGCCCTCGGTGAGCACCCCGGCGTTCCGCAGCTCCCCGAGGCGCACGAGCGCCTCGATCCGGTCGCTGGCGACGGCCGGCTCATCGGCACCAGCGGCCGCGCGGCGGCCCCGGGCGGCCCGGAACTGCTCCGCCATCGTGCGGGCGAGCCCCGCCGCCGAGTAGGGCGTGACCCGGTCCGGGAACTCGGCGATCGTCCGGCGGCGGAGCATCTCGGTGCCGAGCAGGACGAGGGCGATCAGCAAGAGCGACGGGAGCAGGCGCTCCATGCCCGGTGTGGGCGACCACCAGAACAGCAGCGCGAGCACGACGGCGGCGGTCCCGAGCGCGACGGCCGGTCGGCGGAAGTACGGGGCGGCCGCCCGCCTGATCCAGGTGGCGAGGGCGGTCGGGCCCGCGAGCCACGCCGCGACGACGAAGCCGGCGCCGTAGATGATCGCGGCGCCCGCGATCTCGTCCAAAAGCGAGGTCGCCACGTCCCAGGTCGCCGCGACGGCCGGCTCGGTGGCGGCGGTGCCCGCGAGCGCATCGACCACCGCGTCGCCCGCCCAGCTTTGGGCGAGGCTCAGGAACACGCCGATCGCAAGGAAGCTGATGCCGACTGCGCGCAATGTCTCGCGGCGCCGATCCCCGGCGATCGCGACCGCGATCGCGTAGAGGCCGAGGGTGATCGCCACCAGCGCCCAGGCGACCTTCTCGAACAGATCGACCGAGCGCTGGGCGGCGCGAAGCCGGCTCGTGTCGAGCACCTCGAGCTGGGCGACGTCCGGCGGCAGCCGGTCGACCACTCCCTGTGGGATGCCGGTGCGCTCCGCGATCTGCCCGACGATCGCGGCGAGGTCGAGCGTCACGACGTCCGCCGCGTCGCCGTCCCCCTCGATCACCTGCAGGAAGATCGAGTGCGCCGCGCGGTTGGCGTCCTCCCAGAGCGCCTGGACGCGCGGGTCCTCGAGCGCGCGGCGGGCGACCTCGCCCGCGCCCTGGCGCAGCGCGCTCGCGGCCGGACCCGCGAGCGGCTCCGCCCGCGGCGGGAGCGCCTGCGCGATCTCGCCCTCGAGGTCGACGTTGGCGTAGAGCTGGCCCACGGCGTAGTCGGCGACCGCGTCGCGGATCGCCTCGCGCTCGAGCAGCTCGGTGCTGGTCTCTACCCAGCTCTCGGTCTCAAGCAGCTGGCGCTTGGCCCAGATCCCGAACGCCATGAGCAGGCCGGTCACGGTGGCGAGCGCGACCAGGGCGATCGCGACACCACGGTGACCGCGGCCCGACGCGGGTGCGCCCGGCTGGGCGGCGGGCGGGACGCCGTTCACGGTGCGCACCGCCTAGCCGGGCGAGGTCGCGGACGCTAGTGCGCGGACCGGGCCGACGGGGGCGCGGCCGTGGCGCGTGCCTCGTCTCGCTCGAGGTCGCGGGCAGTGGCCTCCTCCTCGCCGTAGACGATGATCCCGTGCACGACCCAGCAGCACACGAAGAACACGCCCAGGTTCCACCACGGGTAGGCGCCGCCGATCGAGAGCAGCGCCCCGATGGCGCCGATCGACCCGGCGAACACCCCGATCACGCGCCCGTAGGCGTTGCCCTCGAGCAGCGAGACCCCGCCCGTGAACTGGATGATCCCGAGGATGATCAGGACCCAGCCGAGCGTGTCGAGATCGGTGAAGATGAAGCGGGTGTCGCCGACGAAGATGTTGGCTCCGTCGAGCGCGCCGATGCCGTAGATGACGTTGATCGTGCCGACGATCAGCAGCAGGATGCCGGCGAAGGCGACACGGCCTGCACCTCTCATGCGCAACTCCTTTCGCGTCAGCCGGTCGCGAGCGGCGCCGGCGGATCACTCCTCAGGATCCGACCGTAGACTGAACCGCCGTCCGCGCCGTCACCCCGATCGGGTGATTCCGGCGATCGACTTTTCTAGTCCAGGGGACGAGAAACCTCGATCACCGGCCGCGGCGATCGACTTTTCTAGTCCAGGGGACTAGGAAGCTCGATCGCCGGTGTGGTGGCGGTCGCGCAGGAGCTCGCCGGGCTTCCAGACCGCCACCAGCCTGGCGATCAGCGTCACCAGGAAGATCTGGCCGGTGAGCATCTCCAGTCCGGCGAGCATCTCGCCCGGCTGCCCGGAGGGGACGAGGTTGCCGTAGCCCGTGGTCGTGAGCGTCGTGTAGCTGAAGAAGATGAGCTCGGAGCCGTCAGCATCCGGGTGGCCCGCGAAGAACGGCTGCGAGCCGAGGTGGTGGACCGCCCCGTACGCGTGCGCGAACAGGATCCCCAACAAGGCGTAGACGCTGACCGCGCCGAGGATCGAATCGGCGGTCACCTGAGGCGCGAGCACGATGTCGCGCAGGACGGTGACGATGCACACGGCCACGATCAGGATCGCGAGTAGGGAGGCGATGCTCAGCCACGGTCGTGAGTCGGCGAGGGCGCCGACCACGGCGAGGGCGCAGGCGCACGTCGCGAGCGCGAACGCCCACCCCGCGGGCGGGCGCCCTCCAGCGGCCGCGACCATTCCCTGGAGTCCCGTGACGCTGGTGACGGCGACCAGCAGGAACCCCGCCCAGCCGTCGTAGGCCAACAGCGACCAGGCGACGTAGGTCGCGATGACCAGGATGAGGAAGGCGCTGAAGTGGGCGTAGCGCTGGACTACGCGCCACCGCCGGCGTGGCTGCGGCCCGGGCTCCATCTCGGAACCATCTTGGCCCGTACGGGAGATGGAACCCCGGGAGTGCCTAACCAGGAATGGGCTACGCCCGCTCGCCCTCGAGCGCGAGCGCCGCCGCGCCGATCACGCCAGCCTCGGCGCCGAGCTCGGCGAGGACGACCGGGATCTCGTCGTGCGGGGAGAGCGCGCGCCGGGCGAGCTCCGTGCGCGCTGGGTCGAGCAGCAGATCACCCGCCGCCGCGGCGCCGCCGCCGACCACGAAGACGTCCGGGGAGAACATGTTGGCCAGCGTGGCGAGCGCGACGCCGAGGCGCGTGCCGACCAGCTCGAGCACGCCGCGCGCGATCTCGTCGCCCGCGAGGGCGGCTTCGGTGACCGCCTTGCCGTCGACCGGTTCGCCTGCCGCCAGCGCGCGGCCGAGCGCCGATTCGGGGTGCGCCTCCGCGGCCCGGCGGGCCTCGCGCCCGATCGCGCTGCCCGAGGCGAGCGCCTCGATGCAGCCGTGGTTGGGGCAGGTGCCCTGGCAGGGTGGACCGTCGGCGTCGACCACGATGTGGCCGATCTCCGGGGCGGCGCCGCGCCCACGGAAGAGCTCCCCGTCGATCACGACGCCGCCCCCGACGCCGGTGCCGAGCGTGAGCATCACGGCGTTCCGCGTGCCGCGCGCCGCGCCGAAGCGATGCTCGGCGAGCGCCGCGACGTTCGCGTCGTTGTCTAGGAACACGGGCACGCCGAGCCGCTCGGTCAACCGGTCGCGGATCGGCACGTCGGCGAGCGGCAGGTTGACCGCGCTGCGGGCGACGCCGCGCTCGTGGTCGATCGCGCAGGGCAGCCCGAGGCCGATCGCGCCGGCCTCGGGGTGCGCCTCCAGGGCGCTGGCAAGCAGGTCCTCGATCCGCGCGAGGAGGGTTTCGCGGTCGAGGCCCGCGCTCGGCGCCTGCCAGCGCCCCAGGACGCGCTGCTCGGCGTCGACGACCCCGACGGCAACCTTCGTGCCGCCGAGGTCGGCGCCGATCGCAACCCGCGTCGCGATCGCGGACGCGGCAGTGGGGTTCACGGCACCCGCGTCACCGAGCTGACCAGGGTCTCCTTGATCTGCTCGATGATCTCAAGCGCCTGCGACCACTCGCGCTGCCAGATGTTGCGCCCGTAGATCACGCCCGAGCCGCCCGCCTGCATGATGAAGCGGGTCTGCT
>DATCLC010000023.1:0-1907 GCA_036564135.1 Solirubrobacterales bacterium
CCCTCAAAGCAGGCGCTCCTGCAGTCGATCATGCGGCGCTTCCTCGAGGGCCTCACCCGCGAGGTGACGCGCGCGATCGACCGCCACTCGTCCCCCGTCAGCCGGCTCGCCGCCGCGGTCTGGGTGCACGTCGTCTACCACGGCACCCACCGCCGGGCCGCATTCGTCTCCGACACGGAGGTGCGCGCGCTCGAGGGCGAGGACGCCGAGACGATCATGCGGATGCGCGACTCCTACGAGGAGATCTTCCGCCAGATCATCGCGGACGGGATCGAGAGCGGCGATTTCGAGGTCCGCGACGAGCGCGTCGCGACCTACGCGATCCTCCTGCAGTGCACCGGCGTGGCGCTGTGGTTCCGGCCGGACGGCCCGCTCACGCTCCCCGAGATCGCCGAGATGCACGTGGAGATCGTCCTGAACTCGCTGCGCGTCGACGTGCCCGTCGGCGGCGCGGCCCAGATCCTCGGCGAGCGACCCGAGATCGGGGCGCCGCCGGAGCTTGAGGTGACCCGTTCGTAGCCAGCAAGGAGGAGGAGAGTGAGCGAGACGACGGTGAGCGAGCGCGCGGACCAGGAGGGGATGACGCCTGAGCGGGGCGTCGCCTTCTGCGAGGAGCGCGGGATCGAGACGCTGATCGTGGGCGCCTCGGACACCCACGGGATCATGCGGGGCAAGCGCGTGCCCGCTCGCCAGATCCCGAGCGCGCTCGGCCACGGCGTGAACCTCTGCGACGTGCTCTTCGTGATCGACGTCGCCGAGGTCGACCTGGTGCCGAAGCCCGAGAACGCGACCACCTACTTCCCCACCGAGCGCAACGGCTACCCGGACATCCACGCCGTGCCCGACCTCTCCACGCTGCGCGAGGTGCCGTGGCACGAGCGCACCGGGCTCGTACTCGCCGACTTCAAGCTGCCGTCGGGCGAGGACGTGCCGATCGCCCCGCGCACCGTCCTGCGCCGGCTGGTCGAGCGCTACCGCGCCCTCGGGCTCGAGCCGGTGGTGGGCGTCGAGCTCGAGTTCTACGTGCTGCGCGAGACCGAGGAGACCCTGCGCCACAAGCGCCCGGCCGACCTCGTCCCGCTCGCCCTGCGGCCCTCCACCTACGGCGTCGTGAAGGCCTCGAGCCAGGAGGAGTTCGCGCGCGCGGTGCGCGAGGCGATGGGGCGCTTCGACGTGCCGCTCGAGGCCTGCAACGCGGAGACGGGGCCCGGTCAGTTCGAGATCAACCTACGCTACGCGCCCGCGCTGGAGGCGGCCGACCACGCCTTCCTGTTCAAGTCCGCGGTCAAGGAGATCGCCAACAAGCAGGGGCTGACCGCGACCTTCATGGCCAAGCCCCACCCCGAGTGGGCGGGCAACTCGGGGCACGTGCACATGAGCGTCTTGGACAAGGACGGCAACAACGCCTTCGCGGGTGAGGGCGACGCGGGCTCCGACACGATGGCCGCGGCGTGCGCCGGGATCCTCGCGACCCTGCGCGAGTTCACCGCGTTCAACGCGCCCACCGTCAACTCCTATCGCCGCTACCACCCGTACTCGTGGGCGGGGACCACCGCGACCTGGGGCGTCGACAACCGCTCCGTCGCGGTTCGGGCAGTGCACGAGAGCGCACCCGCCACCCGGCTTGAGCATCGCCAGGGAGGCGGCGACGCCAACCCGTACGTGGCGGTCGCCGCGATGCTCGCCGGGGCGCTCTACGGCATCGAGAACGGCCTGCGACCGCCGGCGCCACGCACCGACGACGTCTACGCGCTGCCGCCAGGCGAGGTCGAGGCGATGCCCGCCTCGCTCGCCGACGCGGTCCGCGAGCTCGAGCGCAGCGAGATCGCGCGCGAGTACCTCGGCGAGGACTTCGTCGAGCACTACATCGCGATGAAGCGCGGCGAGGCCGAGGCGGCGGCGCTCGC
>DATCLC010000024.1:0-15122 GCA_036564135.1 Solirubrobacterales bacterium
GGGCGAGGCGGCGCGCCGCTACCGTTTCGGCGTCGAGGCGGGGATGATCGGCGTGAACGTCGGCGTCGCCGCGCCGGTCGCGTGGTTCCCCTTCTCGGGCTGGAAGGACTCGATCGACGGCGACCTGCACGCCAACGGCAAGGACGCCGTCGAGTTCTACACCCGCAAGAAGGTCGTCACCTCGCGCTGGTGAGCGCCCGCTAGCCGGACTCGAGCAGGCTCGGGGCCGCGGGCTTCTCCGTGGCCCCGCGGTCCGCGAAGCCGGCCACGCGCACCCCGAGGAGCCGCACCGGGCGCTGCGGCGGGTTGTCGCGCAGGAGCTGGCGCGCGACCGCGGCGATCACCTCCGGGTCGTTGGTGTGCTCGGTGATGCTGCGCACCCGCGTGTAGGTGGTGAAGTCGTCGTGGCGCACCTTGATGCCGATCGTGCGCCCAGCGAGGTCGCGCTTGCGCAGCTCCCTGCTCAGCCGATCCGCTTGGCGGGCGAGCACCTCCTCCATCCGCACCGGGTCGTCGATGTCCACGTCGAAGGTGGTCTCGACCGAACGCGACTTCGCCTCGCGGTACGGCGTCACCGGCGAGTCGTCGCGGAAGTGCGCGCGCTCGTGCAGCATGCGCCCATAGGTCTCGCCGAAGCGCTCGATCAGGCCCGGCACCGTGCAGCGCTGGAGCTGGCCCAGAGTCCTCACGCCGTAGCCGGCCAGCTTGGCCGCGGTCTTGGGGCCGATACCCGGGATCAGGCGCACGGGCGCGTCCTTGAAACGCTCGACGGCCTGCTCGCGCGTGAGCACGACGAACCCGCGCGGCTTCTCGGCGTCCGACGCGACCTTGGCGACGAGCTTGTTGGGGCCGATCCCTACCGAGGCGTCGAGGTGGAGCTCGTCGCGGATGCGGCGCACCAGATCGCTCATCCGGGCGATCGGGTCGGGGACCCCGCTCAGGTCCAGGTAAGCCTCGTCGAGGGAGACAGGCTCGATCGGCACTCCGAGCTCGCGCATCAACGCCATCACCTTGCGAGAGACGTCGCGGTAGTAGGAGAAGTCCGGCGGCAGCCAGACGGCGTCCGGGCACAGGCGCCGCGCGCGCGAGGCCGGCATCGCCGAGCCCACGCCGTACTTGCGCGCCTCATACGAGGCGGTCGTGACGACGGCGCGCGGGCCGGTGCCGGAGACGATCACCGGCTTGCCGATCAGCTCTGGATGGCGCAGCAGCTCAACCGACACGTAGAACGCGTCCATGTCGACGTGAGCGATCGTGCGCCGTGCCACGTCCCCAGGGTAAGCGGGGGCGGGGCGGGTATGGGCGCGCCGGGGCACGGCGCCGCTGTGGCCGCTACTCCTCGCCGACGCCCGTGCGCAGCAGCGTCACGTAGAAGGACTGGTAGCCGTGGCGCTCGTAGAAGCGAATCGCCTCCGAGTTCGTGTAGGCGACCCCGACGGCGAGCGTGCGCGCGCCGACCTCACGGGCGAACTCCTCCGCGGCCTCGAGCAGCGCGGTACCAACGCCCTGGCGCCGCTCGGCAGCGAGCACGGAGAGCGTCTCGACCTCGACGATGGTCTCGCCCACGTCCCAGGTCGCCGCGCCCGGTCCCGTCGTGAGCATCGCGTACCCGATCGCCTCGTCGTCGCGCTCGGCGATCAGCAGGGTGCCGCGCCCCTCCTCGAGCCACGTGCGGTACTGGCCGCGGCGGTACTGCCAGGACCGGTTGGGGGCGCGCTTGGGCGGCATCGCCGGCAACGTCGCGTGGTGCGCGCGCAGCGCCTCCCAGAGCGGAGCCAAACGATCGATGTCCTCGATCGTGCCGCGCCGAACGACGAAATCCACCCGCTCATGTTGCCATGACCGCGCCCATCACGGCGACAGCGGCGGCAGCAGGCCGGCGAGCTCCCGCCAGGGCTCGATGTCCCACCAGCGGCGTGCCCGGCCCGACGGCGAGGGCAGGACGAAGCAGCGGGTCGGCCCGATCCGCTCGGGCTGGACGCCGTACTCGACCGATCGCCCGAGGACCGCGCGGCCGGCGCGCTTGCTCGTGAACGCAAGCCACGCCGGAGCAGCGTCCTCGATCGCGCGCCGCAGCCGGGGCACGTCGAATCCGTCCGTGCCGATCTCGGCATCGGAGCCCGAGCGGGTCTTGCAGACATCGGTCAGCCCGATGCCGAAGCGCAGCACTGTCCGGAACTCGCGAGGCTCGAGCACGCGCGGGGTCAGCCCGACCTCATGGAGGGTGAGCCAGAAACGGTTCCCGGGACCGGCGTAGTAGGCGCCGACGCGCGCCGAGACCGCGCCCAGCGCCGTCCCGCAGAACACGACGCGCAGGCCGGGCGCGAGCACGTCGTCGAGGAGCATGGTCAGGCCTCGCGGTCGAAGTACTCCACCGCGCTCTCCCGGCGCACCATGATGTTGTCCGGGCTCCCCTTCGCGGCCCAGATCCCGACCTTGTCACTGTCGGGGTACACGGTCGCCGTCGGCCAGGTGACGTTCGAGAACATCAGGACGTACGCGGTCTGGTCGCCGTCGTTCTGGACGCGGTGGGCGCCCTCCGGCCCGCGGGGGAAGAAGACCAGGTCCATGGGCTCGAGCGTATGGGCGCCCTCGGGATCCCGCAGGGTGGGCGCCCCGGAGAGGACGAGCAGCCATTCCTCCTCGCCCCACTCGTAGTGGTAGGGGCAGAGCGCCTGCCCCGGCGGCAGCTCGTACACGCTCGCGCCCGTGATCTCGGCGCCCAATCCGGGGCCGAAGCGCGCCATGCCGGAGCGGAAGCCGGCGGGGTCGCCGCTCTCGTACTCGAACTCGAGCCTGCCCAGGTTCACGCGTCGCATACGTGCGGGTTCGCCGGGCACACCCGGATTCCCCCCGAGCCCGGACCACACCCCAGCGAGGGTTCCCTGCGGGCGCGCCGGCCGGGTCAGCGGCCGATCTGGATGCCGATGCGGTCGGGGATCGACGCGATGAACCGGGTGATGGGATCCGGCTCGCGGCCCGCCTCCTCCGCCTCCTCGCGTCGGACGAGCGCCTGGCGCACGATGGTCCCGCCGATATAGCGGAAGGGCTCGGGCGGCACCCGGATCGGGCGCTGCTCGACGATCGCGAGGCGCGTGTGCTCGTCGCGGCGCTCGAGGGCGAGCCCGGCGAGGGCGCGGGCGACCATGCGCGAGGGACCGACGCCGTTGCCGGTGAAGCCGAAGCCGTAGTGGACGCGGCCGTCGAGCGTGCCGACGACCGGCGTATGGCTCGGCGACACGTCGATCGGCCCGCCCCACGCGTGCTCGATCCGCCGCCCGCGAAGCTGCGGGAAGAAGCGGTGCAAATGCTCGATCACCTGCCGGGTGATGTAGGGGTCCACCTCGGCGCGCCCGCGCAGGTTCGCGCCGTAGACGACGCGGCCCCCGCCCCAGCCGAAGGCGATGCGCCCGTCGGGCGTGGTGCGCAGGTAGTTGACCATGTGGCGCCCGTCGGTGATGCACTCGCCGCCGGTCCAGCCCAGCTCCTCGAGCACGTCGGGGACGGGCTCGGTGATCACCATGTGGCTCGAGGTGAGCGTCATCCGGTAGCGCAGGGGCCGCAGACGGGCGAGCGCGCCGCCTGCGGTCAGCACGCCGTGCCCGGCGCGCACGACCCCGCCCGAGTCGGTGCGCACCACCACCCCGCCCGGCTCGGCCCGCACCGAGACCGCCGGGGAGCGCTCGTATACCTCGACGCCCGCCTCGACCAGCTTGGCGCGCAGGGCCCGGGCGAGCCGCGCCGGGTTCACCGTCGCCGAGCCGGGGAAGAACGCGGCGCCCCGGAAGATCGGCGAGGCGCACCGCTCCTGGACCTCCTCGGGGCTCAGCACGCGGACCGCGTCCGGCTCCCCGAGCTGCTCGCAGGCGCGCACGGTCTCGTCCCACACGCCGTCGTGCGCGGGCGTCGTGGAGACCTGCAGGTAGCCCCCGCGCCTGTACCAGGCGTCGACGCCCTGCTCCTCGCACCAGGCGCCGATCTCGTCGACGGCCCGCTGCGCCGCGCGCGCCACGCCGAGCGCGCCGACCTCGCCGAAACGCGGCCGCATCGAGGGCAGGCTGAACCACATCGAGTTGACGAACCCGCCGTTGCGACCGCTCGGCCCCTCGCCGCAGATCCCGGACTCCAGGAGCACGACGCGTGCCTCGGGCTCGAGCTCGCGCACGAGCCAAGCCGTCCACATGCCGGTGTAGCCGCCGCCGACCACGACGACATCCGCGTCCCGCTGCTCTGTGAGCGGCGCATACGGCTCTACAGGGCCCGCCTCGGCGAGCCACCACCCCAGCGAGTCGTGGATCACGCCCATGAAGTCTGACGAACCCGCGCGCTCGGCAAAGACGTGCCGCGCATCGCTATTTCGCGATGCGGGCGCTCAGCCCGCCTCTGCGGCGCGCTGCGCGTGGCGGTCGATCAGCTCGCGGTGGACCGAGCGCGGCTCGCCGTCGGGGCGCAGGCGCTCCCACGTCCCGTCCTCGCGCAGCTCCCAGGCGTTGGTGTTGTCCGCGAGGCAGCGGTCGAGCACGTCCGCGAGCTCGGCCCGGATCCGCGCGTCCTCGACGGGCACGACGAGCTCGACCCGGTTGTAGAGGTTGCGCGGCATGAGGTCGGCCGAGCCAATGTAGATCCGAGGCTCCTCGCCGGGCCGCTCGAAGCTGAAGATGCGCGAGTGCTCGAGGAAGCGACCCACGATCGAGACCACGCGGATGTTCTCCGACACGCCGGGCACGCCCGGGCGCAGCGCGCAGATCCCGCGCACGTTGAGCTCCACCCGCACGCCTGCCTGCGAGGCTCGGTAGAGCGCCCGGATCGACCGCGCGTCGAGCAGGGCGTTCATCTTCATCCGGATCCGCGCCGGGCTCTCCGGCGAGTGTGCCGCGATCGTCTCGTCGATCTCCGCGAGGATCGCCTCGCTCAGGTTGTGCGGCGCGACCAGCGCCTTGCGGTAAGCGCGCGGGCGCGCGTACCCGGTCAGGTAGTTGAACATCTGGGCGAGGTCGGCGCCCAGCTCCGGGTCGCACGTGAACAGCCCGAGGTCGGAGTAGATGCGGGCGGTCTTCGGGTTGTAGTTGCCCGTGCCGATGTGCGCGTAGTGGCGCACGCCGTCGCCCTCCCGGCGCACGACGAGCACGCACTTGACGTGGGTCTTGAGCGACGGGATCCCGTAGACCACGTGCACGCCCGCCTCCTCGAGCTTCTTCGCCCAGCGGATGTTCGCCTGCTCGTCGAAGCGCGCCTTGAGCTCGACCAGGCAGACAGCCTGCTTGCCGCGCTCGGACGCCGTGATCAGCGCCGGGACGAGCGGCGAGTCCGCGCTCGTCCGGTACACGGTCTGCTTGATCGCGAGCACGTTGGGGTCGTCGACCGCCTGAGCGACGAAGCGCTCCACGGACGTCGCGAACGAGTCGTATGGGTGGTGCACGAGCACGTCGCCCTCGCGGATCGCCGCGAACACGTCCGCCGCGTCGCCGTTCTCGCCCCGCAGGCGGGGCTGGGTGACAGGCGTGTGCGGCGGGTCGCGCAGGTCCGGAAACCCGGGCAGGTTGACGATGTCCCAGAGGTCGGAAAGGTCGAGCCAGCCGTCGATCTCGTACGCCTCCCGGTCCTCCAGGCGCATCGCGAGCACGAGCTGCTCGCGCAGGCGCGGCTCCATCCCGCGCTCGACCTCGAGCCGAACGACCTCGCCGAAGCGCCGCCGTCGCAGCTCCTCCTGGACAGCCTCGAGCAGGTCGTCCGACTCGTCGGAGACGTCGTAGTCGGTGTCGCGCGTCACCCGGAAGAACGAGTGGCTCAGGACCTCCATCCCCGGGAAAAGCGCGCCCAGGTTCGCCGCGATCAGGTCCTCAAGCCTGACCAGCGTGGTGCCCTCCCGACCGAGCCTCAGAAACCGGCCGAGCAGCTCCTTGGGGACCTTCACCCGGGCCAGGACCTCGGTGTCCTGCTCGGGGTCGCGCAGGCGGACGGCGAGGCTGAGCGACAGGTTGGAGATGTAGGGGAAGGAGCGCCCGAGTCCGATCACGAGCGGGGTGAGCACCGGGAAGACCTGCCGTTCGAAGATCCGGTCGAGCTCGCGCCGCTCGTCCGGAGTCGCGTCCTCGACGTCCAGGATGCGGATGCCGTGCGCGGCGAGCCGCTCGCGCAGCTCGGCGGCGCAGGCGGCGACCCGGGCGCGCTGCTCCTCGACGCGCTCGTGGATGCGCGCCGCCTGCTCGGTCGGGCTCATCCCGTCCGCGCCGCGGGCGTCGCGGCCCGCGTCGATCAGCTCCTCGAGGTTCGCGACGCGCACCATGAAGAACTCGTCGAGGTTCGACTCCCAGATCGCGCAGAACTTGACGCGCTCGAGCAGCGGCACCGACTCGTCCTCGGCGAGCTGCAGGACGCGCTCGTTGAAGTCGAGCCAGGAGAGCTCGCGGTTGAAGTAGAGGGACGGGTCCTCGAGGTCGGGCGCCGCGGTTCGCCCCGCCCCGCCGTCGACGTCCTCCCGCCGCTCGGCGCGCTCGAGCTCAGCCCGCTCCACGGTCCTGCGATCCCGAAGCTCGACTCACCTGCTGAGAGTAGCGCTGCATGGGGTATCGGCTGGCCCCGGCCGGGGATGGGCGCACGCATGCTTGCCGCCCCGCAGCCGAGGCCGGTTAACGGCCTGAGAACTCCCGGTGAAAGAGCGGTGAACTCCGGCTCAGGGCGCGTCCGGCTTCGACGGCTGATAGAGCCAGTCGTCGAACAGCGCCTCGAGGTCCTCGCCGGAGATCTCCTCGGCGAGCGCGCGCAGATCGTCCGTGGTCGCGGGCAGGCCGGCGAACTCGCTCGCCCAGCGCTCCAGCAGCTCCTCGAAGTCCTCCTCGCCGATCGTCACGCGCAGCGCGTGCAGGGCCATTGCGCCGCGGTCGTAGATCGGGGCTGCGAACAGCTCATCGAGCTCCTCGGGCGCCCCCGGCGGCAGCTTCCAGAACTGCGCGCCCGCGCCGTGGCGCGAGTACTCGAGGTTGAACTGCTGCTGCGCCGCGCGGACGCCGCGGCGCTCGTTCGAGAGCCACTCCATGTAGGTCGCGAAACCCTCGTTCAGCCAGATCTCGCTCCAGTCCGCGGGCAGGACGGAGTTGCCGAACCACTGGTGCGCGACCTCGTGGACGACGAGCAGCCTGGAAGGCGAGCTCGGGTAGTAGGGGCGCGACTGGGTCTCGAGCGCGTAGCCGACGGGGGCCGGGTCGATCACCCCGCCCTCCCCGTCGGCCGGGTAGGCGCCCGCGATCCCGGTGAGGAACGCGATCGCCCGCTTGGTCCGGTTGCGGAGCTTGCGCATGACGGTGGGCCTTTTGCGGCGGTCGGCAACGGCTACGTAGCGGCCCCGGCGATCGAGCCGGTAGCGCCCGATCGCGACCAGCGCGACGTGCGGCGCCATGTGGCCCTCCCGCCAGAGCGTCGTCACCGTGCGCTTGCCGCGCGTGCGCTTCAGCAGCCTGCCGTTCGAAACCCCGAGCAGGCCGCGCGGCGTGGTCAGCTTGATCCGCCACTCGGCCGGGTCGCTCGGGTGGTCGTTCACGGGAGCCCAGGTCGGCGTCCCGCGCGGCTCGCCGAGCGCGACGGCGCCGTCCTGGGTGGAGATCCAGCCCTCGAGCGAGCCGTCGGGGTCGCGCACCGGCCGCGGCTTGCCGCGGTACCGGACGACCACGCGGAACTCCGCCCCGTCCGGGATCGGGCTCGGCGGCGTGATCACGAGCTCCTGGCCCTTGCGCTGACGCCGCGCGCGCTCGCTGTCGACCCGCGCGGCGGTGATCCGCGGCCCGGGGAAGTCGAGGTTGAAACGCCCGAGCGCGGGCCCCAGGCCCTCCGACCCGTCGGTGTCGGCCCGCGCCAGCACGCTCGTCTTGGCGCGAATGCTGCCGTTGCGGCGGTAGCGCAGGTCGATCTCGTAGCGCAGCACGTCGTAGCCGCCGTTCCCCGAGCGCGGCAGGATCGGGTCACCCAGCCCAGGCGCGCCCTTGATCGGCTCCGGCTCGCCCGCCGCGGCGCTCCCCGCGAGAGCGAGGGCAGCGCTGACGGCCGCAAGCGTTGCCCATCTCGATCTGCGAGGCGTCGAATCCATCTCGCCGGCCCCCACCGACGCTACCACGGCCGCCGGTGGTGGCCTCAACCCGAGGCGCTGACCAGTTCGAGGACGACGCCCTCGCGAAGCCCGCCCCGGCCGATCTGAAGCGGCACGCCCAAAAGCTCAGACAGCTTCTCGAGGAGCAGGACGCCGGCGGGCAGGACGCGCACGCGGCGCGGGTCGAGGTCGAACCGCCTGGCGACGGCCTCGGCGGTGTCGCTCACCAACAGCCGGACCGCGCGCTCGAGCGTCTCGGGTTCGAGCACAGCACCGACGACCGTGGCCAGCGAGGTGGCGCTGCCGCCGACCGCGACGGCCCGGTCCGGCCGCGTGATCTCGACGCCCGCGAAGAAGTCGTCGATCCGCTCCCGGAGCGCGAGTATCTCCGCGGCCGAGGGCGGATCGCCGCGCAATAGCTCCTCGGCGAGCGCCCCCGAGCCGACCCGGAACGAGTGCACCTCGCGCACGCCCTCCGCGGTCGTCCCCAGCACCACCTCCGAGGAGCCGCCGCCGACGTCGACGACGGCGATCAGGCCACTGGCGGGATGGCCCAGCGACTTCGTCGCGCCGAGGAAGGCAAGGCGGCCCTCCTGCTCGGGGCTTAGGACCTCGACCTCGGCGCCCACCGCGCGCTCGAGCTCGGCGACGACGCGATCGCGGTTGGCGGCGTCGCGGATCGCCGCGGTCGCGACTATGCGCACGCGCTCCGCGCCGAGCTCGCGAGCCAGGCGGAGCTGGGTCGCGACGACCTCGGCGACCTCGGCGACCTTCTCGTCCGAGATCGTGCCGCCCGGGCCCGCGTCGGCGCGGATCCGCGTGTAGGCGCGCTGCTCAAGCACCTTGCGGAGCTGGCCGTTCTCCGGCTCGGCGACCAGCACCCGCGTGGTGTTCGAGCCGATGTCGATCGCCGCGCACCGCACTACCCCCATCCTCTCAGGCGGAGCGACGGGAACGGCCCGGGCTCATCCGGCCGCGCCGGCGGCGCCGGGATGCGAGGCGTCGTCGAACTCGCGGAAGAGGCCGGTGACGACGTAGGCGACCTGCTCTCCGATGTCGACGGAGTTGTCTCCGATCCGCTCCAGCGCCCGGGCCACCAGGATCATCGTCATCGCCCACTCGCGGCGATCGGGCTCGTCGCCGATCTCGATCGCGATCTGAAAGCACTCGCGGTTGAGCGCGTCGACGATGTCGTCCTGGCGCACCAGATCGCGGGCGAGCCCGACGTCGCGGTCGGCGAACGCGCGCTTCGCCTGGCTCACCTGCGAGCGGACCTGCAGGCCCATCGCGGCGATGTTCTCGAGCATGCGCTCGTCCGCCGGCGGGTCGCTGCCCGCGATCGGGATCATCTTCGCGACGTTCACGCATTGATCGCCCATCCGCTCCATCGACTTCATGACGTGGAGCAGCGCCGAGATCAGGCGCAGGTCCCCGGCCACGGGCGCCTCGCGGGCGATCAGCGTGAGCAGGCGCTGGTGCACCTCCAGGTAGCGCCCGTCGAGCGCGTCGTCACCCTCAACGACCGCCTGGGCGAGCTCGGCGTCCTGGTTGCGGGTCGCCTCGAGGGTGCGGTCGAGCGCGTCCACGACGAGGTCGAGACCCTCGAGCGCGTGCTCCTCCAAGTCCCGGAGCTCGGCGTGGTACTCGACGCGGGTGGGCTCGCCCATCTCAGCCGAACCGCCCGCTCACGTAGTCCTCGGTCGCCTGCTCCGTGGGGCTTGTGAAGATCTTCTCGGTCGGGCCCACCTCGACGAGGCGGCCGGGCTTGCCCGCCTCCTCCAGGTTGAAGAACGCGGTCACGTCGCTGGCGCGCGCGGCCTGCTGCATGTTGTGCGTGACGATCACGATCGTGTAGCGCTTCTTGAGCTCGCGGATCAGGTCCTCGATCGCGAGCGTCGCGATCGGGTCGAGGGCCGAGCAGGGCTCGTCCATGAGCAGGACCTCGGGCTCGACGGCGATCGCGCGCGCGATGCAGAGCCGCTGCTGCTGGCCGCCGGAGAGACCGGACGCCGGCTTGTCGAGCCTGTCCTTCACCTCGTCCCAGAGGTGCGCGCCGCGCAGCGAGCGCTCGACGACCTCATCCTTCTCGGCCTTCCGCATGCGGCGGGCATTCAGCGTGAGCCCGGCCGCGACGTTCTCGTAGATCGACATCGTCGGGAACGGGTTCGGCGCCTGGAAGACCATGCCGACGACCCGGCGGACCTGGACCGGGTCCACCCCCTCCGCGTAGATGCTCTGCCCGTCGATCGCGATCTCGCCTTCGACGCGCGCGCCGGGGGTGAGCTCGTGCATGCGGTTGAGCGAGCGCAGGAAGGTCGTCTTCCCGCACCCCGAGGAGCCGATCAGCGCCGTGACCTTGTTCGGCTCGATCGTCATCGTCACGTCCTCGACGGCGTGGAAGTCGCCGTAGAAGAGGTTCACGTTGCGAGCCGTCACGGTCTTCGCCGGCCGCTCGACCTCCTCGGTCGTCGGCGCTGGCGGGGGGACCTCGGCGACCTCCGTTTCCAATCTCACCTCCGGGGTCTGGGGGGTTGCGTTCTCGATGCTCTCCTCGATCTGCGTCTGGGGCATCCGCGGTTCCTTTCCTGCCCTACCGGAGCTCTGTGCCATGGCGCCGGTAGATGACTCGGGCGATGAGGCTGAGCAGCATCACGATCAGCAGCAGGGCCAGCGCGGCGGCCCAGGCGCGGTCGAACGCGGCCTCCTTCATCACCCCTGGGTTCCTGTACTCGTTGAAGGCGTAGACGGCGAGGTTCTGCATGCGGCCCTCGAACGGGTTGGCGTTCATCGAGTCGATGACGCCGGTGGTGACGAGCAGGGGCGCCGTCTCGCCGATGATGCGCGCGACCGCCAGCATCACGCCGGTCACCAGCCCGGCGAGTGCCGTGGGCAGGACCACCTTCGTGATCGTCCGCCACTTGGGCACACCCAGCGCATACGACGCCTCGCGCAGGCTCTGCGGGACGACCTTCAGGACCTCCTCGGACGCGCGCACGACGATCGGGATCATCAGCACCGACAGCGCGACCGCGCCCATCACTCCCAGCCTGATGCCGGGCCCGAAGATCAGGGCGAAGACGGCGAACGCGAACAGCCCGGCGACGATCGAGGGGATACCGGTCATCACGTCGACGAAGAACGTGAGCGCCCGCCGCAGGCGGCCGTTCCCGTACTCGGTGAGGTAGATCGCGGCGAGGATCCCGATCGGGACCGAGATCAAGGTGGCCACGCCCGTGATCACGAGCGTGCCGACGATCGCGTGGGCCGCGCCGCCCCCCTCGCCGACCACGCCACGCGCCGTCTCGGTGAAGAAGGCCGCGTCGAAGCGCGCGAGGCCGCGCGAGGTGACCTCGTAGAGCAGCGAGACGAGCGGCGCGACGGCGACCGCGAAGGCCGCCGCGATCGCCGCCGTCGCCGCGCGGTCCTTGATGCGCCGAAGGCGCAGATCGCCCGCGGCCGCGGTGAGGTCGAGCGGGGGCGCGCTCACGACCCCTCCCCGTTGGCGCGCCGGGCGATCACCGCGCGCGCCGCCATGTTGACGACGAGCGTGATCGCGAACAGCACGAGGCCCGAGGCGATCAGCGCGTTGATCGCGAGCCCCGACGACTCGGGGAAGTCGAGCGCGATGTTCGCCGCGATCGTCGACGGGTTCGCCGAGCTGATCAGGTTCAGCGTGATCACGCCCGAGACCGACAGGATGATCGTGACGGCCATCGTCTCGCCGAGCGCGCGGCCCAGGCCGAGCATCGCGCCGCTGATCAGCGCCGAGCGGCCGAACGGCAGCACGACCATCCTGATCATCTCCCAGCGGGTCGCCCCGAGGGCGAGCGCGCCCTCCTGCAGGCGGCGCGGGGTCTGCGCGAACACCTCGCGCGCGACCGCGGAGACGATCGGCAGGATCATCACGGCGAGCACGAGGCCGGCGACCAGCATCGTGCGCCCGGTGGCCGAGGCCGGGCCCTCGAAGAAGGGGATGAAGCCGAGGTTTTCGGCCAGCCACTCGGTGGCGCCGACCGACGCCGGCCCCAGGACGAAGATCCCCCACAGCCCGTAGACGATGCTCGGGATCGCCGCGAGCAGGTCGACCACGTAGCCGAGCGTGAGGGCGAGCCGCCGCGGCGCGACGTGGCTGATGAAGAGCGCGACGGCGGCCGCGAGCGGCACGGCGACGACGACCGCGATCAGCGCCGCGAGCACCGTGCCGAACGCGAGCGGGGCGATGTATTCGACCAGGCTCTTGCCCTCGGGCAGCTCCGCCGGGTCCGCCGTGATCGCCGGCAGCGCCTCCGCCGCCAGGAAGACGGCTACGCCCGCCAGCACGATCAGGATGGTGAGCGCGGCTCCGGTGGAGAGGCGCCGGAAGACCACATCGCCGGCGCCGCCGGCGCGCCGCCTGACGGCGAGCGCACCGGCACGTTCGACTGACGATGACGTGGTCACTCTTCCGGGCGACCGGCGACCGGCGACCGGCGACCGATCACGACCCCGCCCCGATCGCATCAACAACCGGCTCGACCTGCGCTCGCAGCGCCTCCGAGATCGGCGCCGAGCCGGCGTTCTGCGCGGCGGCCCTTTGGCCCTCCGGGCTAATCACGTACCGCAGGAACTCGCGCACGATGTCGGCCTGCGCCTGATCCTCGTACGCGGTGCAGGCGATCTCGTAGGAGACGAGGACGATCGGATAGGTGCCCGAGGCCTCGGTCTCGCGGTCGAGTTCGTACGCGAAGATCGAGTCGTCCGGGGCGACCTCCTCGGAGTTGTCGAGGATCGCGGCAGCCGCCTGCGGGGTCGGGCCGACGTACTCGTCGCCGACCTGGATCAGCGCGACTCCGAGGTCGCCGGCCTGGCTCGCGTCGGCGTAGCCGATCGTGCCCTCGCCGGCCGTGACCGCCTCGATCACGCCCGAGGTACCCTGCGCGGCCTCGCCGCCCTCGACCGGCCAGTTGCCGTCGACCTCGTGGGTCCAGACATCGGGCGCGGCCTTGGAGAGGTAGTCGGTGAAGTTCTCCGTGGTGCCCGACTCGTCCGAGCGGTTGACCGGCGTGATGCGCAGGTCCGGGAGCTCGACGCCGGGGTTGTCCGCCGCGATCGCGGGGTCGTTCCAGTTGGTGATGTCCTGGTTGAAGATCCCCGCGAGCGTCTCGGGCGAGAGCTGGAGCTGCTCGACCTCGGGGAGGTTGTAGACCACCGCGATGGGCGAGATGTAGACGGGGATCTGAATGAGCTCGCCGGGAGCGCAGCGATCCTTGGCGTCCCGGAGCTCCTGGCCCTCCAGCGGCGAGTCGGTACCGCCGAACTGGGTGCCGCCCGCGATGAACTGCTCGCGGCCGCCGCCGGATCCGACCGGGTCGTAGGAGATCGTCACGTCCGGGTGCTGCTCCTGGAAGCCGGCGATCCAGGCCTCCTTGGCCGCCTCCTGCGAGCTCGCGCCAGCGCCGGCGATCTCGCCGGAGAGGGCCACCTCCTCCGAGCCGCCGTTGCCGGTGCTGCCGCTGGCGTCACTGTCGGCGTCGCCACACGCGGCGCCGCCGAGCGCCAGCACTGCGCTGCTGCCGATCGCAAGCAGCCAGTCCTTGGTTCTCACTCTGCTCTCCTTGTGGTTCATTGCCTTGCTGAGCCTCTTTCGGGGGCTGGCTGGAGCTGGCTCGTGCGCGGGGCGTGCGCACTCGGTGCCCCCGAGCGATTTCGAGGCTCGCAGCGGATCGGCGCCGGCTTGTTACCGGCGCGTGGCCAGGATGTGAAAACCGTGTGAACGGGGCGCCGAACGCGCACGGATCGGCGCGCCGGCGGGTATCGGGGTGGCTTGTGAACGCGGCGCTAAGCGCGCTCGGCGGGAGCGTGCGCGGCCTCGGCCGCGGGGGCCACCTCGGCCTCGGTGGGCGCGGGCTGCTCGGCGGACTCGGCGGCCGCCGGATCGTCGGGGATCGCCTCGAAGCGGTAGCCGACGCCGAAATGCGTGTGGATGTAGGACCAGGCGGGCGAGTGCCTCTTCAGCTTCGTGCGCAGCTTGCGGATGAAGACGTCGACCGAGCGGTCGCCGTGGGCCATCTGATAGCCCCAGACGCGCTGGTAGATGTCCTCGCGCTCGAGCACGCGCCCGCCGGCCTCGGCGAGCGTGTGCAGGAGCTCGAACTCGCGCCGCGTGAGGCCGATGCTGCGGCGCCCCACGAACGCCTGGAACTGGTCCGGGCGGATCTCCACCTCGCCGGCGACGAGGGGGCCAGCGTCGGGCTTGAGCCGCGCGCGGCGCCGACGGGCGACGGCCTCGACGCGCGCCAGCACCTCCTCGGGGTGCGCGGGCTTGCTGACCCAGTCGTCCGCTCCCAGGCGCAGGCCGCGCACGCGCTGCGCGACGGTGGACTCGCGCGCGCAGACGATCACGCCGAGGTCGGGCAGCATGCCGCAAACGCGCTCGAGGAAGTCCCAGCCGAAGGGGCCGAGCACGGCGAGGTCGACGACGAGCGCGTTCAGCTTCATCGCGACGAGCTCGTCGACCGGGACGCTGCTGGAGAGCACGCGGTACTCCCAGCCCGCCGCCTCGAGGCGCTTGGTGAAGACCCGGACGAAGCCGCTGTCGTCGTCGATGATCGCGACCCGGCCCGGCGCTCGGTTCATCGCCGCTCGCACCCCCCGCCGGCGGCGTCTCGGTGATCGGCAATCACGTCACGACGAAGCGTAGTGCCGCCGGCGCGCCTGAGGGCGGTCCGTTCACAGCCTTTTCACAACCTTTCTCCGGATCTTCACCGCCGCCCGGGCCCTGCGGTCCAGACTGCGGCCCGCGAGATCCTCTCACCCGGGCAAAGGCCCGGTCCGGCGACACGTCGGTATCTCGTGCGGCGCGCGACCTCAACCCTGCCCCGGGTCGCGCGCCTCCAACTTCCTCCCTGAGGTTGGGTTGCACGGCTGGGCCGGCCCCGCGCCGGCTCACGCCCGTGCCCGCGGGCCCTCAGAACGTGGCCGCGCGCGCGCCCGTCGCGATCAGGACCAGGATCCCGATCCCGATGACCACCCGGTAGACGACGAAGATGTCGTAGCTGCGGGT